>NZ_JAMOYX010000001.1:0-351622 GCF_023669465.1 Dorea sp. MB18-49
ACGGATGTGAAAATCCTAATGGCAATATGTCATACCAACTACTTCCCTTATTATAATAAAATAAGTGTAGATGTTAGAGTTAATTCCTCTCTAACAACTACACTTTTATGGTACTAAATGGCAAAAGCAGCGGCAGATAAGGGATTAAAAGGCCTTGCGATTACGGAACATGCACCGGAGATGCCAGGGACCTGTCATTTATACTATTTTCAGAATTTAAAGATTGTTCCGAGAAAGAGATTTGGAATTGAACTTTTATTAGGAACCGAACTGAATATTATGAATGCGGAGGGTAAAGTGGATCTTTCTGAAGATGTACTTAAGACACTTGATATCGCAATTGCAAGTATTCATATTCCATGTTTCAGAGATGAAAGAACTGTAGAGAATGTGACTGCCGCATATGAGAATGTTATGGAAAATCCATATGTTGACATCATTGGACATCCGGATGACGGAAGATTTCCTGTAGATATGAAACGTCTGGTAAGTAAAGCAAAAAAGACAGGAACGTTACTGGAAGTAAATAATTCGTCACTGCGTCCGGATGGCTTTAGAGAGAATACGAAAGAGAATTGTCTGAGAATGGTAAAGGAGTGTAAAGAACAGGGAGTAATGATCGTACTCGGAAGTGATTCTCATGTGGATGCAGATATTGCAGAATATCCATACGCGGAAGAAATCTTGAAGAAAGCAAATTTTCCGGAGGAACTGATTGCCAATCTTTCACTGGAAAAATTGAAAGCTTGTATAAAATATGGCAAAAAGCTATAGATTTTATGAATTTAGTGTGTTAAAATGTAACAGTAATGAATCTGCTACAAAAGGAGATAATGCTATGAGTAAGAAAATCAGAACAGAGGCAGTTGACTATCTGTTTCAGGGAATTTTAAGCCTCGAAGATAAAGAGGAGTGTTATACATTTTTTGAAGATATCTGTACGATTAATGAATTACTTTCATTATCACAGCGATTTGAAGTTGCAAAGATGTTAAGAGAACACAAAACCTATCTTGAGATTGCAGAGAAGACAGGTGCTTCTACAGCAACGATCAGTCGTGTGAATCGTTCCTTGAATTATGGAAATGACGGATATGATATGGTCTTTGAAAGAATTGGACTTGGGGAAGCCAAAGAAGAAAAAGCAGAATAAGACGTGAAAAAAAGAAATAGGACCTTGTGCCCTATTTCTTTTTTTTCGTGTCTTTATTTGAATTTTTCTTTTCGGAATGAAGCAGATCGGGGAAATTATCCAATAATTTTTCGACAATCTGTTTTTTTACGTAAATATCAAAACTCAGATTACAGATGAATGCAAATAACTGAAGAGAATCTCTGTCATCTTCCGGGACCTCGACAAAGCATTTTTTTGAAGTATTATAGGAACGGATGATTTCTTTTTCGAATTCCGGAATCCGTGATTTTTCCAGTTCACATACTTCTTTATAAATAGAAGTGATATCAAAATCTTTGTCGGTATCGAAGTATTTATCTGTAATAGGTGTTAACATGGTTTCAATATCTTTAATAGAAAGAAAATTCTTAAAATAATAGATAAAGATCATTACCAGTAAATGTTCTTTGGAATACTTTTTCTTCACCGGTGGTGGAAGAAGATTATTCTTGGCGTAATTATTGATCATTGTCTTGGTAAGAATCTTATCATCTTCGTGGCGTTTACTGGATGCCAGTTCTTTTTCCATAAAGGTAGTAACCTGATCCATGTACAAATCTATATTCGGAATGTCATCCGGCCTCACGTAATCAATTCGTGAGATGCTTGATAAAATGCTGTTCAGCATATCTTTTGTGTCTATTGTCATTCTTATCACCTCAATGTAATTATTATATAGTTTTGAAAACTAGATAGCAAGCATTTTTTTGAATACAGAAAGGGAAAAATGTTGAAAAAATTTTCTGAAATTTGTGGAAAGTGTTGACATTCTTAAGTATGATGATAAAATATGTTTGAAAGCAAACAATTTGATAACGAACAATTCGAAAGCAAACATTTTTTGACAAATAGAGAAAGGATGGTAATGTGAAAGAAGAAGACAGAAAGATTGGCCCGGAAATTCATTGTACGGATCTGAAACTGTCAAGAAATCTGTCAGCACATGTCAGAAAATCCGGAGTGGATGAAGTGACGATGATGCATGGCTGGATCATACGGTATCTGTATGAGAACCGGGAGCAGGATATTTTTCAGAAGGATATTGAACAAAGATTTGCAGTAGGGAGATCTACGGTTACGAATCTGATCCAATTAATGGAAAAGAAGGGATTCGTAAAAAGAGAATCGGTAAAACAGGATGCCAGGTTAAAAAAAGTAATCCTGACAGAAAAAGGGATTGCAAGCCAGGAATCTTTTGAAGATATTGTGGAGCATATCGAAGAAGAGCTTTCCGAAGGAATATCAGAAGAAGAACTTCATATTTTTTATAAGGTATTAGACCGGATCAATCAGAATGTGAAGAAATATGAAGTCAGGTAATCCGGAAAATCGGAGTTATAAATGTAACTATAAAACAATAAATGAAACAGAAAGGGCGTAAATGGAATGATTAAGACATTAGCAAAACAGATCAAAGAATTCAAAGCAGCATCCATTGCAACTCCGCTCTTTATGATCCTTGAGGTATTGATGGAGATGATCATCCCGTTTCTGATGGCATCGATCATCGATAAAGGTGTCAATGCCGGGGACATCCAGCATATTTACAAGGTCGGCGGGATCATGGTCGTTGCAGCGGCCATCGGATTATTCGCCGGAATGATGGGCGGAAGATACGGTGCAAAAGCATCGGCAGGATTTGCAAGAAACTTACGAGAGGCGATGTTTAACAATATTCAGACATTTTCATTTGCGAATATTGATAAATTCAGCACGGCGGGACTTGTAACCAGAATGACAACAGATGTAACCAATATACAGAATGCATACCAGATGATTCTGCGTATGTTCACCAGAGCACCGGCAAGTATGATCTGTGCGATGGTCATGGCATTTACGATCAATGCAAGACTTGCATGCATCTATCTTGTAGCGGTTATTATTCTTGGAATATTGTTATTCCTGATCATGAGCCATGCGACAAAATATTTCCAGCAGGCATTTCCAAAGTACGATGACCTGAATGAGTCTGTACAGGAAAATGTATCTGCGATCCGTGTCGTAAAGGCATATGTAAGAGAGGAACAGGAGACATCCAAGTTAAGAAGAGCAAGTGAGAATATCTATAACATTTTTGTAAAAGCAGAGACAAACCTGGTATTCAATGCCCCGATGATGCAGACAGCGGTATACACGTGTATCCTGTTAGTGAGCTGGTTCGGAGCAAAGATGATCGCAAGTAATTCCCTGACGACAGGAGAACTGATGAGTCTTCTTACATATTGTATGAATATCCTGATGAGCCTGATGATGCTTTCCATGGTATTCATTATGATCACAATGAGTATGGCAAGTGCGAAACGTATCTCCGAAGTGTTAAATGAGACGAGTGATCTTAAGAATCCGGAACATCCGTTCATGAAAGTGGAAGACGGAAGTATTGAATTCCGTCATGTGGACTTTGCGTATAAAAAGGACAGTGACGAACCGGTACTGGAAGATATTGATCTGAAGATCCGTTCCGGTGAGACAATCGGAATCATCGGAGGAACAGGAAGTGCCAAGACGAGTCTGGTTAACCTGATCAGCCGTCTTTACGATGTGACGAAAGGCGAAGTACTGGTTGGTGGCAAAAATGTCAAAGACTATGATATAGAAGTGCTTCGTAATCAGGTATCAGTAGTCTTACAGAATAACGTGCTGTTCTCTGGAACAATCCTTGATAATCTCCGTTGGGGAGACAAGGAGGCAACTCTGGAAGAATGCAGACACGCGTGTGAACTTGCATGTGCGGATGAGTTCATCGACCGTTTCCCGAAAGGATATGAGACCTATATCGAGCAGGGCGGAAGCAACGTATCCGGAGGTCAGAAACAGAGACTTTGTATCGCAAGAGCATTACTTAAGAAGCCCAAAGTACTGATCCTGGATGACAGTACCAGTGCGGTAGATACCGCAACGGATGCGAAGATCCGGAGAGCATTCCGTGAAGAGATTCCGGATACGACGAAACTGATCATTGCACAGAGAATCTCCAGTGTACAGGATGCGGACCGTATCATCGTTATGGAAGACGGTAAGGTCAATGGATTCGGTACACATGAAGAATTACTGGAACAGAATGATATCTACCGTGAAGTCTATGAATCACAGACCAGTGGTGGCGATTTTGACGAGAAGGAGGGGGAATAAGATGCCGGGACCGGGAAGACAGCCGAGAGGAATGAAATCACAGGTAAAAAATCCGGGTGAATTATTCCTCCGCCTTATGAAATATGTATTGAAAGACTATAAATTCCACTGCATCAGTGTCGTAGTACTGATCGTTGTCAGCGTACTTTGTAATGTGCAGGGAACGATGTTCATGAAGAACCTGATCGACGAATATATTACACCATTTTTATTATCGGATAATCCGAACTTTACACCGCTTGCACATGCGATCGCCAAAGTGGCAGCATTTTATGCGCTGGGTGTACTTGCAACGTTCGGTTATAACCGTCTGATGGTAAATGTGACACAGGGAACACTCCGTAACTTAAGAAATGATCTGTTTTCACATATGGAAAAGCTGCCGATCAAATACTTTGATACCCATGCACATGGTGACATCATGTCGGTATATACGAATGATATCGATACATTGAGACAGATGATCAGCCAGAGTATGCCACAGCTCTTAAACAGTGGGATTACGATCGTCAGTGTATTTATCAGTATGTTGATCTTAAGCATCCCGCTTACTGTCGTAACGATGGTCATGGTCGGAATCATGGTATTCTGTTCGAAGAAATCTGCAGGACAGAGCGGGGCATATTTTGCAAAACAGCAGAAAGACCTGGGAACTGTGAACGGTTACATCGAAGAGATGATGAACGGGCAGAAGGTCGTAAAGGTGTTCTGTCATGAAGAAGAGAATATGCAGAATTTCAAGAAACTGAATGATGAGTTATATATCAGCGCAGACAGAGCGAATACATTTGCCAACTTCTTAGGACCGATCAATGCACAGATTGGAAATATCAGTTATGTAATCTGTGCGATCGTCGGAGGTGTGCTGGCACTTGGAAAAGTCGGAGGATTTACGCTTGGAGGACTGGCGAGTTTCCTGACATTTAATAAGAGCTTCAGTATGCCGATCAATCAGATCAGTATGCAGATGAATGCAATCGTTATGGCAATGGCCGGGGCTGATCGTATCTTCCGTCTGATGGATGAAAAAGAAGAGCTGGATGAAGGCTATGTAACACTGGTCAATGCGAAAGAAGAAGACGGAAAGCTCACAGAGTGTGAAGAAAGAACCGAGCGCTGGGCATGGAAACATACACATCAGAATGATGGCAGTGTGGATTATGTGGAAGTCAAAGGTGAAGTTGTATTCAATGGCGTGGATTTCGGCTATAATGATGAGAAAATTGTATTGCATGGTATCAAATTGTATGCGAAACCGGGACAGAAGATTGCTTTCGTCGGCTCGACCGGTGCAGGTAAGACGACGATTACCAATCTGATCAACCGTTTCTACGATATTCAGGACGGTAAGATCCGCTATGATGGAATTAATATTAATAAGATCAAGAAAGCAGATCTCAGGCGTTCACTTGGAATCGTTCTGCAGGATACACATTTATTCACCGGAACGGTGCGTGACAATATCCGCTTTGGCAAACTGGATGCGACCGATGAAGAGATCGTGGCAGCAGCAAAGCTTGCCAATGCCGACAGCTTTATCCGCCGGCTTCCGGATGGTTATGATACGATGCTGACCGGAGACGGAGCGAACTTAAGCCAGGGACAGCGCCAGCTTCTTGCCATTGCGAGAGCAGCCATCGCCGATCCGCCGGTACTGATCCTCGATGAAGCGACCAGTTCCATCGACACCAGAACAGAACGGATCGTACAGGATGGTATGGATAAGCTGATGCACGGAAGAACAACATTTGTCATTGCCCACCGATTATCAACGGTCCGCAATTCCGACTGCATTATGGTACTGGAGCAGGGAAGAATCATAGAGCGAGGTACACATGATGAGCTGATCGAAGAGAAAGGCAGATATTATCAGCTGTATACGGGAAATGCGATCAGCGCATAAGAACATAAAAAAATAAAGAAAAATAAAAGAGCTTCCTTTGGGAAAATAAGAAAAATCTTATGATCCGGAAGGAAGCTTTTTATCGCCATGCGTTCATAAAGAGCTGCCAGGGGCAGGTTTTCTGTAGTGTCATGTATTCGTAAGGATTTAAAATGTGCCTTGCAGAACACACCTAAAATCACTATAATGGAAACAGACATTCGAAAAGAGGTAGAATGCATATGAGATCAATCATGTTATGTTATAATCTGAAAGGCACGAAAAAAGGCAGAAAGATCGGGATGTTGGGAAGCTTTCTTGGATTTCGTGTAAAATATGTAGAAAAAGAAGAGTATTCTAAAACAATCGGAGTACTGACCGGACTGAAAGAAGAAGTGGCGGAAGAAGCATCTGTGGAAGAAACTTCCGGGACAGACAATGCAAAAAATGAAGAAATGACAGATTTTGAAGAAGAGATGATTGTCATGCTGCTGGCAGACAATCAGACACTGGATAAGTTATTATTCCAGATGAGAAAAGAAAAAGTACAGATTCCGCTAAAGGCAATCGTTACTGCAAAGAACCAGAACTGGACATCAACGGCTCTTTATAAAGAAGTAAAAAGAGAACATGAATCCATGACGAAAGCAGAACAGGCCGGAAAGAAAAAAGAAGAATAGAAAACCGGAAAGAAAGGAAACTATAAGATTGAGTATATACGATACATTAAATGAACAACAAAGAGAAGCCGTATTCCATACCGAAGGACCACTTCTGATCCTTGCTGGTGCGGGATCCGGGAAGACCAGAGTGCTGACGCACAGGATTGCTTATCTGATCGAAGAGCAGCAGGTGAATCCATGGAATATCCTGGCGATCACATTTACGAATAAGGCAGCAGGAGAGATGAGGGAACGTGTCGATAAATTAGTCGGCTACGGTTCCGAAAGCATCTGGGTAAGTACCTTCCATTCCATGTGTGTGCGTATCTTAAGACGCCATATTGATCTGCTTGGATACGATACCAACTTCACGATTTACGACAGTGATGATCAGAAGACACTGATGCGTGAAGTCTGCAAGCTTCTGCAGGTTGATACGAAGATGTTCCGGGAAAGAGCACTGCTGTCAGAGATTTCCAAAGCAAAGGATGAACTGGTGACACCGCAGGAATACAGAATGCGTGCAGAAGGGGATTACAGCCGGAAAAAAATTGCAGAAGTATATGAAGAATATGAAAAACAGCTCCGTTCAAATAATGCGTTAGATTTTGACGATCTGTTGTTTAAGACGGTGCAGCTTTTCCAGACGCAGAAAGATGTACTGGAATATTATCAGGAGCGTTTCCGTTATATCATGGTAGACGAGTATCAGGATACGAATACAGTACAGTTCGAACTAATCCATCTGCTGGCATCCAAGTACCGTAACCTGTGCGTGGTTGGCGACGATGACCAGTCCATTTATAAATTCCGCGGTGCGAACATTAAGAACATCCTGGATTTTGAACATGTATTTGATGATACCAAGGTGATCAAACTGGAACAGAATTACCGTTCTACCGGCAATATCCTGAATGCTGCCAATGCCGTGATCCGGAACAATCATGGAAGAAAAGAAAAAACTCTCTGGACAGAGAACGAAGATGGAAATATGATCCAGTTCCGCCAGTTCGATTCTGCTTATGAAGAAGCAGAATATGTAGCCGGGGACATCAGACGTCATGTCAATAAAGAACTTTGCAGTTACAAAGATAATGCAGTACTTTATCGTACCAATGCACAGTCCCGTATGTTCGAGGAACGTTTCGTCCGTGACAGTATTCCATATAAAGTCATCGGCGGCGTGAACTTCTATGCGAGACGTGAGATCAAAGATCTTCTTGCGTATCTTAAGACGATTGATAACGGAAGAGACGATCTGGCTGTCAGACGAATTGTAAATGTTCCAAAACGCGGTATCGGACTGACAAGTATCAACCGTGTGCAGGAATATGCATCATCCAGAGAATGCAGTTTCTATGACGCACTCCGGGCTGTAGATCTGATCCCGAACATCGGAAGAGGACAGGCAAAACTGGAATCATTTGTTGCGATGATTGAGCATTTCAAAAATGATGTACAGGATATGAGTGTATCCGAACTGATGGAAGAAGTCATCAAAGAAACTGGCTATATCGATGCGCTGATCCATGAATGTGAAAGTGAAGAAGCAACATCAAGAATCGAAAACATAGACGAGCTCCGTAACAAGATTGCAGCTTACGAAGAAAACTGTGAGACACAGAATGAGGCATCGACACTCAGCGGTTTCCTTGAAGATGTAGCGTTGGTGGCAGATATCGACAGTCTGGACGAAAGTACGGATTATGTAGTACTGATGACACTGCACAGTGCGAAAGGTCTGGAATTCCCACATGTATATCTGGCAGGGATGGAAGATGGTCTGTTCCCAAGCTACATGACGATCACAGCCGACGATCCGGCAGAACTGGAAGAAGAAAGACGTCTCTGCTATGTGGGAATCACAAGAGCTGAGAAAGATCTGACTCTGACCTGCGCAAGAAAACGTATGGTGCATGGCGAGACGCAGTATAAGAAAATGTCCCGTTTCTTAAAAGAGATTCCGTTAGAACTTCTGGAAACAGGACCGTCCACAAAGAAAGAGAAGAAAGAAGAAAGCGAACCGGTAAGAGTGAAGACTTCTTTCATGCAGGCAAAAGAAGCTTTCAAGACCAAAGCATTTACCGCACCGAAGCCGGTACAGCAGTTCGGTACACCGAAGGGCGGAAAGCTTCCTTACGGAGTCGGGGACCGTGTGAAACATATCAAATTCGGAGAAGGAACCGTGACTGCGATCACGGAAGGCGGAAGAGATTATGAAGTCACCGTTGATTTTGACGGACCGGGAACGAAAAAGATGTTTGCAGCATTTGCCAGACTTCAGAAAGTGTAGAAATCAGATAAAATATTACATACAATTAGAAAAATGTGTATAGATTTCAGAATAAAAATCTAAAAAAAATAAGTAGTAATACATCATGTAAAGTGATATAATAAACGCAGAATTGATTTGCCAAAAGAGCAGAGGAAAGGACGTGGAAGCATGAGTAAAGTAGAAGATATTATTGCAGCATCCAAGCTTAGCGAACTGATGAATAAAAAAGAAGAGGACAAACACGGCAAGACCGTACTCTGGATCCTGGCATTAGTTGGAGCTGTAGCTGCAGTTGCAGGAATCGCTTATGCAGTATATTGTTTCTTCACCCCGGATTATCTGGAAGATTTCGAAGACGATTTCGATGATGATGATTTCGACGATGACTTTTTCGATGATGACGATCAGGTATAAGAACCGGGCGAATGAATAAGTGAAGAAAGAAGCAGGTTAGAAACCGATCTGATATAAGAAAGGCGACTGGCCTGCTTTTCTCTTGCGGTCTCGAGTGCAATCCAATACAATCCGAAGATATAAATCTATGAACATATAAAATAAAAGGCAAGGTTATATAGATATATAAATAAGTAACGGGAGGGAAAGAATGGAAGAACAGTGTTATGCACTGCTGATCGATGCGGATAATGTATCAGCAAAATACATCAAACCAATATTGACAGAGTTGTCAAAATACGGGATTATTACATACAAAAGAATATATGGAGACTGGACCAGCACGCAGCATTCGAGTTGGAAGGATGAACTTTTAACGAATTCAATCACGCCGATCCAGCAGTTTAGCTATACACAGGGGAAGAACTCAACTGATTCGGCTATGATCATTGACGCAATGGATATTTTGTATACCAATGATGTCGACGGTTTCTGTATCGTATCCAGTGACAGCGATTTTACAAGGCTGGTAAGCAGATTAAGAGAAAGTGGAAAGATGGTCATCGGTATGGGAGAGAATAAGACGCCGGAGCCATTTCGAAAAGCGTGTGATAAATTTACAATCTTAGAAAATCTGATGAGTGAACAGAATCCTGGAACCACAAAGAATGAGACATCACATGACAAACGTAGCAAGGAGAAGATTGAAGATGCGATCATCAAGATGATCATTGAAAACCAGGATATTAACAAGCCGACTGGACTGGGCGAAGTTGGAAGCCGATTGGTAAGTCTGTATCCGGATTTTGATGTACGTAGTTACGGATATAATATGTTGTCCAAATTCCTAGAAGAATTTACAAGGATACAGATGGTAAAGCATGGCAACATTGTGTCTGTTACTTTAAGAGAAGATCAGGATCTGAAGGAAAATATTGACAGCTATGTTGTGCAGATCGTAAAAAAAGCCGGAAAAGCAGGAGTAGAACTCAGTACACTTGGTAATAAAATGTATGAGAAATACAAAGATTTTAAAATTCGCGATTATGGATATTCCCAGTTTAACCAGTATGTGAAGAGTCTGAAACATGTACGGGTAGAGCAGGAAGGAACGATACTGAAGGCCGTGTATAAAGGATAATATGGAAGCTTTTATAGAATACCGGAACAGTAGATGATTTGAAATAAGAGAATAGAAAAAGAGTTACAGCAGAAAGGATATATATGAAAAAAGGACAGGTATACGAAGGAATTATAGAATCCGTGGAATTTCCAAATAAAGGGCGCATATACGTGCCGGAAGAAGACAGATGGGTAGTCGTAAAGAACGGCGTGCCGGGACAGAAAGTAAGATTTTCTGTGAATAAGATCCGGAAAGGAAAGGCAGAGGGACGCCTTTTAGAAGTGGTGGAACCGTCAGCAAGCGAGATCCCGTCAGCCTGTCCACATTTCGGTCAGTGCGGAGGGTGTACGTACCAGAATCTTCCATATGAGGAGCAGCTTGCGATGAAAAATGAGCAGGTGAAAAAGATGATGGATGAAGCGGTAAATGGTGAATATATCTGGGAAGGCATCAAACCAAGTCCGGTCAGATCCGAATACCGTAACAAGATGGAATTCTCATTCGGAGATGAATACAAAGACGGACCGCTGGCACTTGGCATGCACAAAAGAGGAAGTTTTCATGATATTGTTAATGTAACGGATTGTCAGATTGTAGATGAAGATTACAGGAAAATTCTTGCATGTACACTGGAATGTGCCAGAGAATCAGGCCTTCCATATTATCACCGCATGCGTCATGTCGGATATTTCCGCCACCTGCTGGTAAGAAAAGCAGTAAAGACAGGAGAAATCCTGGTGGATCTGGTCACAGCATCCGATACGGCAGAACTCGGAGTTGACCCAGCAGAGGCAATGAAAAAAATCCAGACATTTAAGGATGCATGGCTGGAAAAGATGACAGCAATGAACTTTGATGGAACATTGGTCGGAATCCTGCATACAAAGAACGACAGCCTTGCAGATGTCGTAAAAGACGAAGGAACAGAAGTCCTGTTCGGACAGGATTATTTCTACGAGGAATTACTTGGATTAAAATTCAAGATCACACCATTCTCATTCTTCCAGACTAATTCGCTGGGAGCGGAAGTCTTGTATGAGACAGCCAGAGAATACATCGGAGATACGAATGAAAAAGTTGTCTTCGATCTGTACAGTGGAACAGGAACGATCGCACAGATCCTCGCACCGGTTGCGAAGAAAGTGGTTGGTGTGGAGATTGTAGAAGAAGCGGTAGAGGCAGCAAAAGAAAATGCGAAGTTAAATAATCTGGACAATTGTACATTCTGGGCAGGCGATGTATTGAAAGTCATTGATGAACTGGGCGAAGTTCCGGATCTGATCATGCTCGATCCACCGAGAGACGGCGTGAATCCGAAGGCACTTATGAAGATCCTGAATTTCGGCGTGGAACGTCTGGTATATATTGCATGCAAACCGACCAGTCTGGCACGGGATCTGGAGATGATACAGGGACGTGGATATAAAGTGGAGAAGATCAGCGGGGTGGATTTGTTCCCGGGAACTTATCATGTGGAGACGGTAGTTCTTTTGTCCCACAAAAAAGCCGACAGTTATATCCACATTGATGTGGAGTTTGGAGAGGGCGAGGGCAAGATTCCGGTAGATAGTATTGCTAAAAGAGCCGAAGCGTACAAGCCCAAAGAAAAAGTGACCTACAAAATGATTAAGGAGTACATAGAAGCGAAATACGGCTTCAAGGTACATACCGCATATATCGCAGAGGTAAAGCGAAATTTGGGATTGCCGATGTATGATGCTCCTAATGCGGTAGAAGAATTGAAACAGCCGAGGAAACATCCGACACCAGAAAAGGTAGAAGCAATCAAAGATGCACTTCGTTATTTTGCAGTGATATAAAACTTTACTTACAATCGAATATTTCTTACATAGCCGTTTATTCATTTATTTGAGTAAGCGGCTTTTTTCATCCCTATTTTTCGGAATAGGGATATTTTTTGTAGAAGGAGGAGGTTTATTTGAACACGCAAATCATCGCCATCGCCAACCAGAAAGGCGGCGTTGGCAAAACAACAACCTGTGCGAACTTGGGAATAGGTCTGGCACAGGCCGGAAAGAAAGTGCTTCTGATCGACGGGGACCCACAAGGAAGTCTGACAATCAGCTTGGGAAATCCGCAACCGGACAAGCTGCCATTTACACTGTCGGATGCAATGGGCAAAATTCTGATGGATCAGCCTATACGCCCCGGAGAAGGTATTCTGCATCATGCAGAAGGCGTTGACCTGATGCCTGCGGATATTCAGCTTTCCGGTATGGAGGTTTCTCTGGTAAACGCCATGAGCCGTGAAACGGTTTTACGGCAATATCTGGACACACTGAAGGGACAATATTCCCATATCCTGATTGACTGTCAGCCCTCGTTGGGGATGCTTACGGTCAATGCGCTGGCGGCTGCGAACAGGATCATAATTCCCGTTCAGGCAGAGTATCTGCCCGCCAAAGGACTGGAACAGCTTTTATCTACGGTCAGCAAGGTAAAACGGCAGATCAATCCAAAGCTCCAGATTGACGGTATACTGCTGACGATGGTGGATAACCGCACCAACTTTGCCAAAGAGATTGCTGCTTTGCTGCGGGACACCTATGGAAGTAAAATCAAAGTCTTTGGAACGGAGATTCCACACTCTGTCCGTGCAAAGGAAATTAGCGCAGAGGGAAAAAGCATTTTCGTCCATGACCCTGGCGGTAAGGTGGCAGAGGGGTATCGAAATCTGACGAAGGAGGTGTTGAAACTTGAAAAGCAGCGCGAAAAAAGTAGAACTGGCATCGGTAGATGATCTGTTTTCTACGGAGGAGAGCCGTGCCGATGCTCAGAGAGAAAAAGTAGTAGAAATCCCGCTGTCGGAACTGCATCCGTTCAAAGGGCATCCATTCAAAGTCAAGGATGACGAAGCCATGATGGAGACCGCAGACAGTATCAAGCAGTATGGCGTTCTGGTTCCGGCGATTGCTCGACCGGACCCGGAGGGCGGTTATGAGCTGGTAGCCGGACACAGGCGGCACAGAGCCAGTGAGCTGGCAGAAAAGGAGACCATGCCGGTCATTGTTCGGGATTTGGATGATGATGCCGCCACGATCATTATGGTTGACAGCAACCTGCAACGAGAAAGTCTGCTCCCCAGTGAAAGAGCATTTGCCTACAAGATGAAGCTGGATGCCATGAAACATCAGGGAGAGCGAGTTGATTTAACTTCGTCCCAAGTTGGGACGAAGTTGAGAGCCGATGAAATATTGGCTCAGCAGGCTGGTTCAAGCAGAAATCAAGTTCAGCGCTATATCCGTCTGACAGAGCTGATTCCTGAATTGATGGATATGGTGGATGAAAAGAAGATTGCCCTGAACCCTGCCTATGAGCTGTCCTTTCTCAAAAAGGAGGAACAGGTAGACCTGCTGGATGCCATGGACAGCGAACAGGCTACCCCTTCTCTTTCTCAAGCTCAGCGGCTCAAAAAATACAGTCAGGAGGGGCATCTGACCCTCGATATGATGCGTGTCATCATGGGTGAGGAAAAGAAAAGCGATCTGGACCGAGTGACATTTACCTCTGACACCTTGCGAAAGTATTTCCCTAAAAGCTATACGCCCCAGCGGATGCAGGAAACCATCATCAAGCTGCTGGAGGCATGGCAGAAAAAGCGTCAGAGAGATCAGGAACGATGAAAGGAGCCGCCTATGAGGGATATTTCAGCCCGTGAGCTGAAAGGACACAACATTCTCGCCGTAGAGAGGTTTTGGGATAACACCCGCTGGATGATTGAGTTTTCCGTCCTGCGTCCCAGCACAGCTTACGGCAGCCCCGGAGAGGAAATGCGGCTGTTTTTGACCGAGGACGGGTATCAGGCTGCCCTGCAAAGCCAGCAGCGCCGGGAGATTAAGATCAAGCGTCACGCTCGTGTGATTGAGGGACATATCCTCGATTTCAAACCGGGAAAACGCCGCCGCTCATAAACCCATACAACGAAAGGAAAGGAATGACTATGTGTACGGTAAAGGAAATTCAAGAAGCAATCCGGGAAGATTGCAAATCTCAGCATGACATGGATTCAACGGATATTGACCGAGTGATGCAAACACTTCCTTTCGCCCAGGAGGAGCCATTTACAGAGGCGCGTCCTCGAAAGCCGCTGTTTTGGTTCTATGCAAGAAAATTTGAAAAGTGTTGAACACCGCAATTCTTTGGAATGAGGATTGCGGTTTTTTTGTACCCAAAATTCGGAAGGAGTGAGGTCGATGGCCGTTTTTCGTATTGAACGGACCCGTGATTATACCGTGATGAGCAATCATCATTTACGAAATGCAAACCTGTCGTTAAAAGCCAAGGGGCTGCTTTCCATGATGCTGTCTTTGCCAGAAGACTGGAATTACACCACCCGTGGTCTTGCAAAGATCTGTAAGGAGGGCGTGGATGCCATAGGCGCTGCGTTGCGGGAATTGGAGGCTGCCGGTTACATTGTGCGGCACAAGCTGCGTGACCGGCAGGGACGCATCAGCGATACAGAGTATGTCATATACGAGCAGCCACAGCTTAGAAAACCGGATACGGATTCACCAGATACGGAAAACCCGTATATGGATAAACCGGATACGGAAAAGCCCGCAGAATTAAATATAGAGAAATCAAATACAGAAAAATCAATTACTTATGGATCAAGTACCGATTCCATTCCCTTCCGGGAAACAGCGGCGGCAAGACCGCCGGAACGGAAAGGAAGAGATGCGATGTCTGTCACAGAGATAGAAAATTATCGGGAATTGATTTTGGAGAATATCGAGTATGACTGTCTGAAGCAGCGTTATCCTCTCTACCTGGATGACCTGAATGAGATCGTAGAGCTGTTGGTAGAAACGGTCTGTGCCAGACGAAAGACCACCCGGATCTCTGGGGCAGACTTTCCTCACGAGATCGTGCGTTCCCGTTTTTTGAAACTGGACAGCTCCCACATCGAGTTTGTCATGGACTGTCTGCAAAAGAACACCACCCAGGTACGCAACATGAAGCAGTACCTGCTTGCGGTGCTGTTCAATGCGCCTACCACCATGAATAATCACTTCACTTCATTGGTCAACCACGATATGCACGCAGGCGGCTGGTAAAGGCCGCCTTTTATCATGCCAAAGGAGGCACGACATGAACCAGATGGAAATTTTCAAAAACCCGGAGTTTGGCAGTATCCGGGTCATCGAAGAAAACGGCAAATACCTGTTCTGCGGAACGGATGTGGCCGCTGCGCTGGGGTACAGCAATTCCCGCGATGCAATTATCCGCCATTGTAGGTATGTCGTGAAACGCGACGCACCTCACCCACAAAGCCCCGACCGCAAAATCAGTATGACTTTTATCCCCGAAGGAGATTTGTACCGCCTGATTGTTCACAGCAAATTGCCATCGGCAGAACAGTTTGAACAGTGGGTATTCGATGAGGTTCTGCCTACCATTCGCAAGCACGGGGCCTATCTCACAAGAGAGAAGCTTTGGGAGGTAGCTACTTCCCCGGAGGCTCTGATGAAGCTCTGCTCAGACTTGTTGGCTGAGCGTGAAGCAAATATTTCTCTGCGTAAGGAAAATGCACAGCTGGAGGGCAAAGCCGCTTTCTATGACCTGTTCATCGACTTAAAGTACAGCACCAATCTCAGGACAACCGCCAAAGAGTTGGATGTCCCGGAGCGCCGGTTTGTTCGGTTTCTGATAGAACGACGGTTTGTGTACCGCACAGCATCCGGCAATGTGCTGCCCTATGCCAATGTGAAAAATACGGGGCTGTTCTGTGTGAAAGACTACTGCAATCACGGGCATACCGGCTCCTACACGCTGGTTACGCCAAAGGGAAAGCTCTACTTTGCTCAGCTGCGGGAGATGATCTTGCTGGTCTCATAAGAACGGAAAGGAAGTGGGTTTTATGCAGGAAGGCAAAACAATCGGGCAGCTGATGGAGGAAATGCGCCAGAAAGCCGGGGCGCAGAACTATCACGGTCATGACTACATGGATCTCCAGCGATTTGCGGAGAACACCCGGCACATGATTATTTTTGATGTACTGACGCATGACTCCCCGGTTGGCTGGAAAGGAGAACGCACCCGCCTGTTTTTGTCAGATATAGGCTATGAAAAAGCTCTGGACAGTCAGGCAAATGGGCAGATCAAGATTCTCAGCCATGCAAAGGTCAGAAATGGAGATTTGTTTTATGACCACAAAGAACAGATACGATAGGAGGAATCCGATATGAATGAGGAAAAGAAAGTACCCTTTAAGTGGGAATATGGGGAAGAAACCATATCGCTGCAACTTGGAATGTATGCGAATAATCAGCGGCTTTATATCGGCATGATTACCCATACAGAAGATGGAGCAGAGGCGTTTGCAGATATGACGGTGAACCTACCAGGATATTCCCTGGACCCCGGAGAGGCGTTTATTTCCGGTGACATCAGCAAGGATTTGCTGCGATTCATCAAAGAGAACAAATTGGGGAAGGTGCTTCCCTATCAGGTTCAGTCCGGTTATGGAAAATATTCTGCTGTTGCCTTTGATCTGGAGAAGCTGAAGGCATTTGACCCCAAAGGTGTGGCAGAGTTCCGGAAAGAGTGGAATCTGCCGGATAAGAAGCCGGTAAAGAAAAAGAGCCGCGGGATGGAGCGATGAAAAAATACCTCCTCCGGCGGCTGGTGGTCCCGCCTTAGAAAGAAATGCACCACCCCTGCACATTTTGTGGAAAGGAGGCGATGAAAATGCAGGAAGAAGTGGAAAATAGGACTTTAACACTGGTTGTTAGCGGAACAAAGTTCACTGGCAGGCTGCTCAAAGCCGCCATTAGCAAGTACATGGCCCACTGCAAGGAAAAGAAGCTGCAAAAGCAGAGAAGCCGTGACGCTCCTGTGACACCTCACGGCAAACAGACCGTTAAGCAGCTCATTGGTCAGAATCAGGGAATATCCAACATTGAGATCACAGACCCCTCTATCAAGGAGTTTGAGAAAATCGCCCGGAAATATGGTGTGGATTATGCGGTGAAGAAAGACCGCAGTAGCTCCCCACCCAAGTACCTGATCTTTTTCAAAGGCCGTGACGCCGATGCGCTGACTGCTGCATTTACCGAGTACACCAGCAAAAAGGTCAAGAAGGCCGAGAAAACGGAACGCCCGTCTGTGCTGGCAAAACTCAGTCAGTTCAAAGAGATGGTCAAAAATGCCGTGGTGGACCGCACCAAGCGAAAGGAGCTGGAACGATGAAAAAGCAGTTTGACATCAAAAAGCTCGTTTTGCTGAACCTGCCCTATCTCCTGATGGGGCTGTTTGCTACCAACTTCGGGGAGGCATGGCGACTGGCTCAGGGGGCAAATGCTTCGGAGAAATTCCTTTCCCTGTTTGCTGTCCTGCCTGGGGCGTTGCAAAGTTTCTGGCCCAGCCTGCACCCGTTGGATCTGCTGGCGGGGCTGTGCTGCGGTGCTGGCCTGCGTCTGGCGGTGTATCTCAAAAGTAAAAACGCCAAGAAGTACCGTCACGGCATGGAGTATGGCTCTGCCCGTTGGGGAATCCGTGAGGATATTGCTCCCTACATCGACCCGGTGTTCCAGAACAATGTCATTCTCACAAAAACCGAGAGCCTGACCATGAACAGCCGCCCCAAGGACCCAAAGACCGCCAGAAACAAAAATGTGCTGGTGATCGGCGGCTCCGGTTCCGGTAAGACCCGTTTCTGGCTCAAACCAAATCTGATGCAGATGCACAGCAGCTACGTCGTGACTGACCCGAAGGGAACCATTTTGGTGGAGTGCGGAAAAATGCTCCAAAGGGGTGCGCCCAAGCTGGGGAAGGACGGAAAGCCCATGAAGGATAAGCGCGGCAAGGTCATTTATGAGCCGTACCGAATCAAGGTCCTAAATACCATCAACTTCAAGAAGTCCATGCACTATAACCCTTTCGCCTATATCCATAGCGAAAAGGACATCTTGAAGCTGGTAACAACGCTGATTGCCAATACCAAAGGCGAAGGCAAGGCCGGAGACGATTTCTGGGTCAAGGCGGAAACATTGCTGTATTGCGCGTTGATTGGATATATCCACTATGAAGCTCCAGTGGAGGAGCAAAACTTCTCCACCCTCATCGAGTTCATCAACGCCATGGAAGTCCGGGAGGATGACGAGGAGTTCAAAAATCCCGTAGACCTGATGTTTGATGCACTGGAAGCCGAGAAGCCAAACCACTTTGCGGTGCGTCAGTATAAAAAATATAAGCTGGCCGCCGGTGTTGTATGCTCTAAAAGACTTCTTAATCAAGCGGTTGGGAAGTCTCTTAGAACACACAACCTAAAACCGAAGAAAGGAGCACAAGTTATGAGAAAAAACGAGAAAATCACAGCTCTGTACGAACGACTGAGCCGTGATGACTTCGGCAAAGATGATGACCAACAGCGTGAGAGCAATTCCATTTCCAATCAAAAAGCTATGTTGGAGGAGTTCGCCGCACGGCAGGGGTTTACGAACATTGTCCATTTCACGGACGATGGCATTAGTGGTACTTGCTTTGACCGTCCCGGATTTTTGGCAATGATGAAAGAAGTGGAAGCCGGGAATGTGGAGTACCTGTGTATCAAGGACATGAGCCGCATGGGTCGTGACTATCTGAAAGTCGGTCAGATTATGGAAATCCTGCGTCAGCGTGGCGTTCGCCTTATCGCCATCAATGACGGCGTAGACAGTGCCAGAGGGGACGATGATTTTACCCCTTTCCGCAACATTATGAACGAGTATTACGCCAGAGATACCAGCCGTAAAATCCGTTCCACTTTCCAGTCCAAAGGCAAGTCCGGCAAGCACCTTACAGGCACGGTCATTTACGGCTATCTCTGGAACGAAGCCAGAGACCAATGGTTGGTTGACCCCGAAGCCGCTGATGTGGTCAAGCGCATCTTTGCCATGACGATTGAGGGCTACGGTCCGTATCAGATCGCCAGCAAGCTGAAAGAAGAAAAAGTCCTCATTCCGTCCGCTTACCTTGCCCAGCACGGCGAGGGCGTGAACAAGAATAAGACTTTCAAAGATGTGTACGGCTGGGGTTCTTCCACCATCTGCAACCTTCTTGAAAAGCGTGAATATCTGGGACACACCATCAATTTCAAGACCCGAAAGCACTTCAAGGACAAGAAAAGCCATTATGTCCCGGAGGACGAATGGACAATTTTCGAGAATACCCATGAGCCTATCATTGACCAGCAGACCTTTGACCTTGTGCAGAAAATCCGTGGGAATGTCAGACGCTACCCGGACGGCTGGGGCGAAGCAGCTCCCCTCACAGGCTTGCTTTATTGTGCCGATTGCGGCGGCAAGATGTATGTCCACCGCACCAACAACGGCAAGCGCATTTCTCAATACACCTGCTCACAGTACACCAAAGTTCCTTGCGGAACGCTATGCAAGACCCAGCACCGTATCAATGAAGATGTGGTACTGTCCCTTGTTTCCGAAATGCTCAAAGCCATTGCCGAATATGCAAAGCTCGACCGAGCCGAGTTTGTCCGTGTGGTGCAGGAAGCGCAGTCCAGCCAGCAAACAACAGAAGTTAAGAAACAGCGCATACGCCTTGCTGCCGCTAAGCAGAGGATTTCCGAGCTGGAAGTCCTGCTCTGCAAAATCTATGAGGACAACATTTTAGGAAAGCTGTCCGACAGCAGATACGCCACTCTGGACGCTCAATACGCAAAGGAACAGTCCGAGCTTACCGCTGAAATCTCTGCTCTGGAAAAGGCAGTCAAGAGCTATGAAACGCACGAAAAGAACGCTGACCGTTTTATCGCTCTGATTGACAAATACGAGAACTTCGACAAGCTGACCATTGCCATGCTCAATGAGTTCATCGAGAAAATCCTTGTGCATGAGCGTGACCGTAAAGGCAGTATACAGACCACACAGGAGGTCGAGATTTACTTCAATTTCGTTGGGCGATTCGTTCCCCCGACGTTTGGAGAAGTGGAGCTGACCCCGGAGGAATTGGAGGAAATCCGCAAGCGTGAGGAACGCAAGGACAGGCTTCATCAGAACTACTTGAAACGGAAAGCCAGCGGAGCACAGAAGCGATACGAGGACAAAATCAAGGGGAGAAAAAAGGCGGAAATCGAAGCCAAGAAAGCCGCCATTCGTGCAGAGGACATTGCAAAGGGAGTGTTCGTTCCCGTCAGCAGTTTACCGCAGAGAGAGCCGATGAAAGGAGTACAAACAGCATGAATATCACTTACACACAGAACGGTGATTATCTTATCCCGAACATCATTATCCGCAAGACAAAGCCCCTCGGACACTACGGCAGACTCCGCAAGGCGTATCTGGAAATGCACCGCCCGATACTGTTCAATGAGCTGGTGCTATCCGATAGGCTCTTTGAGCATTGCGCCGAGATTGACGAAGCGGCACAAAACCGAATGGAGCTGATCGTGCCGCAACTGGCAAAGCAGTACGGCGTGACCGAGCAACTGAAAGCCGATAATCAAATGGAATGGGTGCGGCAGATGAACGCTTGCAAGGCACAGGCAGAGGAGATTGTGAAAGCGGAATTGATTTATGATTGAGCGAGGAAGTCCGGGCAGAAAACTGTCCGGACTTTTCTCATATATTCCAAAGTTGCGGTAGAATTGTTCACAAGTTTTATGGTATAATTTGAATACGAAAAGTGAGCAACAAATCATTATTTGAGGAACTGGGCGGCAAATACGAAAGGCAAGGGGATTATTTGATACCGTGCTTAACTGTACCCGCCGAAGAAGAACAGGCAATAGGCATCTGGGGGCAACGGCATTTAGATTATCTAAAACAGTACCGTAAAGTTACATACACCAATCTTCTTACAAGCGGCAGGCTAAACGCCTACCTTGCCGACATCAACAGACAGGCACAGGAACGCTTTGAAAGGCTCATAGAGGGTATGAAACAGGCACAGGGCATAACGGAACAGCTAAAGGCAGAAAACGCCTTAGAATGGACAGGATGCCTCAATAACATAAGGGCTTGTGCGAGGGAGATTGTGGAAAAGGAAATTATTTTTGCATAAACAGATGATTAGTGGCAGGGGGAAATCCTGCCGCTTTTTCTGCTTTAGTTTGTCAGCTTGACAAATAAAGGGTTAAGGAATATAATTAGATTCAGTATTATACAAGGAGTTAATAAATATGCGGCAAGGTATTCTTAAATAAACTGTCAATTTGATAGTGGGAACAAAAAGTAGCAGTCCCGTTTCACTTTTAATATGGGGCTTAGTTTTTTGTACCCAGTTTAAGAATACTTTTATCATGTAATTTTATATGCCCGAAAACATATAAGTGTTTTGGGGCTATTGGAGTTATTTACCCAGTGATAGGAGTATTTATCACTGGGTATTTTTATGCCCTTTTTTGGGTGTTGATAGGAGGAAAATCACATGAAAATAATTAACTTAGGCATTCTGGCTCACGTTGACGCAGGAAAGACAACATTAACGGAAAGTTTATTGTATACCAGTGGTGCAATTGCAGAACTAGGGAGCGTAGATGAAGGCACAACAAGGACAGATACAATGAATTTGGAGCGTCAAAGGGGAATCACTATCCAGACAGCAGTGACATCTTTTCAGTGGGAGGATGTAAAAGTCAACATTATAGATACGCCAGGCCATATGGATTTTTTGGCGGAAGTATACCGTTCTTTATCCGTATTAGACGGAGCAGTATTATTAGTTTCTGCAAAGGATGGCATACAGGCACAGACCCGTATACTGTTTCATGCACTACAGATAATGAAGATTCCGACAATTTTTTTCATCAATAAAATTGACCAAGAGGGGATTGATTTGCCAATGGTATATCGGGAAATGAAAGCAAAGCTTTCTTCGGAAATTATAGTGAAGCAAAAGGTTGGGCAGCATCCCCATATAAATGTAACGGACAATGACGATATGGAACAGTGGGATGCGGTAATTATGGGAAACGATGAACTATTAGAGAAATATATGTCAGGGAAACCGTTTAAAATGTCAGAACTGGAACAGGAAGAAAACAGGAGATTCCAAAACGGAACGTTATTTCCCGTTTATCACGGAAGCGCTAAAAACAATCTGGGGATTCGGCAGCTTATAGAAGTAATTGCCAGTAAATTTTATTCATCAACGCCTGAAGGTCAATCTGAACTATGCGGGCAGGTTTTTAAGATTGAATATTCAGAGAAAAGGCGGCGTTTTGTTTATGTGCGTATATATAGCGGAACATTGCATTTGAGGGATGTTATTAGAATATCTGAAAAAGAGAAAATAAAAATCACAGAGATGTGTGTTCCGACAAACGGTGAATTATATTCATCCGATACAGCCTGCTCTGGTGATATTGTAATTTTACCAAATGATGTTTTGCAGCTAAACAGTATTTTGGGGAACGAAATACTGTTGCCGCAGAGAAAATTTATTGAAAATCCTCTCCCTATGCTCCAAACAACGATTGCAGTAAAGAAATCTGAACAGCGGGAAATATTGCTTGGGGCACTTACAGAAATTTCAGATGGCGACCCTCTTTTAAAATATTATGTGGATACTACAACGCATGAGATTATACTTTCTTTTTTGGGGAATGTGCAGATGGAAGTCATTTGTGCCATCCTTGAGGAAAAATATCATGTGGAGGCAGAAATAAAAGAGCCTACTGTTATATATATGGAAAGACCGCTTAGAAAAGCAGAATATACCATCCACATAGAAGTCCCGCCAAATCCTTTCTGGGCTTCTGTCGGGTTGTCCATAGAGCCGCTCCCTATTGGAAGCGGAGTGCAGTATGAAAGCAGAGTTTCACTTGGATATTTAAATCAATCGTTCCAAAATGCGGTTATGGAGGGGGTTCTTTATGGCTGCGAGCAGGGGCTGTATGGATGGAAAGTGACAGACTGTAAAATCTGTTTTGAATATGGATTGTATTATAGTCCTGTAAGTACCCCCGCAGACTTTCGGCTGCTTTCCCCTATCGTATTGGAGCAGGCTTTAAAAAAAGCAGGGACAGAACTATTAGAGCCATATCTCCACTTTGAAATTTATGCACCGCAGGAATATCTCTCACGGGCGTATCATGATGCTCCAAGGTATTGTGCAGATATTGTAAGTACTCAGATAAAGAATGACGAGGTCATTCTGAAAGGAGAAATCCCTGCTAGATGTATTCAAGAATACAGGAACGATTTAACTTATTTCACAAATGGGCAGGGAGTCTGCTTGACAGAGTTAAAAGGATACCAGCCAGCTATTGGTAAATTTATTTGCCAACCCCGCCGCCCGAATAGCCGTATAGATAAGGTTCGGCATATGTTCCACAAGTTAGCTTAACAGCTTGCAAAAGTCATATAAAATGAGATTTGAAAGGATTAGAGACTAATTATGATGAAATGCGAATGGATATTGTGTCCTGTTTGTGGGAGCAAAACCCGTAATAAAATTAGGAAGGACACTGTTTTGGAGAATTATCCCCTTTATTGTCCAAAATGCAGACAAGAAAGATTGATTAAAGTTGACAACTTGAAGATAACTGTCATCAAAGAGCCAGACGCTTAAGACGCAGAGCCGATGAAATTGTGGAACAATTCACGAATCATCGGCTCTTTTTGTTTCGTATTTGAAAGAACAAACTCACCAAATAAAAAAAACGATATTCGGGTGGGTTATTTTGTTATACCCTAAATTACCCTCTGAATTTGTTTTTAAATTTGGAGGGATTTTTTTATGTCCTTTTTTCGGGCAGTTATCTATCTGCTCATACGAAGCAAAATTTATCAATACATAGCATATCAGAGAACGGCAGGAAACCAGTTAAAAAAATTTCTGCCAGTGCAACGGTACTTCTCACCTTGAAAGTAGAAGTACAATCTCCATACAATAGAATTACTATTTCCTATAACCGTAAAGGTCACAGAGCCTTTGCGGTTTTTCTTTTGTCGATTTTTGTTGGAAAGTGCCGTAGGGCTGTTTCTGATATGCGGTGTCGTTCTCCGCCTCTCCATCTGGATTTTTTACATTTCAAAAATTCAGATGGGAGGTATTTATGGTGAAATATGCACCAAGAAAGGTATATATCAGAGAAAGTGGCGGCTATGTGGAATTATCCTACACGGAGTTCTGCCGTTGCAGGGAATCCGACCAGACCTATATGGACAAGCTGTTTATCCCCATTCAAGGCTGTCTGCTTGAAGTCGTGAGGGAGCAATACACAGACTTCTACCGTGACAAGGAACGGTGGCGTTATCTGCAAAAATTAGATACAAAGAATAGACTGCTATCTCTCGACGGATTTACGGACAGCGAGGGGAATCCTCTGGACTTTATCACTGATGAAGCGGTGGACATTGCAGAAACCGTTGTCAATGCGGTCATGGTGGACAGGCTGAAAGCCGCCCTGCCTTTGCTGTCGGATAGTGAACAGGAGCTGATACAGGCAATCTTTTTTGACGGACTTTCCGAGCGTGAAGTCGGGGCGAGGTTGGGCATAACCCAGAGCGTTGTAAACAAACGCAAAGCCAGAATCCTAATAAAACTAAGAAAGATAATAGAAAATTAAAATTTAAGGCGTTCAGCCCCCTTGTTTTTTCCTTTGGGAAGATGAGGGGGCTTTTCTCTGCCCTCTCAATCAATTCTGATTGGAGGAAGTAAGAATGGCATACAACCACGGACGGGAGGACAGGAAATGGCGTATCTGGAAAGAAGCGGAGGAAAAGCTGCTGCGTGAGTGCGGCGTTGATGAAGCGACCATTGAGCAGATACGCATGGCGGACAGGGCAGACTTCAATTCCAACAGGCGGTTTTACCGATGGACGAATGACGTTGCGGAATATCTTGAGGACATGGCAGGCAGGGAGCGGCAGGCGGAAGTGGGTACGGTTGCGGAGTTACTGGAAGAGATTGAGAGCGAAAATCTCTATCAAGTATTAGTCACGGTGGACGGGCGTACCTTGAAAATCGTCCTGCTGAAAATGCAGGGGTATTCCACAAAGGAGATTGCCCCGCTTGTGCATTTGACGACTGGTGCCATCTATGCGAGGTTAGACCATCTGCGGAAGAAGCTGCGGAAAATTTTATAGCTTCTAAAACAGCCTGCCATCCTGCGGGCTACTGGGTGAGGGATGGAAATCCCCTCACTCATTTTTTGCAGGAGGACAACAGGATGGCATACAGGGTTAAGGCATACACGCTTCGGGAGGAATCCACGGAAAGCGGCACAAGGTATTTTATCAGCTTTAAGGACGGGCAGGGCAAATCCCACGAGTTGGAAGTGTCGGAACAGTTCTTTATGGAGTTTCGGCAGATGGAGCGCAGGAACAGGAATCTTTTCTAATGGGACGAGCGGCACAGGGAGTTTAACGAGGTATGGGACGAAACCCTTTACAGACGGGCGTTGCGTGTGCCTAAGAGCCTTGATGAACGCATGGTTGAGGAAGAACGGAATGAAACGCTCTATAAGGCGGTTGGGAGCCTTCCAGAGATACAAAGGCGGCGTTTCCTGCTCTACTACGAGTATGAGTTCAATTTTTACCAAATCGCCGCTATGGAGCATTGCACCGCTTGTCGATGAATTACATATCATACCTACAAAACGGTGGGCAGCAATGCCCGCTAAAAATTGTACGGTGTGCGGCGTTGAATATGTCCCGGGCTCTGGTGCATCAAGGTATTGTCCTGCTTGTGCCAAGAAGATACGGAGGGAGAAATCAAACGAGAGCAAACGCAGGAGCAGAGAACAGAAAAGGATAGCATGTATGAACTGTCCGCAAAAAATGACCGACTGACCTTGCCCAGCGCAAGGGCCGTATCGAGCGCCAGGGTAACCAGAATCCTCTTGTCCATGTGTATCGCTATGTGACCGAAGGAACCTTTGACGCATACCTCTGGCAGACGGTGGAGAATAAGCAAAAATTCATCAGTCAGATCATGACTTCTAAATCACCGGTACGTTCCTGCGATGATGTGGATGAAACCGCCCTCAGTTTTGCAGAGATCAAGGCTTTGTGTGCCGGAGACCCCCGTATCAAAGAGCGTATGGATTTGGATGTGGAGGTATCCCGCCTAAAGCTGATGAAAGCCGACCACCAGAGCAAGCAGTATCGTCTGGAGGATCAGCTGCTCAAATACTTCCCGGAGGAGATTGAAAAGCACAAAGGCTTTATCAAGGGCTTTGAATCCGATCTGGAGGTTTTGGCAGCGCACCTGCACCCGGAGGACGGTTTTGCTGGTATGGAAATCCGCGGCGATCTGCTGACCGATAAGGAGAACGCCGGCGCAGCCCTTTTGGATGCCTGCAAGGAGGTCAAAACCTCCGATCCGGTGCAGATCGGCAGCTACCGGGGCTATGCCATATCCGTGGAATTTTCCGCATGGAAACAGGAGTATACGCTCCTGCTGAAAGGACAGATGACCCACCGGGCAACCCTTGGTACAGACCCTCGCGGAAATCTTACCCGTATCGACAATGCCCTCGCCCAGATGCCCCAGCGTCTGGAGGCGGCAAAGGCCCAGCTGGATAACCTCTATCAGCAGCAGGCTGCCGCAAAGGAGGAAGTCGGAAAGCCATTCCTTTATGAAGAAGAACTGCGAAGCAAAAATGACCGTCTGGTGGAGCTGGATACTTTGCTGAACATCGACGGAAAGGGACAGGCACACGCCGAGGCTGTTGTTGCCAAAAGCACACGGCCTTCGGTGCTGGACAGCCTGAAGCGCCCGGTGACGCCCCGCAGTATAGACAAGAAACCAAAACAGCATGAGGAGGTGCGATAACATGAATACCAATAATCTGAATACGGCCCTTTATGAAAAGATGGCCACTGAGCAGGAAAAATATAGGGACTGGTTGAAAAGCCAGCCCCCAGAAGAAATCCTGCACCACACCTATGAGTACACCGTCCGGGAGGACATCGTGATGGCGATGGAGGAGCTGGAGCTGACCGACGCACAGACCCAGGCGCTTTTGGATTCCCCCTCGCCGCTGGCTGATGTGTACCGTTATTTTGAAAAGCTGGAGACCGGCTACATGGATGTGATCCGGGACAGCATTGAAAACCGTGCCGATGATGTGTGCAAGGCGCAGGAAGAATTACGAACTGCCCCTCTCTACCCCCATTCTGCCGCCTATGCGTCCGAGCATGGAGAGATGGCACAATATAACCGTTCGTATCAGGCGAACAGCGCCTGCAAAGAAGCCATTGAGCAGACCATCAGCGCCCACTATGCAGAGAACCGGCTGGATACGGAGGCGGCGGTCAAAGATGTGCTGGAAAAGTTCGGGACGGAACGGGTACAGTTCATTCTTGCAAACACCATCCAGCACAAGAACCATGACGGGCGTATCTCTCAGGACAATAAAGCCTGGGCAAAAACCATTCCCATGCCGGAGGACAGCGGCGCTTCCCGCCACTGCGCCTATCTGGTTGTGGATGGGGTCAATCCCGGTCTGACCGACCTGTTTACCAGGCAGGCCAGAAAAACCATGCAGGAACAGCAGAAAAGTTCTGTCCTGCAAAAGCTCAAACAGGAACCGCCTGCCCATAAGCCTGCCGCCCCGAAGAAACAGGAGCCGGAGCGATGAGCAGCCCCAAGCGCAAGCGGGATGTGCCGGTTCTGTTTTGGGTATCCGCTGACGAAATGGAGTTGATTCAGCAGAAAATGGCACAGTTTGGGACAAAAAACCTGAGCGCCTATCTGCGGAAAATGGCTGTGGACGGCTATGTGGTGCAGCTGGATTTGCCGGAACTGAAAGAACTGGTATCCCTGCTGCGCCGAAGCAGCAACAACTTGAACCAGCTGACCCGCAAGGTGCATGAGACCGGGCGGATTTATGATGTCGATTTGGAGGATATATCCCAGCGGCAGGAACAGTTATGGGACGGAGTTAAAGAGATACTGACACAACTCTCCAAACTTTCGTAACCGGGACAAATACCCCATCTGCGGAGGGAGGAACGGCGTTTCTTCGCCGCGCCTTCCTCCGCTTTTTCTTTTTGCCCATATCCTTGTCTTTTGGCTGTGAGACAGGGATAATGGAATCAGGAACAGGAACTGTGATTTTGAGAGGAGGCATAACAATGAGGGCATTGGTATTTTTGTTGAAACTGCTGTTGAAGATCGTGATGGTTCCGGTGATTCTGGCGCTGACCCTGTTCGTTTGGATTTGTGTGGGGATCGTCTATGTTTCCGGTCTGGTGCTGGGGCTTATCAGCATGGTGATCGCCCTGTTGGGCGTGGCGGTCCTGCTGACCTGTTCCCTGCAAAACGGCATTATCCTGCTGGTGATGGCATTCCTTATTAGTCCCTATGGTCTGCCGATGGCTGCCATCTGGCTGCTGGGCAAGGTGCAGGACTTGAAGTTTGCCATTCAGGATTTGGTTTATGGATAAAATGTGCGGTCACAAAAATGCCAGACAGTGTCTGTTAAATTGCTGTATTTACTTCTGTGCTACATCCGTGTATAATAGTAGCACGAAAGGAAGTGATGGATGTGACCAAATCAGAACGGTTTGAGCAATTAGACAGACTTCTGACCGAGCATGATGGGATGCTGCAAACCGCACAGGTAATCGCCAGCGGAATTGTAAAACCCATTTTTTATGAATATGTCAAAGAGAAAAATCTTCAGCAGGTTGCTCACGGAATTTATGTCTCCGAGGACACCTGGATTGATGCGATGTTTCTGTTACATCTGCGATGTGGTCAGGCAGTATTTTCCCATGAATCAGCGCTATTTTTCCATGACTTGACAGACCGGGAACCATCTCCATACGCTATCACGGTGCGCAGAGGGTACAGCACCACTCGCTTAAAGGCAGAGGGCCTTTCTGTTTACACCATCAAACCAGAACTATATGAGGTAGGGCTGACAACTGGCCAAACACCTTTTGGGCATACGGTTCCTGTCTATGATATGGAGCGCACCATCTGCGATCTGCTCCGCAGCCGAAGCAGCATGGAAATACAGACTTTTCAAGGTGCGCTGAAGATGTATGCCAGAAGAAAGGACAAGGATCTGCGGACTTTGATGCGGTATGCCGGTATGTTCCGGGTTGAAAAAATTTTACGGCAGTATTTGGAGGTGCTTTTATGATAAAAACAGCAAGGCAGCTAAAAGATTTGATTCGCAATCTTTCCAGAGAAAAATCTGCGGATGCACAGCTTTTAATGCGAAACTATATGATGGAGCGTTTTCTGGAGCGTATTTCCCTTTCTGAATATCGTGATAAATTTATTCTGAAAGGCGGGATGCTGGTAGCGGCAATGGTTGGACTGGATGCCCGTTCCACGATGGACTTGGACGCTACTGTAAAAGGAGCCAATGTTAATGTAGAGGAGATCGAGAACCTGATTTCTGCTATTGTGAGTGTGCCGATTGATGATGGCGTCAAATTTCAGCTGAAAAGCATTTCAGAGATTATGGATGAAGCGGAGTATCCTGGGATTCGGGTCAGCATGACTACAACCTTTGACGGTGTGGTGACACCTTTGAAGATTGACATTTCCACAGGGGATGCCATTACCCCCAGGGAGGTACGCTACTCTTTCAAGCTGATGCTGGAAGATCGCTCCATTGACATTTGGGCATACAACCTGGAAACCGTTCTGGCTGAAAAGCTGGAAACAATCATCACCAGAACCACCACCAACACCCGCATGAGAGATTTCTATGACATTTATATTCTGGATCAGCTCCACGGGAACACATTGAACCGGCAGACGCTCTATGATGCACTGTTGGCAACTGCCAAAAAACGCGGAACCGAACGGCATCTTGCAGAAGCTGTGGATGTTTTGAATGAAGTGGAAAGCAGTCCTGTGATGCAGAAACTTTGGGAATCTTACCGCAGGAAGTTTTCCTATGCGGCAGATCTGGAGTGGAGCATCATCATGGGGGCGGTTCGCAGTTTATACGCTCTATGTGAAAAGGGATCGAGCCTATGAAAAAACACGGTCATTATTGCAAAGTCTGCGGAGAATATAAGGCTAACGAAAAATTTTCCGGCAAAGGCCATGCGGCTCATATCTGTAAATCCTGTGCTTCTTTGCCGCCGGAAAAACAAGCGGAGCAAATGACAATAAATCGCTTGCTAAATCTCCCCTGGCGATTATCAAAGGAACAAATTTCCTGGCTGAAAAACCGAATGGAAGATAAGCGCCCGGAAGTCCGTGCGCTGGCGAAAGAACAATACGAGATGAGGTTTCCTCCAAAACAGTTAGAGGACACCGATGACGATTTTGATTTTCTTGATGAGAATGATTTTATAGAATAACGAAAGCGGTCTGCACCATGCAGGCCGTTTCTTTTTTAGAAAGGAGGCCCTTCTATGGCAACCACACGCATCATGCCCCTGCATATCGGCAAGGGCCGCACCGAAAGTCAGGCAATCAGCGACATCATTGATTATGTGGCAAATCCGCAAAAGACCGACAACGGAAAACTAATTACCGGCTATGGCTGTGACAGCCGGACCGCCGATGCAGAGTTTCTGCTGGCGAAGCGGCAGTATATCGCCGCCACCGGGCGGGTGCGCGGTGCGGACGATGTGATCGCTTACCATGTGCGCCAGTCATTCAAACCCGGTGAAATCACGCCGGAAGAAGCCAACCGTCTGGGTGTAGAATTTGCCAAGCGGTTTACCAAGGGCAATCATGCCTTTGTGGTCTGCACCCACATAGACAAGTCGCACATTCATAATCACATTATCTGGTCATCGGTCAGCTTAGAATATGACCGGAAATTCCGAAACTTTTGGGGCAGCACCAAGGCGGTTCGCCGGTTAAGTGATACCATCTGCATTGAAAACGGACTGTCCATTGTAGAGAATCCGAAACTTCACGGAAAAAGCTATAACAAGTGGCTGGGAGATCAGGCAAAGCCCTCTCACCGAGAGCTGCTTCGTGTGGCAATTGACAACGCATTATCACAAAGTCCTGCTGACTTTGAAGAACTGCTGAAGCTGTTGCAAGAGTATGGTTGTGAAGTCTCAAAGCGCGGAAAATCGTATCGACTGAAGCTCTCTGCTTGGGAGAAAGCCGCCCGCATGGACAGTCTGGGCGAAGGATATGGATTGGAAGATTTGCGGGCAGTTCTCTTAGGGAAGAAAGCACATACCCCGCGAAAGAAAACAGTCACACAGGCAGAGCCGCCGAAGGTCAATCTGCTGGTGGACATTCAGGCAAAATTGCAAGCTGGAAAAGGTGCTGGCTATGCGCGATGGGCTAAAGTTTTCAATCTGAAGCAAATGGCGCAGACCATGAATTACCTGTCAGAGAATAACCTGCTGGAGTATGCGGTTTTGGAAGAAAAGGCTACGGCTGCCACGGCACATCACAATGAACTTTCGGCGCAGATCAAAGCAGCTGAAAAGCGCATGGCAGAGATTGCTGTTCTGCGTACTCACATCGTAAATTATGCCAAGACCCGTGAGGTTTATGTAGCATACCGCAAAGCGGGTTACTCTAAGAAATTCCGGGAGGAACATGAGGAAGAAATTCTGCTCCACCAAGCTGCTAAGAATGCCTTTGATGAGATGGGCGTCAAGAAGCTCCCCAAGGTCAAAGAGTTGCAGACGGAGTACGCGAAATTGCTGGAAGAAAAGAAAAAGACCTATGCCGAGTACCGGCGTTCCCGTGAGGAAATGCGGGAGCTTTTAACGGCAAAGGCAAATGTAGATCGAGTGCTGAAAATGGAGGTAGAACAGGATGTTGAAAAAGAAAAAGACCACGGCCAGCGGTAAGCTGGTCCTGGTCAAAAGCGTTCGCAGAACGCGCAGCCACAGAATGAAATTCTGTGTTCAAAGGGGCTTGGGGGCGCTGCCCTCAACAAGCAAGCGGAGAGGAAAATCACGGAGGGATTTTCTTCTCTGCGGGCCTGTGTGTATTAACACAGGCATTGCTTGCCAGTATTATCCCGAATCAGAATAATTTCGGAATAACCACCGTTCTCGCTATTCCGCATGATGGAGGCAGCGGGCGTCACCGAGGAACTGAAAGCCCATGACCCCATACGCTGGGTGGGGCTGATGAACACGCTGAAAGCACAGGTGGAGGAAATGATTTGTCAAGAGTTTATTTATATTTAGAACTTTTTCTTTTTGTCAGAAAACCATTTGACACTGCCATTATTCGCGCCTATACTTAGAATGGTTAGCTATAACGAACCGAAAGGAGGAATGGGTGGTGCTGACCTATGAAAAACAAGCACTCTCTGGTACGATTGAAGTATTATTGCGGTCTGAATTGCCAGACGAATTTGAAGGGACAAAGTTATACGGCTCTCTCGAAGAAGATGAACTACGGCAGGACTGTAAAATTTTTCGGCTGTCAAATGAAACAGGGCATGGACGCATTACAGTCTATCAGGTTTTTTCTGGTATTGAGCTTTACTATAACGATATGCACATGGGATATTGCAATCAAAATCAAGCCACAGCTAAAAACATGATAGAGATTAACCATTGTCTGATAGGACGTTTTGAGTGTAGCTTTGGTGAAAATAGTTGCTGCTATATGGCGGAAGGCGATTTGTCGATCAGCTCCATGATGAAGAAAAAGTCAAATTCGTGTTTTCCGCTGAACCACTATCACGGTATTTCTATCGTCATCAATCTGGATGAATTGCTGCCGGAAGTACGGCAAATCATGGAGCTATTGAATATTGATTTGCACTACATACAAAAATATATTTGCGAAGGAAACCGTTGCTGCATCATGCGGGCCAATCCGTCTATTGAACATATTTTTTCGGAACTCTATCATGTCCGGGAAAAAAGAAAACCAGGATACATGAAAGTCAAAATGCTGGAACTGCTTCTGTTCTTAAGTGATCTCAATACGGCAGAAGAAGTTTTACAGACGGATTATTTCAATCAAAATCAGGTCGCATTGATTAAAGCAGTAGCGTCCTATATTACGGAGGACTTGACAGCACATCATACGATTGAACAGCTTTCCCAGAAATTCGAGATTTCTACAACAGCATTGAAAAAGTGCTTTCGAGGCGTCTATGGAACCTCTGTCTATTCTTATCTTCGTACCTATCGGCTTCAAGTCGCCAAAAAATTGTTGCTGGAAACCGAGTCGTCAGTAACGGAGATTGCAAGTAAAATCGGATATGAAAATCCGAATAAATTCACTTCTGCCTTCAAAGAAACGTATGGCAGCTCTCCAACGGAATTCAGAAAGAGTGTCCGTTTGGATAGAAGCGGGTCCGTATGGAGTGGCGAAGAAATCTGAGCTGTATTAGAATATCCTTTGTCAGATAAAAGCAGAAAGACCGCTTGAAGCTGGCCTGTTTTTTGAATAGCGGGTTAGATGTTGCTAACTTTCTGCAAGACAAAGGAGGATTTCCAAATGGAAAATGAAAAATCGACAGGTAACAAGTACACTGTCAAAGACGCGGCAATCATCGGTATCTTCTGTGCGGTCATGTTCGTTGTATTTATGGTCTATTCGATCCTGACCGGCGCTTCACTGTTCTATTCCATGATTTTTAACGCCGCTGGTGCGGCACTTATCCTCGCACCGTTCTATGTTTATATGTGCATGAAAGTCGGCAAGCATGGCCCCGCTCTTGTCTACAATATCATGTGGGCGATTATCGCCGGATTGATGATGGGGCCATTTATGATTCCGTGGTTTTTGGGCGGCGGTATCATCGCAGAGCTTTCCATGTGCGGAAAGGATGCCTACCATGACATTAAGCGTGTGTCTATTTCGTGGGTAATCACGGCACTGGTTCGCGCTGCACATGGTATGTCAGAAATTTGGTTTTTCAAAGACGCATTTCTTGCCACCGGCGTCAGCGAGCAGCAGGTTCAGGTTCAGACCCAGTATTACACCGATCCGAAGTACGTCCTTTTGAGCCTGGCTGTCACCGCTATCCTGGCCGTCCTTGGCTGCATGATTAGTAACAAACTGATTGTGAAGCATTTCAGAAAGAGTGGTGCGATTAAATAAACTATGAGCATGAAATTTGATTTTCGAACCAAATTGCTTGTCATAGTTCTCACTATGTCGCTTGTGGCGGTGCTCACAAGCGACATTTTGATATACACACTTTTTGGCGTTTTGAGCGTGTATCTGATTATTCAGGGCTTTGGCAGGCAGACAATAAAATATTTGATCGTCTGCGGTATTTTTATCGTGTTGAGGTTGCTTTCAGGAGGACAGGGCATTACCATTCTTATGCCGGAAATGTTCCTGTTCATGGTGCTGCGTATTTTGATGATGGTTATGGCTGCGCAGCCCGTGATTGGTATGCCGCCGGGAGAAGTTGTAGCAGTTTTTAAGAAAATCCACGCGCCTAATGGAATTGCCCTGCCCGTAACCTTCATGCTGCGTTTCTTCCCTACTGTGCGCAGTGAATTTTCTGATGTGTTTTCCTCCCTTCGACTGCGAAAGCTGTTGTCATGGAAACACCCTCTGGACGCAATGGAGTATATTGTTACGCCTGTTATTTTCCGTTCATCCAGAATAGCCGAAGAACTTGCTGCTTCTGCTGAAAGCAGGGGGATTTCCAATCCTGGGAAACATACCTGCCGCAGAAAAATAGAATTTCAAAAAAGAGATTGGATTATGTGCGTGATTGCTGTTTGTGTAACTGCATTCTATTTTGTGCTGGAAAGGACGGTAGCATAATGGTAAATGATAAAGCAAGGCGATCCGTTATCCAGTTTGAAGATGTATCTTTTGAATATCCGGGAGCCGAAACAGATAGTATCCATCATATCAGCCTCGATGTAAAAGAGGGCGAGTTTCTTGTTCTGACTGGAGGGAGCGGCTGCGGAAAGACAACTTTAACACGATTGGTAAACGGGTTAGGCGAACAATTTTACGAAGGGACACTGAAAGGGCGCATCACACTGTTGGGACGCAACATATCGGAATATCCTCTGTATGAAATCGGGAAAAAAGTAGGTTCAATCTTTCAAGATCCAAAGAGCCAGTTTTTTGCCAGTATTACAGAGGATGAGATTTCGTTTGGGTGTGAAAATTATGGCGTTCCGTATGAAGAATTGGATAGGCGGGTTTCAAGTGCAATCAAGCGTATTAACGGAGATATGCTGCGAGGGAAAGAAATTTATCCGATGTCCAGCGGGGAAAAACAGAAAATAGCGGTGGCCTCCGTCAATGCTGTTGATCCGGAAATTTATGTGTTTGATGAACCTTCGGCCAATTTGGATATGTATTCCGTTGAGGCGCTTAAAAATTTGATGGGTGGACTTAAAGCGGAAGGCCACACAATCATTGTTGCTGAACACCGGCTTTATTATCTTACTGACCTTGCAGACCGTTTTCTCTATATGGAAAACGGGAGCATAAAAGAAGAATGGACGGCGGGAGAACTGCGCTCTATTCCAGAAGAAAAAAGACGAGCCATAGGAATACGAGCGGCAGATTTGCACCATATTGAAGTAGATATTTCCCCTGTAAAAGAAAAAGATATGACGATGGAGGTAAAGGATTTGGCGTTTTCCTATCGCAAACATCCGGTTTTCCATGATGTATCTTTTCAGGCGTATGCTGGTGATCTGATTGCGATTGTAGGCCATAACGGAATAGGAAAAACTACTTTGTCGAATATTCTTTGTGGTATGCAAAAGGAAAAAGAGGGTCAGGTCATATATAACGGGACAAAGGTATCTAAAGGCAAACGGAAGAATTTTGCCTACTTTGTTATGCAAAATACAGATTGCCAGTTGTTTGGGGACAGCGTAGAAGAAGAACTGCTATTAAACGGAAAAGGCAGTACCCAGGAGCAACGCGATGATCTGCTAAAACTATATGGCTTGTTTGAATGGAAAGAACGGCATCCCGCTACTCTTTCCGGCGGGCAGAAACAACGACTCACTCTCGCAGTATCGGATTGGATAGATACCCCCGTTTTGATTTTGGATGAGCCTACCAGCGGTCTTGATTTCAAAAATATGATGAGAATATCGGAGCATTTGAAAGCTCTGGCGCAAAAAGGAAAGACCATTTTAATCATTACACACGATTATGAATTTGCCGCTATGACTTGCAATCGGGTTCTGCATTTCGTTGATGAAGGTCATGTAGAAACATTTCCATTACAGGAAAATTTGTCCCGCTTATACTCCTGCCTTATGTGTCAATGAATTATGTGTCCGATTGGATAGATACGCTCTGTATGGAGTGGCAGAAACAACTGAATGATTTTATGATAATAGACGGGTTATAAAATGCTAACCCGTCTATTATTGCGAAAGGAGACTTGCTTATGGAGAAGCAAAAAAATGGAGAACTGTCCAGAATGTTCGGATATGCAGGGAAATTCCATGTTTTGACTGTTTTAGGATGTGTTCTCTCCGGAATCAGTACCATTTTATCTATGCTGCCTTTTGTTTGCATTTGGCTCGTCATCCGCGATTTAATCCACGCTTTTGCTGCCGGGGATATATCTCTTGCAACGGGGAGCGCCCATTATGCGTGGATGGCGGTTGTGTTTGCAGCGGCAAGTATTTTAATTTATTTTATCGCCCTGAACTGTACTCATCTGGCGGCGTTTCGTACAGCCACCAATATGAGAAAATCTGCAATTCATCATATCGTGACGCTGCCGTTGGGGTATTTCAGCCAAAATGCAAGCGGACGGCTCAGAAACATCATTGATGATAATGCAGGGCTTACAGAAGGATTTCTGGCCCATCAGCTTCCCGATCTGACCGGAGCCGCAGTTATGCCGGTTGCCGTTATTATTTTGATTTTCCTTTTTGACTGGCGGCTGGGAATTTGCTGCCTGATACCTATGGGAATCAGTGTCATCTTTCTCAAACAGATGATGGGCGGAGATAATGCGCAGTTTATGGGCAAGTATATGACTGCACTGGAAACAATGAATAAAGAAGCTGTGGAATATATTCGCGGTATTCCTGTTGTAAAAGTATTTCAGCAAACTATTTATTCCTTCAAAAATTTTCACGATGCAATAGAAGAATACGAAAAATTTGCTTCCGGGTATGCCTTAAAATGCCGTATTCCTCTTACGGGATTTACAGTAACACTGAACGGCACATTTGTTTTACTTATTCCAGTCGCCATGTTTATTTTGTCCGGGGTCAGCGGCCAGGCGGCTTATGAAAATGTTGTGCTGGATTTTCTGTTTTACAGTTTGTTTACTCCGGTCTGTGCAACTATGATGAACCGTATCATGTTTGCCAGCGAGCAGCTTATGGCGGCTAAAAGTGCAGTCAGCCGAGTGGATGAAATTTTGCAGGAAAAGCCCTTGAAGGAGCCGGAACATCCCCTGATCCCGGCAGATGCTTCGATTGTGTTTTCGGATGTTTCCTTCGCCTATCCAGGGGCCAAAGAGAAGGCCTTAGACCATATCAGCTTTGAGGTTCCGGCAGGAAAAACAGTGGCGCTTGTTGGTGCCTCCGGCAGCGGTAAAAGTACAGCGGCAAGCCTTATTCCCCGATTTTATGATGTTCAGTCAGGTTCCGTTACGATTGGCGGCGTGGATGTACGCAATATTGAGAAGCAGGAACTGATGAAAAGAGTTGCTTTCGTGTTTCAGAATACCTGTCTGTTCAAGGACACCTTGCTGAATAATATTAAGGCGGCCCGCCCGGACGCTACCAGGGAAGAAGTCCTGAAAGCGGCTGATGAAGCACAATGCAAAGATATTATTGACCGCCTCCCGGATGGGCTTGATACGCTCGTTGGAACAGGAGGCACATATCTCTCAGGAGGTGAAAATCAAAGGATTGCTCTTGCAAGGGCAATTTTAAAAGACGCCCCTATTATTGTACTGGATGAAGCCACAGCATTTGCAGATGCCGAAAATGAACATCAGATACAGCTCGCTTTTGAGCGGCTGACCCAAAACAAAACGGTTATGATGATTGCCCACCGGCTCTCTACGATACAAGACGCAGACCTTATCCTGGTGTTCAAGGAGGGGCAGATTGCAGAAAGAGGTACGCATGAAGAATTGGTAGCCTTAAATGGTATTTATTCTTCTATGTGGAAGGATTACCAGACCTCGATTGCCTGGAAGGTCGGAAAGGAGGATGAGCAGCATGATTAAGGCGTTAAAAAAGAAGTATGCGTTAAGCGATCAGGGTGCAAAAGACCTGTTAAAAGGGATCGTTTATTCGGTGCTGGCCAATATCAGCCTTATGTTTCCTGTTATTCTTCTGGCTATCGTCCTCAATCAGCTTCTTGCGCCTGTTTTGGGAGCGAGTGCGCCAGAGATCAGTGCCGCCGTTTACACTGTGATTGGAATTGTGATTTTAGCTGTTGTTTTTATTTTTCATTATTGTCAGTACACCGCGACATATCTCGGAACGTATGATGAAAGCGCAAGGCGGCGTATCGGGCTTGCGGAAAAATTGCGTACCCTTCCGCTGACCTTCTTCCACCAGCGTGATCTTGCTGACCTGACAAGCACAATTATGGGCGACTGTGCAAACTTTGAACACGCATTTTCTCATACGGTTCCACAATTCTTTGGAGCAGTTATCTCTACGGGGATTGTTTGTATCGGCCTGCTGATTTTCAACTGGCAAATGGGTTTGGCTCTTCTTTGGGTAGCTCCGATTTCATTTGCAATCGTTATTCTGTCACGGAAATGGCAGGAAAAACTCAGCAAAAAGCACATGAACGCAAGACTGGAGCTTGCAGAAGGCATTCAGGAATGCTTGGAAACCGTACAGGATATAAAGGCTTGCAATCAGGAAGAAGATTATCTTCACAAATTGGACGCAAAGATGGATGCTGCGGAAAAAGCACAGATTTCATCCGAAATGACAACGGCAAGTCTGCTGACAACCGGCCAGATGTTTTTACGGCTCGGTTTGGCAACGGTGATTGTAGTAGGTAATAGTCTTGTGGTAAGTGGAGATACCTCTCTGTTTACCTATATTCTGTTTTTGATTGCTGCCTCCCGCCTGTACGATCCGCTTTCCGGGGCGATGTCAAATATGGCAGAGCTGTTTTCTGTACAGCTTCAGGTGAACCGCTTGAAAGAAATAGAGGAATACCCGGAAGAAACCGGTGAGAAGAATATCCATACAAACGGGTACGATATTACATTCGATCATGTCCAGTTTTCTTACGAAAAGGGCAAACCGGTACTGAGGGATGTTTCGTTTACTGCAAAACAGGGACAGGTCACTGCATTGGTTGGCCCGTCCGGCGGCGGCAAAAGTACAGTCGCAAAACTGGCAGCCAAATTTTATCCTCTGGACGGAGGAAGAATACTGTTGGGCGGAACCGATATTGCTCCGCTAAATTCAACCATGTTGATGAAAAACTTCTCTATCGTTTTTCAAGATGTTGTGCTGTTTAATAACACCATCATGGAAAATATTCGTGTCGGTAAAAAGGACGCGACGGATGAAGAAGTGATTGCCGCAGCTAAAGCAGCGCAGTGTGATGAATTTATTTCAAAATTGTCGGACGGCTATCAGACGGTGATCGGAGAAAATGGTTCAACACTATCTGGCGGTGAGTGCCAGCGCCTTTCTATCGCACGTGCTCTTTTGAAAGACGCTCCTGTTATTCTTCTGGATGAAGCTACTGCTTCTCTTGATGTAGATAACGAAACTGAAATTCAAAACGCAATATCCAGGCTGGTAAAAGGCAAGACAGTTCTTATAATCGCTCACAGAATGAGGACGGTGGAAGCTGCCGATAACATCGTTGTATTGTCAGATGGTATTGTAGCCGAAAACGGAACTCACGAAGAACTTATGAAAGAAAATGGCCTCTATCATAGGCTGGTCGATTTGCAGACAGCTTCTGCAAATTGGAAGTTAAGCGTTTAATTCATAAAAGGTACTGATGAAACTTCATGCGTCCGGGGAGGACTACCTGGAAACCATCCTTGTTCTTCAAAAGAAACTCGGTATGGTACGCTCCGTAGATGTGGCCCGGCACATGGAGATGTCAAAGCCCAGCGTGTGCCATGCAGTGGCTACCTTACGGGACGGCGACTTTCTTACAATGGACGAAGATCACTTTCTCCATCTGACCGATGTGGGCCGCGAGGTTGCCGAAAAAATCTACGAGCGCCATTGCTTTTTTACCGAGCAGCTTATCATCGCCGCAGGCGTTGACCCAAAAACTGCGGAGGCCGACGCCCGCCGGATTGAACACATCATCAGCGATGAGAGCTTTTCGCGGCTGAAAGAGGCAGCCGCACAAGAGCAAGAATAAACCGAATAAGCCAAGCGATCCTGCCCCGCCAGACGGGGAAAGAAAAAAACCGTTGCAGGGCAGGTAGCTTCGTGCGCCCATAATGGATTTTCAGGGTACTGCGGCGGTTTTGAGTAACATCAAGGCCGCCGTTCCTTATGCCCTCGACAAAGGAGTGACGACTACACGCTGACACGGCGGCTTTAGGAGGGAGCCGCCGTGAAGCAAAGACCGCTTCGACATAATTCGGCAGGAATTTACCTGTCAAAAAAAGCCTGACCGTCAATCGGCCCCCATCTGTTTATGAACAGGCACTATCGTGGCTGGTCCATAAGCGTCATAAGTCCTCTTTTAGCAGCGCCAGCCGCCGTTCTTCGGATGCTGGCGCTTTTGTTTGTCGTTTTTTCGGGAATTTCCCCGAAAGGTGTCGCTCACCGCCTTCATTTCGGTTCACCCGTCAACCCGTGAATCGAAATGGAGGTACATAATGCAGAAGATCAATCTTCGGGAACTGTATCCCGATGTGTATAAAACCGATGTCTTTGTAGACGTGGCCGAGGAAATCGTGGCCGCGATCCGGGGCCAGGAGCAGGACGATGCCGCCTATGAACGCCGGAAGTTCCGGCACAAGGCTCACTACTCTCTGAACCGGGAGGATGGCATTGAAAACGATGCCCTCAACCGGTCACTCACCCCGGAGGAAGTCCTGGAGCAGAAGCTGCTGCGGGAGGAAGTGTATGCCGCGCTGATGCAGCTGACCGCCATCCAGGCCCGGCGTATCTACGCCCGGTTTTACCTGGGCATGACGGTGGCCGAGATCGCCCGGATCGAGGGGGCTGACCGCCGCCGCGTGTGGGAGAGCATCCGGCGCGGATTGAAGAAGCTGGCGCGGTTGCTGGATACGGCCCAATAACCTGACCGCCGCATAGCGGCAAAAAGAGAGCCGGTGGGGGTTTTTATTCCTCCACCGGCTTACTTATTCTCTAAATGTTCATCTGGGTCAACCCCAGCCGTCTGCACCATCTCTTTTAGCTCATCAGTCAACGCACGGGTCGAGTTTAACAGCACTTTTCTGGCAGCCGGAGGGCACGAAAGGTAAAGCTGCCGCATATCGTTGGCGGCTTGCTCATCTTCAGGCAGATCGAGATTCATCAGGGAATCTAAAGATAAATTCAAGACTTTGCAAAAAGCGCGCAGAACCTCAAAAGAAGGATTCTTCACCCCTCTTTCGCAGCCTTGAACGTGCTTTAGAGAAACGTGGCTCAGATCTGCGAGTTCCTGCTGCGTCAATCCTTTTTCCTTACGCGCTTTTTGTATCCTTCGTCCCAGCTCTTTTATCAGTTCCATAGGCACTATCGTCTCCTTAATTATATTTTATCGTGCCCATTTCCTTGCGGGAAGAACCTCATAAAAGGCGTTTTTGGGTACGATAGTACCTATTTTATTGTGCTTGTAAGGAGCTTGCGCTGTCCGCAGCTTCTATGAAGGGACAAGGCAAAATATTTTTTTCAAATAAATCGCAGTACAGACAGGACAAATCGCCTGTTTTTGTCATGGCTGTCAAGAAGGAGCTTTTCTTTCGCTGACCTTTGACAACTGAATACACGGCAGAACAGGTACATAACCCGCGCATGAGCGAGTGCAGGACGCCGCGAAGATGGAGCAGCCAGGAGGTGATGGACAAGCTGTTTCGGAGCGATCAACGTCCCTGTGACCAGGATGGTGGCACATCCGGCGCGATGAGGGCGCGGGGGCTTAAAGATACTTCCTCACGGCCCGCCAAAGACTTGGGGGGAACCCTGCGGCACACGATACGAACGATGCTGCGGAGTTATGACAGCCGCGCCAGCGGAGACCTGTTGTGTTCCCATCGTCAGGGGGCGTGGCAAATATGACGAGTAATCCGAACAGAATAACAGTAGCCGCACCAGGTTTTTATCCGAAGATTTCTTTCAGACTGGTGCGGCTGTTTAAGTATTAAGATATTAAGGAGGCGAGAGTGATGTTTGAAAAATTCCATCGAGGTGACATATATTCGGCTGATTTAAGCCCTGGTATCGGCTCCGAACAAAGTGGCTCTCGTCCTGTACTCATTCTTCAAAACAATGTGGGAAATTGTTTCAGTCCTACGATTATTATTGCAGCAATTACCAGTGTAAGCAAAAAAAGCAGAAAGTTCCCCACGCATTACCACTTAAATGACAGATGCGGTTTGGTGAAACCATCTGTTGTTATGCTGGAACAGATCAGAACAATCGACAAGTCGAGGTTAAAAAAATATATTGGTCATCTAAACAAGGATGACATGGAAAATATAAACAAGACGCTCTTGTGCAGTCTGGGGATTACATAAAAGTGCCGAAAGGCCGTATCATTTTCAGGCTGTGCAAGTAGAGTTATAATTTCGTTAGGAATTGCGGAGGTGATTCTGAATGGAGAATATCCAGAATAAAAGCGCATTGATTCCTTCAGATGAAATCCGGTCAGAAGAACTTCTGGCGGAACAAAAATTTGAAGCGTTTATCACTTCGCTGGCACATATCATCGAGAAATATGGTATGAGAGTGCTGGGCGAGGTTGACGGAGCTGCGTGAGAATCGCAGCTTTACATAGGATATTTTCCAAAAGTAAATTTTGGAGGTATGAATTATGAACCGATATGGAAAACGCTGTGTTTTGTATCCGAGGGTCAGCACAGAGATGCAAGTGGACGGATACAGCCTGGAAGGTCAAAAAAATATGCTGACACGATTTGCGGATCGTGAGGAAATGATCGTTGTTGATACTTATGAAGATGCCGGTAAATCCGGTAAATCCATTGAGGGACGGCCTGCCTTTCAAAAAATGCTCAGAGATATTGAGGATGGCTTGGACATTGACTATATTTTAGTGTATAAGCTGTCACGGTTTGGTCGTAATGCAGCAGATATACTTAACTCTTTGGAGTTGGTTCAATCTTATGGTGTAAATCTGATTTGCATAGAAGAAGGGATTGATTCCTCTCAGACAAGCGGAAAACTTTTGATTTCTGTACTATCTGCTGTGGCTGAGATTGAGCGTGAGAATATTATCGAGCAGACGATGAACGGGCGGCGCGAAAAGGCACGGCAGGGTGGATGGAATGGTGGCTTTGCTCCCTACGGATATACACTGGAAGATAACAAGCTGATGATTGAAGAAACAGAGGCTGTGGCAATACGGAAGATTTTTGAATTATATACTTCATCGGAAATCGGTTTGGGTGGTATTGCGAATCAGTTGAACTTACAAGGTATACGGAAAATTCCGAGGCAGAATGGCACATTAGAGGATTGGACAGGACATTTTATTAAACTGATATTGGATAATCCGGTTTATTGCGGTAAAATTGCCTATGGACGGAGAACGAAGGAAAAAGTCAAAGGCACAAAAAACGATTACCAGATGAAAAGAAATGACGATTACATTCTGACAGAGGGACAGCATAAAGGAATCGTTAGTGAGGAGGTATGGGAAAAGGCTCATGCCAAGCGTCTTAGAACCGGAGTAAAGCAACCGTCAAAAATTGGGCGGGATCGAGTTCATTTGTTATCCGGTCTGCTGAAATGCCCGGTTTGTGGAAGTCCCATGTATACGAATAAACACGCATGGACAAATAAAGATGGCACTTACAAAGAAATTTACTATTATGTATGTAGTCGGAATAGGATGGTCCGGGGTAAGCATTGTGAATATAAGGCAATGCTGAAAAAGACCGATATTGAACCGATGGTCATTGAGGCAATTCGTGAGATCGTAAGGAATGAGGAATATGCCCAGGCCATTAAAAAACGGATTGGTGTTCAGATTGACACGAAAGCAGTGGATAAAGAACTGGAGGGCTATCAGGCAAAGCTGAAGGAAGTTGATCTGAATAAAACAAGATTGGAACGGGAAATTGACAGTCTCCCTGCTGATGCAAATACCGGGAACGAAAGCTCCATGATATGACCTTGCGGTTAGATTCCCTATATGATGTCATTGTTGAGCTGGAGGAAAAAATCGAAGATGCCAGACTTCGGCGAGATGCAATTAAGCAGCAGGCAATTACTCTTGAGAATATTTACAAAATCATGGTGAATTTCGACTGCGTTTATAATATAATAAATGACGAAGAAAAGAGAAATGTGGTCACAGCCTTGATTAAGGAAATTGAAATTTACAGGAATGACGAGTCTGAATATCCGCTAAAGCGGATTGGTCTGAATTTTCCGGTGTTCAAGGATGGCGGGGAAGTTACGGAGCTTTTGTGGGACAAAGGGAATACCGTTGAGACGGTCTGTCTCCTCTCTAAGAAATGCCTAGTTTAAGCGGGGTTGAGGGGTATATCTGCTAGAACATATTATGAAAATAAGCCTATAAAATATGTGCATGAAATGAAAAATAGAATACGGGTGTAGTGAAAATCAACCTTTTGGCGTAGTTCGTATAGAGTACGCTGAAAGGTTATTTTTATGGGATTTTGTACGCGGAGAAGTAATAGACTGTACGCCGAAAGTTATGTAGGTTTAGATTGATTTTCGGCGTCTTGGCGCTTATAATAGAAATTAGGATAAAATGTCGCATTTTATAACTTTATTGAGGTAAGAAAATATGGAGTTTATGACTATTAAAGAAGCAGCAGAAAAGTGGAACCTATCAGTTAGAAGAGTGCAGACAATCTGCAATGAAGGAATGATAGAAGGGGCTATGAAGTTTGGTAATACTTGGGCCATTCCAAAGAATGCTGTAAAACCAGCGGATAAAAGAATTAAGTCCGGGAAGTATATCAAGTCCTGATTTTGGGACAACAGATATGGGAGAATGGATTAGAAAGGAAGAGTATGCCTATGTTACCGGAAGAAAAAGCTCGTGTAAAAATTGATAAGCAATTAAGAAATGCCGGCTGGGATATAGTGGCTCGAAATGAATATCTGCCTAATAACACATCTGCTGTTATGGAAGCTTTGATGGGAGTGGTCCTATGTCAAGATTCTATAAAAGAAACAGATTTTTGCTACAGAGAGAGGATATGGAGAATTCAAGGGTCAGTGGGAATTTCCAGGAGGAAAGATAGAGGAAGGTGAAACACCGCAGCAGGCCCTTGTTAGAGAGATAAGAGAAGAACTGGAAGCATCAATACGTGTGGGTGATTTGATTGATACCATTGAGTATGATTATCCGACATTTCACCTTTCGATGGATTGTTTTTGGGCGGAAATTATATCTGGCAAAATTGTCTTAAAGGAGGCAGAGTCTGCGAAGTGGCTTATCAGAGATGAATTGGATAGTATTCAATGGTTACCTGCGGATGAATCATTAATTGAAAAAATTGGTGCTGCGTTACAGTTTGCATGGAAAGATGGTGAATGAATATGGGTTTAGTATCTGTCCCTAATTTGGATTATGGAAGTGCCTTGGCTTTTTGTAGGGAGTTTGAAACATACAAGTGGGATGAGGAAAATATATTTGATTTTAAAAAAGTATACAATTGTGATCCGTTTCCAATGTTATGTGTCGGGAGTAAAATAAGAAAAAGAAGAATTGAACATAGTGAATTGGCTTGTAAGGCCCAAAACTTACATAATGATTATGCCACAAATATGCGATTCTATAGATTTATTGGAATCGATAAGGGAAGACAGTTAGACCTTGAATATGGAAATGGAAATTATCAACCAATATCAGATCTTAATTTGTTAAATGTGTTAAAAGAAAGTCGCCAATTGAATAAACCGGTAGGAGAATTGGTGACAAATATTTCAGAAAAATTAGCTACGGTACTTGCTAGAGACGATAAAATAGTAAAAAAAACAATGACTTTTTGCTTGAGAGAGATAATAAGAAATATTCCAGAACATAGTAATTCATTAAACGGATGGTATTGTGCGCAGTATTGGCCAACAAAAGATTTAGTAGAATTGGCGATAATTGACGATGGAAGAGGAATATTGGAAAGTATAAATAGTAATTATAATTACGCCAGTGAAAGGCTTACAAATGAGGAGGCTGTAATTAAAGCGTTGCAACCAGGTGTTTCTAGAACTTTTGACAATAGTTTTGATGATGAGATATTTGCTGGAACGGGGAATGTTTGGAAGAACTCAGGTTATGGTTTATTTATGGTTAGTAGAATTTGTGCGAAAACCGGAGGGAGCTTTGTTTTAGCTAGTGGTGATACTGCTGTAAAATTATCAAATGATTCTAAAGGGAAAATTATTTATAATTCAAATAGGACTAGTATTGATGGAACTGCTATAAGAATTCAATTTAAGATAAGTGGCTTAAGTAAAATTAAAGATATATTAACAGAAATAAACGAAGAAGGAAAGCATGATAGAAATGATGGGTTCAAAACTGCATCAAAAGCATCTCAGTTTGATTTTTTAGATTAAGGCGACTTACTTATAGCTTAAAAAGTTTTTCTTGTTCAGGGCGGAAAAATATTTTTATTAAAGGAGATAAATTATGCCTAAATACACAGATGAAGATATTAGAAATATGAGTAAAATAACATGTAAGATAGCGGCAGATTACCTAGGCATATCCCCTATGGCGGTTAGTATCGGCATGAGAAATGATCTTTTACCGATCGGTTTTGCAATTCACAATGAAGAAAGAGATAGAACATATTCTGAGAGTTGGTCCTATCACATAATTGGTGAGAGATTGATTGCATATAAATATGGGAAAACATCAGAAGTACAAGTTCAAAATATAGAAAAGAGTCTAAATACTATAATAGAACAGTTTGAAGAAATGAAAAAAGATTTGGTTTTTCTATTAAGCGAAAACGAGGATCAGCAGAATTAGAGCTTTATGAATATGCGTTTTCGCTGGGAAAATACAAAGATGTTGACAAAAAATATGCAGGAAAGGAGCTGCCAGGATGGAGAATGAAAAAGGAATAGTTAAATTGACTCGTAAGCAGCTCTATGATGAAATATGGGCTCTTTCAGTTGCAGGGGTAGCCAGAAAATATAACTTGAATTATGGTAAACTGATAGCAACTTGTAAAGTAGAAAATATATCTTTTCCTTCTTCTGGTTATTGGACTAAGAAGAATATGGGAAAAGATGTATCGAATGAGATTGTAGAATTTTCTGGATTGGAAGATACAGAAATTTCATTGATAACGAAAGACGCGGTTGTTAAGCGTATTCGGAAAGCTAAGGCAGAAGTAGTAGAGAAAGTGCATACTGACGTAACAGAAGAATTGGACGTAGTAACCGAGGAGGATTTACCGCAGAAAAAAACGGACAACATACCTGAGTGGCCGGATGGAATTCTTGATTATTTGGATGAGACGGAAAGAAATAAAGTATTAGAATATGCATGCAATCTGCAGATAAGTCAAAATACACGATTGCATAAAATGTTGGTCCAATACAAGAAGGATATTGCTGATTATAAGTCAAAGCTGAAAGAAGTACAGAGTAGACCATACTATAATTCAAGACATAACAAACCAGAAAACGAGCCTGAATTCTTTAAGGAAATGTCTGATGAGTGTATGTCACGTGCAATTGCAATATTAGATACCGTATTCAAAACAATTGAATCTTTAGGTGGAAGTATTAATAGTGATTTGTCTGTAAAAATTAGAGGAGATATTGTTAGATTTTGTATGGTTGAGAGTCAAGACCAAGTGAAGCATGAAATGACTAAGCAAGAGGCACAGGCGCTCGTAAAATATAATGATGATATCAAAAATCATAGATGGGCTTCAAAACCGCAAATTAGAAAGTATGACAAGGTATATAATGGTAAACTTCGTATTGTGTTTGGGGCGCGAAGCTACATAAGAGATAACGATTCTGAAAAATTAGAAGATAGACTGGGTGATATTTTGGTTACCCTGTATGAGAAGGCAGAAGAGAATAGAATTGTACGAGAAGCACGTGAAGAGGCAGAACGTAAGAGAGTTGAAGAAGAGAGACGCAGAGAAGAAAATAGACAAAGAAAAGAACAAGAAATTCGTCTTGTAAAAGAACTTGTAAACAAAGCTGAAGACTATAGAATTGCAAAGGAAATAAGAGAATATATTCAGGCTATGATAGATAGTGGAAATGAAGATATTACTCCAGAATGGATTGAATGGGCTCTGAAGAAAGCTGACTGGTATGATCCGTCTATAGCGACTGAGGATGAATATCTGGGAAAACGTCAGCATGAAAAGAGTGCTGAAGAAAAGGAAAAATCTTTACAAGACAGTATCAGAAAGAGCTGGTATTGGTAAAAATGAATGGAGGCAATTTGATGGATAAAGATCCCTTTAAAGAGTATATGAAACAATCAGAACCGAATAAAAGAGACAAAGGTTATGCCTGGCATACAGCTATCGGACTTCAAGCAGTGGATGGATTAAAGACTTCGAAGTATTTGATTGATACTGCAATAAAGAATATTGAAGGCGATATTTCGATTGATGAAGCGCAAGAACTTCTCAACACGTATTATGAAGAAAATCCAAAAGCAGATATAGAAGACCGTACGGAAGAGGCCGACAAAGTTGCCGTTAGAATAGCAAAAATTTTGTCGGAGAAAGCATTTAGTTTTACTCCGAATGAGTATATCTCTATTCATAAAAAGTTATTTACAGGGATTTATGGACATGCCGGAAAACTTAGAGATTATAATATTACAAAAAAAGAGTGGGTGCTGAATGGAGCAACGATTCTTTATGGAAGTGCATCAGAACTTCGTGCAACCCTGGACTATGATTTTGCAGAGGAAAAGAAGTTTAGTTATAAAAACTTGAGCATGGAAGAAATTATTCACCACCTGGCGTTTTTTGTATCAAGATTATGGCAGATACATGTATTCGGAGAAGGAAATACACGAACTACGGCAGTATTTTTTATTAAGTATCTTAGAACACTTGGATTTGATGCAACTAACGATATTTTTGCGGAGAATGCATGGTATTTTAGAAATGCACTTGTTAGGGCCAATTATAACGATTTGAAAAATGGTGTTCATGAAACAACCGAGTATTTGGAATTGTTTTTAAGAAATTTATTGTTGGATGAGAAGAATGAACTTCATAATCGTACGATGCACATTAGTGGAAGGTTTGCAGAAGTGGACATTGAGAGTGGAGAAGTGGACATTGAGAGTGGAGAAGTGGACATTGAAAGCACAAAAGTGGACATTCGAAATAAATTACTTTCTTTCTCAGATACGATTTCAGAAAAAACAATAAATCATACAGTAGAAATATTTTCAAAATGTGGAAAAGAAAATTGTTTCGGAAGAACGATAGTTGAAGAAATTACTGGATTAAAGCCATCAGGAGCTTCCAAGTTAATAAAACTGTTGGTTGATAGTGAGGTAATCGTACCTGTAACAGGACATGGAAAAGGAAAATATCGGTTTCAATAAAAGTGAACATTGAAAGAGTGTTAATGCCATTCGCAAAAATGTCCAAAACAAATCGGCGTACTGATATATTACCAAATTTGGTAGCAGTATTTAGAATAATTTTGTATTATAAAAGTGTTACAAAATATCGGCGTACCCGCCACACGTTTACAAAGTCAAACGGTCTGTACGCCATGTCTTAACCTTATGATTGCAGATATTAGCAACCTGTCAAAGGGTGTAAAAACTCAGTAACTATGCGGGTTCGCGTACTGTTAAAGCAGTGAAAAACGACACCGCACGTGGAGACGGTATGCATTTTGTCCAAACTCCATGAAGCGAAGCATCATGTGAATGTGAGACTTGACATGGACGAGATGGATTTAACGGCGGCTGAGAGGTGCTAAAGGTCCAGGGGACCTTTGCCCAGCGCGGACCGAAGCGGAGCGTAGACAGGCTGCTTATGAGGAGATAAAGAAGTATGTGGCAGAGCATAATGATGGGATGAAGGTATCTAATCTGTATATTGCACAGGTAAAGAGAAAGTGTGGAATTGAATTAGCGGAGAATTTTAATATTCCTAGGTCAGAGGGAGCAAAGCAACCACAATGTCCGAAGGAGAAAGAAGAGGCAATTATTGGGGCACTGAAAGCATTTCAGATGATTTAAAATCACAAAGAGGAGTGAATTACATGATGTATAATCTACAACTTGATACATTTATCTGCGTTGTCGAAGCTGGAAGCTTTAGTAAAGCGGCAGAAGAATTATATATAAGTGCACCTGCGGTTATTAAACAGATAAATTCTTTGGAAAACAGCTTAGATTTGCAATTATTTGAACGAACACACAGAGGTCTTATTATTACGGAAGCTGGTAAATCGCTCTATCAGGATGCAAAATATCTGATTCAATATTCAAAAGAATCGTTGATACGGGCGCAGGAAGCAATGAATCATAATGAAGAAATCATTCGTGTTGGAATATCTCCGATGACGCCACCGGAAGTTTTTGTGGAACTTTGGCCTAAGATACAGAAAATATATCCGGAGATGAAGTTTAAATTGATTACATTTGAAAATACACCAGAGAATGCAAGAGAGATACTGGCTAATATGGGAAAGAATATTGATGTGATAGCTGGAATCTTTGATGAAACAATGCTTGAACTCAGAGGCTGTGATGGCACTGAGATTTCAAGAGAACCATTTTGTGTGGCGGTATCAATTCATCACAGGCTGGCAAAAAAAGAAAAAATTACACTTGATGATCTGGCTGGAGAAAATCTTATGCTCATGCGAAGAGGATGGAGTTATTATGGCGATATGCTAAGGGATGATATGATGAAAAATCATCCTGAAATCAATATTGTAGACTTTAATCTGTACAATGTAGAAGCATTTAACCGATGCGAAAACAATAATGAGGTATTACTGGCATTCAAGAGCTGGGAAAGTGTTCATCCACTGATCAGAATCATTCCAGTAGAGTGGGATTATACTATGCCGTTTGGAATTCTTCATTCGAAAAAACCGTCCATTAAGGTTAAGCGGCTGATAAATGCTATTAACAAGGTAAAATAAAAATTGAATACATGCGAGTAGAAACCTAAAGGTTAATACTGAATAACAAAACGAGACTTCTAATGGAGTCTCGTTTTGTTATACTTTAGCTGAAGTGAAAATGGAGGATACTATATGCAGATAAAGAGGATAGCTCTTGGAGGAATCATCATGACTGTTATCATATTCAGTGGGTGTAGCACAACAGTCCGGAACCTGGCAATCGGGGAAGAAAAAACGCTGGAAACAGGAAAAACAGAGCAAGAGAGCGTGACAGAGAAGGATATCAATATGAATGAAAAAGAAAGTTTTAATGCAGAGAGTAATATAAAGAATGTTATTCACACCGGTCATTTATCAGCATGGCGGTGGCTATCTGTTTTGTCGTGACAAAGAAATTATGGGATGGCTGTTCAATCAGTAAGAACCAGAATAAACCGAAAGGTTAAGACTGAAAAACTTATCGAAACTTCTCAAAGGAATCTATCAGTATTATAGTATGAATGTAAGATGAATGAAAGAAAACAAGGAGGATACGACAATGGAATATGTTTCATTAAATAATGGTGTAAAAATGCCAATACTGGGATATGGCGTATATCAGGTAACAAAAGAGGAATGTGAAAGATGTGTGCTTGACGCTTTAAAAGTTGGATACCGGGCGATTGATACAGCACAGAGTTATTTTAATGAGGAAGAGGTTGGGAATGCAATCCAAAAGTCAGGCATTCCAAGAGAAGAAATCTTCCTTACAACAAAGGTGTGGATTGAACATTATGGATATGAAGAAGCAAAGAAATCAGTTCTTGAATCCATGAAAAAGTTAAAGACAGATTATCTGGATCTGGTATTGCTTCACCAGCCGTTTTCAGATGCTTACGGTGCTTACCATGCATTGGAAGATCTGTACGATGAGGGAAAAATCAGAGCAATCGGAATTTCCAACTTTTATGTAGACAGAATGGTTGATTTTGCATCCTTCAACCGCATTAAACCTATGGTAAATCAGGTGGAAACCCACATCTTCAATCAGCAGAAAGAGATGAAGGAATGGGCAGACAAATATGATATCCGGTTAGAAGCATGGGCACCATTCGGTGAGGGCAGAGGAGGCACCTTTGAGAATCCTGTCATCGCAGAGATTGCAGAAAAATATCAGAAGACTCCGGCACAGGTTATGCTTCGCTGGCATATTCAGAGAGGGGTAGTGGTTATTCCGAAATCAACACACATTGAGAGAATGGAAGAAAACTTTAATGTTTTTGATTTCACACTTTCTGATGAAGATATGAAGACTATTGCAGAACTGGACAAGAAGACAAGCTCCTTCTTCTCGCATCAGGATCCGAATATGGTGGAATGGTTCGTGAAGATGGTTGAGGAAAGAAAAAAGAATAATGACAGTTCAAAAGAAAAAAGGAACTGGTAAGCATAAGAGGAAAAATCAATGAAAGTATTACTAGTCAATGGCAGTCCACACAAAAATGGCTGTACTTATACAGCTCTTTGTGAAGTATCCAGTGCATTAAACGAAAATGGCATAAGTACAGATATTTTCTGGATTGGAAACAAGCCGATTTCAGGGTGTATTGCCTGCAGAAAATGTCAGGAAAAAAATAAATGCATCCTGGATGATATTGTGAATGAATTTCTGGAAATAGCAGGGGATTATGACGGATTCGTATTTGGAACTCCGGTACACTGGGGTGGTGCAGGCGGTGCAATCACATCCTTTATGGACAGAGTCTTTTATGCCGATTTAAACGGTGGCGGCGACAGATTCCGCCTGAAACCTGCCGCTGTGGTAATTTCAGCAAGAAGGGCCGGAACAACTGCAACGTGGGATCAGGTAAATAAATATTTGGGGCTTATGCAGATGCCGATTATCACATCGAGATATTGGAATATGGTACATGGGACGAATCCGGATGAAGTAAAACAGGATCTCGAAGGAATGCAGGTTATGCAGATCCTTGGAAACAATATGGCATATTTCATTAACTGTAAAAATGTTGCGACAAAAATGGGAATTGAAATGCCAAAGGCACCGGATTTTGTATTTACCAATTTCATCCGATAGAAATTAGCGTGACAAACATTTTATACGACAGGAGGTGACCTTAGAATGAAAACAAAGAAAATAGCAGCAGTACTCTTAACATGCATCATGGCAATCGGTTTGATGGCAGGATGTGGAGCAAGCAATACAAACCAGTCTGCTTCTAATACAGAAAATACATCAACAGGAAATGGAAAAACATTGGTTGTATATTATTCAGCTTCAGGAAATACAAAAGATGTTGCTGAAAAGATAGCAAAAATTACAGAGGCAGATCTGTTTGAAATAGAGCCTGTGGAGCCATATACAGATGATGACCTTGACTGGACAGATGATGACAGCCGGGTATCAAGAGAACATGATGATGAGAGCTTAAGAGATGTGGAACTGGTGTCTACAACAGTTGATAACTGGGATTCATATGATACGGTATACATTGGCTATCCTATCTGGTGGGGAATTGCAGCATGGCCAGTAGATAACTTTGTAAAAGAGAATGACTTTACAGGAAAAACAGTCATCCCATTCTGTACAGCAGCGACTTCGGGAATCGGTGACAGCGGTAATCTTCTGGAAGAGATGACAGGAACAGGTGACTGGAAAGAAGGGGAACGATTCCATGGTGGAGCGTCTGAATCAGATATCAGTTCATGGATAGACAGTCTTGGATTATAAAAGAATATAAAAATATTTGGAGGAATCGTAATAAGTAAGACATAACCTTTAGGTTTAAACTGCCTAACAAAGAGAGACTTCTGTCCGGAGTCTCTTTTTCTTATACTTACAGTAAAGTTTGAAATATAGAAAAGGAAGATAAAGATGGAGATAAGAATTTTAGGAAGAGACTTAGAAGTATCAGAAATCGGATTTGGATGTATGGGAATGAGTCATGCATATGGAACTGTTTCAACACAGAAAGAAGCAGAAGAATTGATTGAAAAAGCGATCGATGAAGGCTGCACATTTTTTGATACGGCAGAGATATACGGAACAACAGAAGACCCTCATCACAATGAAAAACTGCTTGGGGAAGTGTTAAGGCCATATAGAAAAAAAATTGTCCTTGCATCAAAGTGTGGGATACGTTTTGATGAAACTGCAACAACTGTAAATAAACCTTTGATTCCTGATGGACGACCGGAGACGATTAAAGCATCGATTGAGGGATCTTTAATGAGACTTAACACAGACCATCTTGATTTATATTATATTCATCGTATTGACATGACTGTACCGATTGAAGAGACGGCAGGAGCTATGAAGGAGTTAATGGAGCAGGGAAAAATCACACACTGGGGGTTATCAGAAGCCAGTGAAGAGATTATTCGACGTGCACATAAAGTATGCCCGGTTACAGCGATTCAGAACAGATATTCCATGATGTACAGGGATTATGAGAAATTATTCCCGGTGCTTGAAGAATTGAAAATAGGATTTGTTGCATTTTCGCCGCTTGCAAATGGATTACTGACAGCAGCATATCATTCCCATGGGGAATTTGAAAAGCCGGGAGATTATCGAAGCGCAATGCCACAGTTTACAGAAGAAGGATTAAAGGAAAATAATGAATTTATGTCCTGGATGAAAGTGATTGCAGAAGAAAAAAATGCCACGCCTGCACAGATTTCTCTTGCCTGGATGCTTGCAAAGAAACCATATATCGTACCAATTCCGGGAACAAGAAAAGTAAATAGACTGGAAGAAAATATGGAATCAGCAGATATAAAGCTGACTCAGGATGAAGTAAAATCTATTGATGAGATGCTTGCCCATATGCCGATGTCGCAGGTGTTTGGAGGTTCAAAAATACAGAAGAAATAAAAGAGGTGAGCAATGAAAACAAGGAAAAAGGTAACCATCGGGGTAATAGTGGCTTTCTTAGCGGTAGTCATGGTGGGTTATATCTATCTGTTTACAGGGGCTAAAATAAGTAAAGGAGAATAGAGATAATGAAGAAAATGTTAGTTGTATATTATTCCTGGTCAAATGGAAACACGAAAAGAATTGCAGAGCAGCTGACTAATGGGACAGGTGCAGATATTGCGAGAATCGAAACAGCAGAGCCATACAGCGGCAGTCATGAAGATGTGGTTGAACAGGGAAAAAGAGAGGTAGAGGCAGGCTTTATGCCTCAGATCAATCCGATATCTGTAAATCTTGCTGATTATGATGTGATTGCTATCGGAACTCCAACGTGGTGGTATACGATGGCACCTGCAGTGCTTACATTTTTGACAACAAATGATTTTACAGGAAAGACAGTGATTCCATTTATGACAAATGGTGGATGGCCGGGGCATGTTATAAAAGATATGAAGGAAAATTGCAAAGGAGCTGCCTTTGCACATGAGATGCAGATTCAGTTTGATTCCAAAGGAAAAGATCATCTGGAAACTTCAGAAGAGGTGATTACAGAATGGATTGGGCAGATAAATACTGATATAAACAAATAACCATAAGGAGAGATAAAACAATGAGAAAAAATTTTGGAGCAAAGCCATTTTTATATCCACAGCCGGTTATGATTCTGGGAACCTATGATGAAAATGGAAAGGCAAATGCAATGAACGCTGCATGGGGCGGAATTGTAGGTGCAAATGAGATTATTGTAGATTTGTCTGCCCATAAGACAACAGACAATATTATAAAAAATAAGGCTTTTACAGTAGGGGTGGCAGATCTTGAACATCTGGTTGCCTGCGATTATGTGGGAATTGTTTCTGCAAATAAAGAAGCAGATAAGATGCAAAAAGCAGGCTTTACTACAACGAAAGGTGAATTTGTAAATGCACCAATCATCAATGAACTTCCATTGACTCTTGAGTGTGAACTTGTAAAAGTCATTGATGGCAGCAAGTATCTTGCGGAAATTAAAAATGTAAGTGCAGATGAGAAATATCTCGGTGATGACGGAGAAATTGATCTTAGTAAGTTTACACCAATTACATATGATCCGGTACATCACGGATATTACAGACTTGGAGAACGTGTGGGAAATGCTTTTAAGGATGGAGCAAAGTTAAAATAAGGACAGGTGATTAAAGTGAAAAAATTGTACAGACAGCAGGAAGAAACGCGCTGAATGAATTTGCACCACAGTTTGCACATTTTAATGATGATGTTTTGTTTGGAGAAAACTGGAATAATCAGGATATTGATGTAAAGACAAGATGTATTATAACAGTCACAGCACTTATCGCTTCAGGAATGATTAATACATCTTTAGTACATCATTTTGAAAATGCAAAGCTCATGGAGTGACTCAGAAAGAAATTGCAGCCGTGATTACCCATATAGCATTTTATGCAGGGTGGCCGAAAGGATGGGCGGCATTCAATCTTGCAAAAGATGTCTGGAGTATAGACGAAGGTGATCTTTCATATGAAGATGAAGCAATGAGAGCTCATGCTAAAAAGATGATATTCCCGATTGGAGAGCCAAATGATAAATTTGCACAATATTTTACAGGGAAAAGTTTTTTGGCTCCTGTATCTACGTCACAGGTTGGAATTTTCAATGTGACTTTTGAACCTGGTTGCAGGAATAACTGGCATATTCATCATGCAAAAAGCGGAGGCGGACAGATTCTTATCTGCATTGCAGGACGTGGATACTATCAGGAAGAAGGAAAAGAAGCAGTAGAAATGAAACCTGGAGATTGTGTCAATATTCCGGCAGAAGTAAAACACTGGCATGGAGCAGCACCAGATGAATGGTTTTCACATCTGGCAATTGAAGTACCGGGAGAAAAAACATCATCCGAATGGTGTGAAATAGTAACGGATGAGATATATGGAAAAAGTGTATATTTAAAGCGTAGAAAGCTCCTTCGGGAGCTTTTGGCTGTTTATAAGATAAATTCTGTCGGAGATTTTGACTTAATGATTTGATTTATAAAACTGACAATGATACAATTAGCGTAATTTATAAGAAAGCAGAGAAAATATGAGTGAAAAGTTACTGATTGTTGAAGATGACAAAAAATTAAATGATGGAATTCGTCTGGCTTTAAAAAATGATGCTTATTTCTTTTATCAGTGCAGAACTTTGCAGGAGGCTAGAGAGATCTTGAAAAAGGAAGATATCACATTGGTTTTGTTAGATGTGAACTTGCCGGATGGGAATGGGATTGATTTTGTAAGAGAAATAAGGAAAAACAGTCAGGTGCCGATTATTCTGATTACAGTAAATAACATGGAAGTAGATATTGTAACAGGATTGGAAGCTGGGGCAAATGATTATATTACGAAACCGTTTAGCTTGATGGTTTTGCGTGCAAGAGTGTCTGTGCAGCTTAGAAATAAAGAGGCAACAGCTAATAATTCTATGGAGCTTAATGGATTTGAGTTCTATTTCGATAAAATGGAATTTTTCAAAGATGGAGAACCCATTGAACTTAGTAAGACAGAACAAAAGCTCCTTAGAGTGCTGTGTGAAAACAGAGGAAAAGTATTGAAACGGGAATATCTGATTGACGAGGTATGGCAGGGAGATACAGAGTTTGTGGATGCTCATGCTCTGACTGTTGCAGTCAAACGCCTCAGAGACAAATTAGAAGATGATACGCAGAAGCCTGAATATGTCAAGACGGTTTATGGAATTGGTTATACATGGGCGGTGAATGGATGATAGAAACAATTATGTTGATTGTAGTTATATTTGTCCTGAGCGGAGTTTTTTGGTACAGCTTTTTTTATCAGAAAGAAAAAAAGCTTTTTAACCGGCTGCAGCGAATGCTGGATTGTGCAATAGATGGAGAACTGGAACGGACAGAAATATCAGAAGAAAAGTATTCTGCTCTTGAAAACAGCATGAAACAATATATAGACAGTAGTTTTCTGGCAAAAAGAAATCAACAGGAACAGAAAGAAGTGATACAAAAACTTATTTCAGATATTGCGCATCAGACACTGACTCCCATTTCAAATCTGAAAGTCTATGGAGAAATACTCTCTGAAGTGAGTAATGAAAATCAAGAGGAGATAGCTACCATTTTGGAGCAGACGGAGAAATTGGATTTTCTGATACAATCACTGGTCAAATTATCACGAATGGAGAGCGGAATTATAGCAGTACATCCGGAGGATACTGCTATTGCACAGATGTTTGCATCCGTACAGCAGCAGTTTAATGTAAAAGCAATGGAGAAGGATATTTCCCTGAGTCTATTTGACACGGATTTACATGCTATGTGTGATGCAAAATGGACCGTGGAGGCACTCGGAAATATTGTAGACAATGCGATTAAATACACAGCATGTGGGGGAAATGTTCAGATAAAAGTCGAGCAGTATTCTTTTTTTGTAAAGATTGATATCATTGATGATGGCATCGGAATAGAAAAAGAAGAAATACCAAAGATATTTGGAAGGTTTTATCGGAGTCTGTCAGTGGCAGACCAGCCAGGAGTAGGAATTGGCTTATTCCTTGCAAGAGAGATCATTCAGGCACAAAAGGGGTATATAAAAGTGACATCAAAGAGAGGAAAGGGTTCTACATTTTCTGTGTTTCTTCCGATAGCAAAGAAGGAATAGTATCAAAACTGTGACATTTCAGAAACCAGATGGAGACATTGTTATGATAAAGTCTGTATTGTAAAGATCAATACAGGCTTTTTTGATGGGAGGATGGCATGAATATATTAAAAGCAGTAAATTTACGAAAAATATATGGGCAGGGAGAAACAGAAGTCAGGGCTCTTGATGGTATAAACCTGGAAGTAGAAAAAGGGGAGTTTGTAGCGATTGTTGGAACCTCTGGAAGTGGAAAGTCTACATTGCTTCATATCATTGGTGGTTTGGATAATCCAACATCCGGTCAGGTCATTGTTGACGGACAGAATTTAAGCCATATGCCAGATGAAGAGCTTACTATTTTTAGGCGTAGAAATATTGGATTTGTATTTCAACAGTATAATCTGGTTCCGATGCTGAATGTATGGGAAAATATTGTTCTTCCTGTAAAACTGGATGGAAAAAAGATTGAAAAAGGTTATGTAAATGAAATCATAGATACACTGGGTATTCGGACAAAACTGGGAAATCTTCCAAGTGCACTGTCAGGGGGTCAGCAGCAAAGAGTGGCAATCGCAAGAGCATTAGCGGCAAAACCTGCTATTTTGCTGGCAGATGAACCGACAGGCAATCTGGACTCCAAAACGAGTCAGGATGTATTGGGACTTTTAAAAGTCACCAGTAAGCGTTTTCATCAAACGATTGTAATGATTACTCACAATGAGGAGATTGCCCAGATGGCTGACAGGATTTTACAGATTGAAGACGGAAAAATTGTTTCGGACAGTGGTTTGGTATAGTGAGGGCGATTATATGGTAAAAGTAGAGAATAAAGAAACGTTACGATTATTGACGAAACGTTTTATGAAAATGAACCGAGCAAGAAATATTATTGCCGTTATTGCAATCATGTTGACATCACTGTTATTTACAAGCCTCTTTGTGGGGAGCGTATCCATGATACTTTCCAAAAGAGCAACGGAAATTAAGCAATTTATGGATTCATCCCATGCTATTGCGCAGAATTTGTCAGAAGAAGATGCGGAGAGATTGCAAAAAACAATAGAACAAAGTGATGAGGTGGAACGATATGGAACAGGCATTTTTCTGGGAGCAGGAAGAGATAAACATTTTGGTTTTTCAGTAGAAGTTAGATATGCAGATAAAAATATGGCAGAAAGCTTTAATTGTCTGCCAACTACAGGAAGACTGCCAGAGAAGGAAAATGAAGTAGCAGTCAGCAGCTTGGTACTGGAAGCACTGGGAGTTACACCAAAGATTGGGGAAGAAGTCACGCTGACGTGGGAAGTAAATCCAATGCTGAAACAATACAAAACAGATACATTCCAGATATGTGGATTTTGGCAGGGTGATAAGGCTGTTTTAGGTCAGATGGTCTGGGTATCTGAAGCCTATGCGAAGGAGAATTGTTATCCTGTTACACAGAAAGAATTAGAAAATGGTATCTATAATGGGGGAAAGGAGTATTCTGTCTGGTACAAGAATCTTTGGAATCTGGAAAAGAAAACAGAAAATATATCTAAGACAGCAGGATTTACGAAAGCAGGGACAGGATTGGAGATCAATCCGGCATATAATCTTTTTGAAGAGGATTCATTTTCATTCACTTCCCTTATTGTAATGGTACTGTTTGTGATATTGGCTGGTTACTTAATTATTTATAATATTTTTAATATATCCGTGAAAACGGATATTAGAGCCTACGGATTATTGAAGAACGTGGGAACAACAGGAAAACAATTGAAAAAAATTGTACGTATGCAGGCATGGAAATTGTCAGCAGTGGGGATTCCAATCGGATTGATCTTCGGTTATCTTGCAGGTTTTTGTATGTCGCCGGCTCTGACAGCAGATGCCCAAATCAGTGCACAGGCAGGACAAACTACACAGACAGTAGTATCAGCTAATCCTTTGATTTTTTTTGCAGCAGCTCTTCTGACACTTTTAACGGTGTATTTATCCAGTCTACAGGCTTGTAAAATGGTGGAAAGAGTTTCGCCTGTGGAAGCCCTACATTTGGCAGAAGGAGAGCAGTCACAGAAGAAAATAAAAAAGAATACTTCTGTAACCTGGTGGGGAATGGCAGTTCAAAATGTGTTCCGTAACTGGAAAAAGGGATTGATTGTTATGCTTTCTATCGCTCTTTCTATGGTAGTGGTCAACTGTATTGTGATGTTGGTGCAGGGATATGATTTTGAGTCTTACCAGAATATATTTTTAGCATCTGATTTTCAACTGGATCAGATGACCGACACTTTATCGAATACAAATTTCAACGGTATTACACCTGAAATCAAAGAGATTCTGAATAAGTGTCCGGAAAGTGAGAAAACAGGATATGTGTATTATTCGGAAGAAAGACATAAGATGGAACCGGCACTTTTGAAAACGTGGGAGACATTGGCAGAAAAAAACAAAGAAAACTGGACAGATTATGAAAAGCAAATCTGGGAGGAAACAAAAGCGGATAATACTGTAAAGGTTCATTTCCTCGGAATTAGTGAAGCGGTGTTTGATATGTTAGAATGGAAAGGGGAAAAATGTTCCTGGGATACGTTTAAAAGAGGGGATTATGTGATTGTGGACTATAGTGATAAATATACAGAACAACCAGTTTCTTATTATCAGTCTGGCGAGACTTTTAAAATGGAGTACGGAAACGGAAAGCAGAAAGATTATGGGGTGATCGGAGAAGCTATGATGCCATATTCCCTGGATTATCCGTATGCAGATTCTGTTTATATTACAGTAATGGTCCCAGAAGAAGAGTATATCACCCAGACAGAAAATCAATCAGCAATGTATGCTGCTATTGATGCCAAGAAGGGAGAGGATAAGCAAGTAAAAGAATATATTGATAAAAATGTTTTGAAAGAAAATGATATGATAAATGTTTTTTCTGTATTGGATATGAAGGCGAGCTTTAGGCGGTTTGTCAGTAAATATTATATGATCGGTAGTTTTCTTGTCGTTATTTTAGCCTTTATTGGCATTATGAATTTCTTTAATACAACAGCAACTTCTGTAATTAGCAGAAAAAAAGAACTGGCACTTTTGGAAGTTGTTGGAATGACGAAAAAACAGATATCGAAAATGCTAGTGGCTGAGGGATTCCTATATTTGGGAGGCGCATTTATGATTGCAGTATTGTTAGTTGTGGTTGGAGCAAAGCAGATTTTAATAAATACGCTTGGTACGGCATTTTTCTTCCGGCCGCATCTTACGATAGTGCCATGTGTGCGTATGATTCCAATTTTGGTTGGGATTGCGTATGTGATACCAAAGTATCAGTTTGAAAAGATGAGTCGGGAAAGTGTTGTTGAAAGAATTCGCAAGGAATAGAAACAAGGTATCAAACTTCCTGTTTCCTCTGATATTCAAGTTCCCATGCACGATGGGAGAAAACATGGGATTCAAAATACTGGTTTTATCCTTTTGCACATTCAGTTCTTTCCGTTCCGTAACTTTAGCTTTGAGTTTCTTTTTAACGGTGTTGTATTTGTTCAGTATTGGATTAAAATGATTCATCCAGTCATATTGTGCTTACGTTCTTCATGTACTCTTGTTGTGATTTCATTGTTTTTTATCGTATAATATGGATACTGGAGGTGGTTTGGATGAAATACAAGATTTTAGTTGTCGATGATGATAAAGAATTGGTGAAAATGCTTTGTAGTTATTTTAATATGAAACAATATGAAACCATTACGGCTACAGATGGAATGGAAGCATTAAATAAAATGAAAATGAAACCGGATATTATTTTGTTGGATATCAATATGCCACGCATGGATGGGATTGAAGTATGTCGTCTGATACGCAGTAAAGTGTTATGTCCAATTTTATTTCTGACAGCAAGAGTTGACGAAGATGATAAAATTAATGGGTTGCTTTCAGGTGGGGATGATTATATTACGAAACCATTTAGTCTTCGGGAGTTGGAAGCAAGGATTGTCACAAACATAAAGAGAGAAGAAAGGCATCAACAAAAAACGGAATACCGTTTCATGGATGAAATGCTGATTGATTATTCTGAAAAAATAGTAGCTATAGCTGGACACAAGATGGAGTTCACAAAAATTGAATATCAGATTATTGAATTCTTATCCATGCATCCAGGGCAGGTGTTTGATAAAGAACGTATATATGTACAAGTCTGTGGATATGATGCGGAAGGGGACAGTAGAACGATAACGGAATTAGTACGGCGTATAAGGAAAAAAATAGCGGATTATTCAGAAAAAGAATACATAGAAACTGTATGGGGGATTGGATACCGATGGAAAAAATAAGAAACTTGTCACTGAAAAAAACAATTCTGCTTTATTTTGTGATCAGCTTAACGGCAGCATTTCTGTTATCTGGATTTACAGTTGATTTTGCAAGAAATATGCAGAATAAAATATGGGAAAAATATATTGATTATGCAGATTATACGGACGTGTTTCAGCAATATGGAAAGAAATACGAGATTGAGATATCAAGACCTAATCAATCGCAGATGAATCGTTTGGACTATCATCTTTCGGAAATGTGTGACTTTATGGAAACATATTCGGTACTGATTTTTTCGATTGTTGGGAGTGTTGCTGCGGTATTCTTTTTTTATAAAAATAAGTTAAAGACACCTCTACAGGAACTAAAAGATGCCTCACAAATGATTGCAGATAATGAACTGGATTTTCATGTGTCCTATGAAAATAAAGATGAGATGGGAACTTTGTGTAAAGAATTTGAAATGATGCGAAGTGATTTAGCAGATAACAACAGAAAGATGTGGCGAATGATTGATGACGAGAAGGCTTTGCGGAATGCAATTGCACATGATATACGTTCTCCACTTTCCATATTGCGTGGGTATCAGGAAATGCTCTTAGAGTTTGTTTCTGCTGAGAGTATAAAAACAGAGGATGTTATTGATATCTTACAAACAGGCATGTATCAGATTGACCGTATAGAGCATTTCACGGAAAACATGAGAAAAATGTCCCATTTAGAACAGAGGGAACTGCAATGCTCAGAGATAGAATTATCGGAACTGGCAAAAAAGATTGAGGCAGAAGCTGCCATGCTGTCCAAGAAGGAAAGTAAATTATGTAAGGTAGAAAGAGTGCAGGAACAAAACATTGTGAAAGTGGATGAGGAACTTGTCATGGAAGTGACAGACAATTTACTGGAAAATGCGGTTCGATATGCACAAAAAAGTATTGCTTTGCAGATAAAGAAAAAGGATGGTTTTCTTATAATTTCTGTTGAAGATGATGGAATAGGATTTGTGGATACTGAGGAAAAAGTAACAGAGCCATTTTATCATAAGAATCCACAAGATGATTTAAAGCATTTTGGCCTTGGTATGTATATTTCTCGTATTTTCTGTGAAAAACATGGAGGAAATTTGAAAATATATAATGCCAGACAAGGCGGTGCTCATGTAGAAGCTCTTTTCAAAGCTGAATAAAAATACTTTATAAGGCTGAAATCACAAATAAAGTGGTTTTAGTCTTTTTTGTTGTGAATTTATTGAGAATTGATTTGTATGATGTTGTTAAAGAAATAAAGAAAGGAAGAGATACAATGAAAACAATCATAAAAAGAAGTATACTTGATTATTTAAAGAACCCTGTTTTGTGGATTGGCTTGATTATTATAGTTGCCAGTATGTATCAATGCCTGTCATCGTATTTGCAAATTCATTATATCAAACAGAATGAACAGATCACACAAAATGACGTAGCATTGGAAGATGCTGATGTCATGGATGGCTACATTCCCACATCTGATGATAAAGAAAGAAGAAGGGAGTGGGAAGATACGATCAAAGAGACGTTAATGGACACCTCCAAAAATGGTTTTGGATTTAGCAGGCAGGAAGCGGATGATGTAGTGAAAAAAATTCAGAATATGGATGTAAAGACTGCTTCTGAGTTTTTGGAATCCCAATATGGCTATTATAATGCAATATATGCTTATGAGGACCTTGAAATTCATAAGGGGACAGCAGAAGAAATCAATCATTATATCGAGCGGAAATTATCCGAACATTCTTTTTCCTGGTACTTTGCCAAAAAGTTCACGGATTTTGCAGGATTGCATATGGCCTTTTTTGCAACCGTATTGCTATCATTTTTATTTATTCAGGATACACGAAAAAATACCTATGAATTATTACATACAAAGCCTGTTACGGCAATCCAATACATATGCGGGAAAGTAATAAGCGGATTCATTAGTATGTTGGGCGTATTAGTGATTTTGAATGTTATATTCTTTATGCTGTGTTTGAAAACGTCTTTAGAATCGGGCTTTCCGGTAACACCAATTGATTTTTGCGTGAATTCTCTGATCTATATTGTGCCGAATCTTTTGATGATATGTTGTGTCTATACAATTACAGCATTAATATTTAAAAATCCGCTTCCGGCAGCACCAATCTTGTTTTTACACATTATATATTCAAATATGCTGACCATGAAGAATGATATTTATTATATGAGACCGTTCTCTATTATGGTGCGATTCCCTGGCAGATTTTTTGAAACACATGTAGCCAAAATGTCAAACATAAATCAGATTATTCTTGTAATTTCATCAGTTATATTAGTATGTATTTCTGTTACAATCTGGAAAAGGAGGAGGGTTCATTGAAAACGGAACTAAAAAACTGCCTGTCGTTATATAAGATTTTTTATTCATGTGCATTTATACTGATATTGTGTGCTATTCATCCGATTATATACTATGAAGAAATCGGTTCAGCGATTCAGTCGCCAATAGCATTTTTAACAATTATTTTTTGTAGTGACACATATTTGATGGAAGTAAAAAGTAAGCGTGCCGATGTATTTCATTTGTATAATCAAAAAAAGCAGTTAAAAGTAATATCACAGAGAGTGTGCGTTCAAATATTATATTTATTAATACTTTCCTGTGTTGGATATGTTTTATTTTTCTGGCAAAAACCGGGCAGTGTAAACAAATGCGTTTCGGGTACTCAGACATTCCTTTTGTTTTCCATTGCAATGTTCGGAACCATCTGGCTTTGGAGTATATGCTCTGTGATTTTGTGTACATTGCTTCGAAATATGTGGGCAGGTATTGGATGTTTATTTGGAATTGTCATTGGACTTATATCAAAAGCGGGAAGTTCATTTTTCGGAAATCTGGGATTGTTTTCTTTCAGCTTTTGTGAACCTACTCAATTAATGTCCGAGAGTTGGATTTATGGAACGCTTGTGTCTTTTATAGCAGGGCTGTTTTTATTTGCAGTATTACCAATGGCTTTAAAGAAAAGAGGATAGATTATGAGTATTAGAATAAATGATTTAACAGTTAGATTTAAAAATGGTGTAGTTGCAGTAAATAAGGCATCTCTTGAAATACCTAAGGGAATTTACGGACTTTTGGGTGAGAATGGTGCTGGAAAAACCACTTTGATGAGGGTTCTTACAACTGTTTTAAAACAAACGGAAGGAATGGTTTCCCTTGATGGAATTCTGTATAACGAGGGAAATTATGAGAAAATACAGAAAAAGATTGGTTATCTTCCACAGGAAATCGACTTATATCCGAATCTTACGGTGAAAGAATGTCTTGTATATATGGGGGGACTGTCAGGAGTATCCAGAAATGACCTCGAACAAAGAATTACTTATTATCTGGAAAAGACTTCTCTTACAGAGCATCAGAATAAAAAAATGCGGCAATTATCTGGTGGTATGAAGAGACGTGTCGGACTCATACAGGCACTTCTTAATAATCCGGATTTTTTGATTATTGATGAACCAACAACTGGGTTAGATCCGGAAGAAAGAATTAGGATCCGCAATCTTCTGGTTGATTTTTCAAAGGATAGAACTGTGCTGTTTTCCACTCATGTAGTAGAAGATTTAGCAGCAACCTGTACACAGCTTGCCATTATGAAAAAAGGGAATTTTTTATATTCCGGAAGCGTGAGTGGATTGCTGGAAAATGCAAAGGGCTGTGTTTGGAATTGTACGGTACAAAATGCAGAAGAAGCCCGTTTGTTAGAAGCCAATTATTCTATATCATCTAAGCAGTATGTAGAAAATGGAATTCATATGAAAGTATTAAGCAAAGGAAAGCCAAATGAGAATTGTGTCCTGGATAATGATATCACTTTGGAAGATGCATATATTTATTTGACGAATAGTTGAATATAACGGCGGGCAAGTTGCCCGCCGTAAATTATGCTTATTTTGTTAAAAGACCGGATAGATTTTTTCCAATGCAAAATCCAATCTGTGGATATAACTCTTGGATTTCCTGATATTTTGCTTCAATCATTTCTGGTTCATCAGTCCAGATCTTTTCATATATTTTGAAAGCTCTTTTAAAATGTGTTTTGGCTTGCGGAAGATTGGCAGTCATCAGATAAATGGTTCCAAGGGTTTCCTGTACTTTGGCATAATCCAGACAGTCATCGGAATGGTATTCCTTGATGATGCTGGATAATTTTTGCAATTCGGAGATTCCTCTTTCGGATTTCTATTCAATGTGGTTTTCCGGCAGGTTCTGTAAAATAAGCTCAGATCAAACAATAACGGGAGGAGCTTATGCAACAGAATATTGAATTTGAGCGGTGCATTGATTTTCTAGTACGGATGATTGATAAGTACGGCGATGAAGTCCTCCGGGAGTTGGAGGAAGAAAAACAGAATAAGGAAGAAAAAACAGCATAGAATACTTCTGAGCGGGTATGGCTAAGAATGTTTTGGCGTATTGACAGGACATTTAAAATGACGTATACTAAGCTCAGTGATCGTTCTGTAGAAACTTGCGAAGCCTACAGGCGGGGGAGAGCCTGCGGGTCTCTCCCTCTTTTGTTTTAAGGAGAAATGATATGCAGACACCGAAAAAATTCTCTTCTTTTAGTGACCAGGTTTCTTGGATCAGTGATGAAAAGGGAATAAAAATAAAAGACAGAGAATATGCGGAAGAGATGTTACGTCAAATAGGATATTTTCCTCTTATGGGAGGATATAAACATCTTTTTAGAATATCGAATACAAAGAAATATAAAGTAGGAACAAGTTTTGAAGAAATAGTCAGTCTGTATAAGTTTGATGCAGAGCTTAGAGAGTTGTTCTTTAAATATTTACTGCAGATTGAGCGACAGATGCGTTCTTTGATGTCATACTATTTTACTGAAATGTATGGAGCAGAGCAGAAGCAGTACCTGGATGCTAATAATTATAATAATACAAAAAGAAATCATGCAACAATCGTAAAGTTGATAGCGACCTTGAAACGGGCAACAACGACCACAGATTATACATATATCAACTATTACCGCAAGACATATGGTGAAATTCCATTATGGGTTTTGGCAAATGTACTTACGTTTGGAAACTTATCAAAAATGTTCCGAATGTTTCCGCAGTCCTTAAAATCAAAAGTATCAAAAAACTTTGAACCTTTGAATCAGCATCAGATGGAACAGTTTCTATCTGTTCTCACTAAGTATAGGAATGTATGTGCCCATGGGGAACGACTGTTTACATACAGAACAGTAGATGCTATTGCGGATACACCGCTTCATAAAAAACTTTCATTACCACAGAGCGGTAATCAGTACGAAAAAGGAAAACAAGATTTGTTTGCTGTGGTGATTGCTTTTAGATATCTATTACCTGGAAAAGATTTTCTGGAATTTAAAAGAAAGCTCATAAAAGAGATTGACCGAGTAAACAGAGAAGTAGAGCATATAAGTGAAGTTGAATTATTGAATAAAATGGGTTTCCCGAAAAATTGGAAAAATATTACCAGATACCATTTAAATTAAAGAAATATCCTCTAAGAGATAGTGAAACTTTCTGTTCTGTCTGCGGTGGCAGAGATTGAACGAGAGAATAGCCTTGTTCAAACAATGGAAGGCCGTAAGCAGAAAGCCAGGGAAGGAAAATGGAACGGCGGGTTTGCACCATATGGTTATGAATTGGTAAATGGAGAATTGCAGATCGCAGAGGACGAAGCAGAGATTATTCGTCTGATTTATGACAAATTTATTCATACTAATATGGGAATCTCTGCGATTGCTGCATGGCTGAACCAGCATGGATATAAAAAGAAAAAGCGACAAAATAACACACTGGACGCATTTGCTTCTTCCTTTATAAAAGGCGTTCTGGATAATCCGGTATACTGCGGAAAGTTGGCTTATGGACGAAGGAAGAACGAGAAAGTTTCTGGAACAAGAAATGAATATCGCATTGTAAAACAGGAAAATTATATGCTGCACGATGGTATCCATGAAGGGATTATTTCAGAAACAGACTGGGAGTTGGCTCATCAAAAACGAGAAAAAACAGGTGTGAAATATGAAAAGACACATAGTCTCGATCATGAGCATATTTTATCTGGAATATTGAGATGCCCGTTATGTGGAAGCGGTATGTATGGGAACGTGAATCGAAAGAAAAAGAAAGACGGAACTTTATATAAGGATTATTTCTATTATGCCTGCAAACATCGTCGCCTTGTAGATGGTCATAAATGTGGATATCGTAAACAATGGAGCGAAGAGAAGATTAACAATGCAGTGGAAGAGGTCATTCGGAAACTGGTGAAGAATCCTAAATTTGAAGAAGCCATTCTGAATAAAATCGGCTCAAGAATAGATACAGAAGAAATAGAAAAAGAGATTGAAAGACTGGAAAAACAGCACAGGCAGCTGACCGGAGCAAAAGCAAGACTTGGACAGCAGATGGATAGCCTGGACATCATGGATAAATTTTATGAAAAGAAATATCAGGATATGGAGACACGCTTATATCGTCTGTATGATGAAATTGAAGGCGTGGAGAACAGTATAGAAGAAGTTAAGAATCGCCTGCTGAATATCCGGCAACAGAAAATATTAGAAGAAAACGTCTATCAAGTTCTTTTGTATTTTGATAAACTATATGATAAGTTCACCGACCTGGAGAAGAAAGAATTTCTTAACAGTTTTGTAGAACAGGTGGATATTTATGAGCAGGAGCAGCCAGATGGCAGATTTCTGAAGCACATAAAGTTCCGTTTTCCGGTGTATTTCGGAGACCGGGAGACACAGGAACTTTGTTGGGACAATGAAAGTACCGTTGAGACAATCTGTCAGCTGGTGAAAGTTGAAAAAAATATTTAGAGAGTGCATAAAAGTCGGAGAAAGTGTCTGTAAGACAGACATTCTCCGGCTTTTTGCCGATATCCATGTATATGAACTATGCATTTAGAGGAAGCTGTTGGATATCAGGAGGTAGGGACCTCGTAGCTGACATCTACTTCATTCCACTGCACCCATACGGAAGTTCTGGCACCATCATTTGAACTAAAGGAATGGATCTCGCACAGGGACCAGAGTTTGGTGATCGGATTCTGCTGACGGATTGTGAGACAATGTGATTCCTGCGACTGTGTATACATCAGATCGTCAAGTACCGTCCGTGTAGATTAGGAACGCTGATATCAGAGGCATCTTTTGCGTGGCTTTCCTCAAAATTCACACGAAATCAGATTATAACTGCAGCTACCATCATTACAGTCATAGGGTATATGCTTTTTGTGAGTGTAGGCTACATTTTACCAAAGAGTATTGTTTTACTGAATATCATCGGTTTCCTGATCTTCTTTTCGCAGGGAGCATTCAATATGACGATGATTGTCATGTTAAATAATACCATAGAGTATGATGAAGTCCGGTTTCATGAACGATATGACAGTATTATCTCAGCAGTAAGATCTTTTGCAACAAAGCTGGCCAGTGCAGTTGATCAGGCGGTTGTTGCGTTGATACTGATTATAAGCAATATCTATGCAATCAGTCAGAAAAATATTATTGACGAACGTAAGTATGAAGAACTGGTAGCGGAAATAAAAAGCACAAATAAAAAATGATTCAATAATAAAGCGGAGCAATAGAATGAAAAAAATGAGCAGTTTTAAATACTAGAAACAGATATACAAGAAGAAATAATCTGTTATTGGCCAGAAAAATATGATTATTCAGTTATATCGCCGGGAGATAATATAAAAGTTTATTATAGTGGCGAAATTTGGAAAATGAGTCTTGCACGAATAAAAAATGTAAAAGAGATTGAAAAATAATATCCTTGCAAACAGGAAAGAGCGAATATAAAGAAAAAATTTTATTGATTTTTTACAGAAATTGAATATAATATAGTTGAACAAAGAGATTTGTTTAATTTGAAGTGCGTTGCTACTTTGAGTGCAAGCCTTTAATTTAAGTACTTCACTACTTTGAATGTGAACCTTTAATTTAAGTGCTTCGCAGCTTTGAATGCGAACCGTTAATTATCAGGGAGATAAGTGTTTATCTCCCTGTTTTGCTTTGCTACGGAGGATAAATATGGATTTTTATCATATAAATGAGAAATACAATCAGTTTCTGTAAAATTATGAAAAAGAGAAAAGAGGAGTTACAAAAGTACCGAATATCAGATATACAGATCGTAATAAATTTGCTTTTGGTGCGGTTATGCAGATAAATGGAATGAACTATTATGTGTCTGTATCTTCTTTTGATAAGAAGCAGGAAGCGAACATTTTAATTCGTGTACCTGGAGATAAAAAAGAGGTAAAAGGTTCATTAAGATTTAATTATATGGTTCCGGTTCCGGATGAGCATTGAAAAACTTGTAATTAAAGATATTAAAGATGAAAAGTATCGTATGCTGTTAAATAAAGAATATCAGTTTTGTATGGACAATGCTGAACGGATTCAGAAAAAGGCAAATAAGATATATGAGATGGTTACAACAAATCGTAAGCAGATATTAACAGATAACAGTTGTGCATTTAGTATTTTAGAAGCGGGATATCAGGAGTATATTGCAACTGTTTTAAAGAAGAATCTTTAATTAAATGTATTTATAACATATTGAAAAATACAGTATATAAAACATAAAAAATCACAAACCCAGATTTCCCCACACCTCTCACAAACTCAAGTGATGTGTCCAACGGGGAGATTATTTTATTGACAAAAAGAAGGAATCCCCCATGAACCAACAAGAAATATTCACATACATCCAAAAGCAATACCCCACCCACCCGAAAGAACAACTTTCATGGAGGTTCAGGTAGAGCTGGACATGATAGGTAACTACAGCGAAATGTAGCACCTGTCATTGTGATCGAGCGTGATCTGGATGTGGTGAAGAATGCAGATTACATGATTGATATGGGCCCGGGAGGTGGAGATGCCGGGGGAACGATTGTAGCAGCAGGCACGCCAGAGGATATTATGGCGTCAGAACAGAGCATAACCGAAAAATATCTGAAAACAGAAAGAGGATAAAAATTACATGAGAACATATAAAATACGTTTATTAAAATGCAGCGGAAAAGACCAGAAGATATCCGCTTATCTGCAGCTTCTGACAGGCCTCGATAAAGTGATGGCTAACCGCATCGTATCGAACCTTCCAGCTACACTGTTTGATAATCTGGACGAAGAAGGCATGGAATATTTTAAAGAGGCGTTTGATTTTTATGAAGTAGAATACGAGATCACACCACTGGAAGAAACATGTGAGGTGTGCTGCTATCCATCCAGACAGGTCATTGTACTTGGGAGAATTGTAGAATATTATGGTCAGAGAAATGGCTTCTTACAGCTTGCGAAAAAATATAATTTTGAAACGAAGGAAGACCTGTCTATGGCACCATTTCTGATTCGGGATGGTATGGATGCGGAGAAAGCCGTTAAGCTTCAGCAGGAACTGACCAACATCGGAATCCGTTCACAGGTTATCCGCAGCGGAAGTCCGGTGACAGAAAGAAAGCGGAAAAAATTCTTTCAGAGATTGCTCTCTTCGGAAGTATGATCTATAATGAGCGGTGCATGTTTTCTTGTAAAGAGAAAATCATACTGAAAAAGGAAGGACATTGAGAAAGAATGAAAGATTTAACGAAGGGAAAGCCCTCGGCACTGATACTAAGTTTCGCATTACCGATATTTTTAGGAAACTTATTACAGCTGACCTACAGTCTGGTAGATACCAGGATTGTCGGCTCATTTCTGGGAGAAGATGCACTGGCAGCAGTAGGTGCGACTAGCACACTGAGCGGTCTGATTATCGGATTTTTACTGGGATTATCCAACGGATTTGCGATTATTACCGCACAGAAATTTGGTGCGAAGAACATCGCAGATATGAAAAAGTCCTTTGCAATGTCGCTTGTGATCGGGACTGGAATATCCATTTTATTTACGATAGCAGGACTGCTATTTTTGAAACCGATCTTACATTTCTTAAATGTGCCAAAGCATCTGGTTCCGGTGGCGAAAGGATATATCGCGATCATCATAGCAGGACTGCTTGCAACATTTTTATATGATGCCTGTGCGGCGACGCTTCGTGCAATCGGAGATGCAGTAACACCATTGATCATTCTGGCGATATCTGTAGCACTGAATATCGTGGGGGATCTGTTCTTCGTTGTGGTATTGAAGACTGGCGTAAAAGGAGCAGCAATTGCAACTGTACTGGCACAGATCATTGCATTTGTGATCTGCTGGATCTATATGATCAGAAAATATGAGATATTAAGGCTTCAGAAAGAGGAATTTAAAGATACAAGTCCAATCATGGTAAAAGAGATGATAAGTGCCGGAATGTCGATGGGATTTATGAGTTCTCTGGTTAATATCGGTACTTTGACATTACAGACGGCGATCAATAAGCTTGGAAAAGACATTATCATTGCCCATACAGCGGCGAGAAAGATCACGGAGATATTCATGATCATGTTCAGTGTATTCGGACAGACGATGGCAACTTACTGTGGACAGAACATGGGAGCAGGGAAGATCGACCGTGTGAAGAGAGGCATCTGGCTGGCGATTGTCTACACTGCGATCTGGTCAGGACTTACGATCATTGCAAGTTATACGATCGGAGGATGGCTGGTATATCTGGTAACCGGAAGTCATAATAAGACAGTAATCTTAAATGCAACAAATTATCTGAAGTTTGATACGCTGTTTTATATTGTGACTACCTTGATCTGTATTTTAAGAAATGCGATGCAGGGATTAGGGGATCATATTACACCACTGATCTCCAGCGGCCTTGAGATGGCAGGGAAGATTGTGATTGCGGCCACTCTGGTTCCGTGGCTTGGATATACGGGTGTGATCATCTGTGAACCGATTGTGTGGTTCATTATGGTAATCCCGCTTTTGATCCAGACATTCCGGATGCCGGTACTCAGGACAGAAAAGACAGATGGAAAAATATAGAGGGAAAATATAAAAAATATAAATAATAAGAAAAATCAATTTGAGAGGATAAGATAGATGGAGATACATATTCTTGATATAATCCAGAATTTAAGAACGCCAATAGGAGATGTGGTTGTTCCGCTCATTACCAGACTTGGAGATGCGGGAATCATATGGATCATTCTGACGGTATTATTACTGATCATTCCGAAGACAAGAAAGACAGGGGTGATCATGATGGCGGCATTGCTGGTGGATGTGCTGCTCTGCAATGTGCTCATAAAGAATCTGGTGGCAAGAACCAGACCATTCGATGTCAATACAGCAGTACAATTATTGGTCGCAAAGCCGCGGGATTACTCTTTCCCGTCGGGACACACGGCGGCTTCATTTGCTTCGGTTACGGCATTGTATCTTGCCGGAGAGAAGAAGATGTGGAAAGCGGCTCTTGTACTTGCGGTTCTGATCGCATTATCAAGATTGTACTTGTATGTGCATTATCCAACGGACATCATTGGTGGTGTGGTATTCGGAAGCCTTTCCGGATATCTGGGCTATAAGATTGTGGAATGGATACAGAAGAAAAAGATAAAATAGAGATAGAAAAAAAGAGCAGGGCAGGCAGCATTATGCTGTCTGCCTTGCTCTTTTATTGACTACCAGTGCAATACAAAAGATCGCAGCGGCAAAAAGTAACTGGATTCCATAGTTGCGGTATAAGAGTTGTTTCTGTGCCTGAGTGAGAACAGCAGAGTTATTCAGCAGATTGTTACTGATCTCATACCAGTAGACCGGAAGGAAATGAGCCACAGTTTTCACGCCTTTTCCCATGATATCAAGTGGAACGAATACGCCGCACAGGAAGCTCATGCCAAGTGTGACAACATTTACGAGGGCGGTCAGGATATCTTCTTTGGTGATAAATGTACCAAGAAGGAAGGAAAGAGCAAGACCGACCAGAAGCAGGGTCAGACTGTTGAGTATATAATATGGCATCTTTGGCGACTGGAAAAATGCTTTCCGGTAAAAGAAGAAAGCAGGGATCCATGTTGTAAGCATCCAGACGGAGCATCCGACTGCCAGATATCCCAGTGCAAGCTGCAGGTTCTGGCTTCTGATGGACACAGCCGAGCAAAGGATTCGCTTTTGCAGATCCGGCTGATGGAATGCGATCATGATCAGTCCCATTACATAGCACAGTATGGAGATTAACACATATGGCAGATACTGATACATGTAACCATAACCCGGCGTCTTTTCGGAAGAAGCAGATTTTAACATTGTAACATGAGAAGAACTGTCTGTATGTTTCAGAATATATGCAGCTGCCTCTTTATCGGAATAACCACTGTCTGTCAGGACACGTGCCTGATTCAGATAGGTGTTGATCTGTTGATCGACGTAGTACCCGTCTGTGCTTCCTGGAATCTTGGATACTGGCAATGCCTGATGTTCACGGAGACAGGAGACTTTAAAATCTTTCGGAATGGTCACGATATAAGAGACATTCCGGTTAAAGAGTGCGTCCTGGAGTTTCGCAGTGTCATCCGGCATTTGCCTGATGGTATGATACTGTGATAGATATGTGGAAAGCCCTTTGGAAAGTACGCCCCCATCATGATCTACCACACCTACCGTGAGTGCTTGGGCATGGAACCCGGTGCCGGAAGTATTGCTGTCGCTGCCGGAGGCAAGGATTCCGATCGTAAGGAAGATTGCCAGATACATGAATACCATCAGGAGATTGCGTTTGGTTATGATTAAAAATCCTTTAAATACTGTCATAACGTTCCCTCCTTATCATAAGAAATGAGAAGCTGATACAAAGCAGACACATGATTACAAGAATCAGGATACACCTGCGGTAGCGGACAGCATCATCATAGACACTGAGGCAGTAGAATGCATCACTCAGTACACTGGCAGGATTGATCCGGTTGATGACCGGGCAGTGCTGTTCGATCACATTTTTCATTCCACCGAACATCAGGCCTGCAAGGAAACTCGGTAACAGTGTAACGAGGACACCGATTCCGGATTTGACACTGTAGGACAGTTTGCCGGCGCATCCGATCAGAATTCCGAGACAGATACCGATCAGGGTTCCCATGAATGTAATGAGAAGAAGTTTCGGAATGTCATGCCCAAGGCTGATATGAAGTACCTGGGTAAGGTAAAGCTCCAGGATCAGGATGTTGACGAAATGAATACTTTCCAGTACCAGCAGATCGCCGAGAATCAGGGAAAGTTTGTGGGTCGGTGTGATGCTGCGCCGTTCTCCGAGTGCACTTAAGTTCGCCTGAAGCTGAACCGTGGAATGGATGCTTAAGTAGACTCCGCTTAAGCAGGCAAATGCGATCAGTGCGAGAAAATAAGTCAGTGTCGGATCTAAGGAATGTCTGCCTAAGGACTTTTCTTTCACCAGTGTCTGATAGTCGTTCAGAGAGGCAAGGGCGTCCGAAAGCTTTTCCGGATGCTGTGTGGCAATATCCCGGATCATGTCAGCATTCTTTTCATAGCTGTCCAGAAGGGAAGACAGAATGCTCTGGTTAATGCCATTGGAAGCAATGGTAAGGGAAGGAACCGACTTCACGTAATAGATGCCGGATATTTCCTCCCGCCGGAGCGCTTTTTTGGCAGCTTTTTCTGTCTTGTAAGAATGGATATCGATCATGTCCTGATCCGTTTCATTCAGAAATGTCAGGAAAGATGCTGCATTTGCGGAACTGCTTTCCACTGTGACGATGGCAACAGGAACCGGTTCCCAGTCGGTCTCTCCGGTTCCTGCAAGACCGGTATTTCCAAAGGACACATAGAACAGGGTTCCAAGGATGAGCGGAAATGCGAGAGCCCAGAACATGATAGAGCGGGAACGTATTGTCTGTAAGAACTGATATTTTAATAAATGTAACATAAAGTGTCCCTCCTTTAATCCCTGAGTTCTTTTCCTGTGATCTCAAGGAAGACATCATTGAGAGTCGGAAGCTCGGAGAAGACGCGTCCGAATGGAATGTCCTGTTCCTGCAGGTAATTCAGTACCCGGATCAGATTGTGTTTTGCACCGCTGCAGCGTAGGATCATTGTCTGATCTTTGTATGATAAGTCAAATACATGTGAAAGGGAGCGGATATCTGCCAGGTTGTTTTTCGTTAACGCAACCGCTTCGATCGTGATCGTCTCACCGGTCTTGATCATTTTTTTTAGTTCCTCGGTTGTGCCGGAAGCAAGTACACGGCCATGATCAATGATCGCGATACGGGTACAGATCTGTTCCACCTCTTCCATGTAGTGAGAGGTATAGATGATGGTAGATCCCTGACGGTTGAGTTCCAGAATCCCTTCCAGAATCTTATTACGGCTCTGAGGATCTACAGCAACGGTCGGTTCATCCATGATGATGAGTCTGGGCTTATGGACAATGCCGCATGCGATATTCAGTCTTCGTAGAAGTCCGCCGGAGAGTTTCTTCGGGCGCATCTTACGGAAATCGGACAGACCGGTGAATGCGATGGCCTCTTCCACGAGTTCTCTTCGTTTTTGTTTGTCTCTGATATAGAGTCCGCAGAAATAATCGATGTTTTCATAGACGGACATCTGCTCAAAGACGGCAATGTTTTGCATGACAACACCGATATCCTGCTTGATATCGTAGCTGTCCGGCTTCATATCCTTTCCAAAGATCGTGATCGTTCCTTTGTCATATTTTAACAGTGCGAGCAAGCAGTTGATGGCGGTGGTTTTACCGGAACCGTTTGGTCCGAGCAGTCCGAAGATCTCACCTTCTTCGATGTCGAGTGACAGGTGGTCAAGCGCTAACAGATCACCGTAACGTTTTACAAGATTTTCTATATGTACAAGCATAAGATTTCCTCCTTGATGATTTGTTACTTGTAGTATAGCGGATGGCTGATTATAATGGTAGTGTCACCGGTCATAAATTGAATGTGACAAATGTAATATAGGAGAAAAGAATGAGAAAGATAACAGATGAAGGATTTTTGTTCCTTTACGGAGCAGGACTTCTGGTAACAGCGGAAACAGGGATTCCGGCGGTTATCATTATTCTGTTTGCGTGTATCTATACCTGTGTGAATCTGGTAGGGAAAGAAAAGTATCTGCATTACATTATGACGATTGCTTTCGTGGCAGTCGGAATTGTTTTTAAAGAAATGTGGATGTTTCTTCCGGTAGTTTTATATAATATGCTATGCTTTTATTCTCCGGTTTATATAGGGGTTGGTGGTATAATCGTGGCCTGTGAGGCGCCGGCGTTCCGGGAATATTACGGGCTGGAAAAAGAGATGCTTATTGTTGCCGGGCTGGCAGCAGCAGTTCTGTTATATGGACGGACCAGGAGGCTAAATGAATTGGAGCAGGAATATAAAAGGGCCAGAGATGACAGCAGAGAACTGACACTGATGCTGGAAAAGAAGAATCAGGATCTGCTGGAAAAGCAGGACACAGAAGTATATCTGGCCACACTGAAAGAAAGGAATCGTATCGCCAGAGAAATCCATGACAATGTGGGACATATGCTGTCGCGATCCATCCTGATGGTGGGAGCGTTAAAGACTGTTAATCAGGCTGAGAATCTGAAAGTCCCGATGGAGCAGCTGGATCAGACGTTGAACGAAGCCATGACGAATGTAAGACAGAGCGTGCACGATCTGCATGATGAGTCGGTAAATTTAAAAGAAGTGATGGAATCGCTGGCAGAAGAATTCCGTTTTTGTCCGGTACAGCTTACTTATGATATGGGATATGATATTCCAAAAGAGATCAAATACAGCTTTATAGCCATTACGAAAGAGGCACTGAATAACGTGATGCGCCACAGCAATGCAAATGAGGTGAAGATTTTGGCAAGAGAACATCCCGGACTATATCAGCTGATCATAGAAGATAATGGAACGTCAGATGAGCGGATCCGGCCAGATGGAGACTGGGAAGAATATGCCGAGAAGGAAAGTGCCGGAAAGACCGAAAACGCTCGAAAAACAGAAAATACAGAAAGCAGCGGAATCGGGATCGAGAATATGAAAAAACGTGTCCGCATGCTTGGCGGAACCATGCAGATCCAGAAAGAAAATGGCTTCCGTATATTTATTACGGTTCCTAAAAATGAGGGAAAAAGATGAAGATAGTAATTGTAGATGACGATATCCTGGTATCCAGTGCGTTAAAGACAATTCTGGAAGCAGGAGGAGAAGTAGAAGTAACCGGCACCGGACAGGATGGAAAAGATGCCGTCCGGTTATATGATGAACTGCTGCCGGATGTTCTTCTGATGGACATCCGTATGAAGGACATGAACGGTCTGGATGCCGCAGAACAGATTTTGAAAAGGCATACGGATGCAAAGATTCTTTTGCTTACCACGTTTTCCGATGATGCGTACATCGTAAAAGCATTAAAATATGGTGTGAAAGGATATCTGATAAAACAGGATTACGGCAGTATCCTTCCGGCATTGCAGGCGGTGCAGATGAATCAGACCGTATTCGGAACTGAGATTATGTCCAGAATCCCGGGATTGCTTCAGAAAGAGCAGAAAGAAAAAGAGCAGACATTTGACTGGAACAGTTACGGAATCGGAGAACGGGAACTGGAGATCACAGCACTGGTTGCTGAGGGACTCAGTAACAAAGAGATATCGGAGAAAGTCTGCTTAAGCGAAGGAACGGTCCGGAATTATATCAGCAATGTGCTCGAGAAACTGGAATTAAGAGATCGGACACAGCTTGCGGTGTATTATCTGCAGAGAAGCAGAAAATGTGATAAGAATAAATAGGAGCAGAGAAAAAATAAATGGAAGAAAAAAGTAAATATACAAAAACAATCAACTGGAAGCAATTCTACCGGAATGTATTCGCTCTGGTCATCCCGATCGCAATCCAGAATCTGATCAATGTCGGAGTTACGGCGACGGATGTGATCATGCTTGGAAAGGTTGGAGAGAAAGTGTTATCCGGGGCATCTCTTGCAGGACAGATCCAATACATCATGACACTGATCTTTTACGGAGTGACCTCCGGAGCAACGGTTCTGACGGCGCAGTACTGGGGGAAGAAAGACACCAGAACGATAGAGAAAGTCCTGGGTATGGGATTAAGTGCCGGACTCATCGTTGCAGTAGTATTCGCAGGAGCAGCCCTTGGCATGCCGGAGACACTGATGCGGATCTATACCTCTGATCCGGAAGTTATTGCAGAAGGAGTAAAGTATTTAAGAATCGTAGGATTTTCCTATGTGTTCATGGCGGTGACACAGGTGTATCTGAATATTATGCGCAGTATCGAGAGGGTAATGGTGGCTACATTTATTTATCTGATTTCATTGCTGATGAATATTGTGGTAAATGCGGTTCTGATCTTCGGACTATTTGGATTCCCGGTAATGGGAGTAAGAGGTGCGGCAATCGGTACGCTGTGTGCCAGAGCAGCCGAGACAGTGATGGTTCTCGTTTATGCCATCTTCCGAAATAAAGTAGTAAGGATCCGGCTTAAAGATATGGTGAAGATCGATAAGGTTCTGTTAAAAGATTTCGCAGTTTATTCTATGCCGGTGGTATTAAATGAACTGATGTGGGGACTGGGAACGTCGGCGAATACGGCGGTGATCGGGCATCTTGGAAGCGCAGCAGTGGCAGCCAACTCGGTTGCGCAGGTGGCAAGACAGCTGGCAACAGTCGTAACATTCGGGATTTCCCATGCAACGGCGATCTATCTCGGCAAGACGATCGGGGAAGGCAAGATGGAACTGGCAAAAGCATACGGAAAACGTTTCGTGTGGTTAAGTCTGATTCTTGGAATCCTGGGTGGTGTGCTGATACTGATCTCGGCACCAATCGCCAATGCGAATCTGGCACTGACCGGACCGGCAAAGAATTACTTAAGTTTCATGTTCTTCGTTATGTCGTATTTTACTGTGGCACAGGCATTTAATACCACAATGGTAGTGGGGGTATTCCGTGCAGGCGGAGATACGAAATTCGGATTGATCATGGATGTATCGACGATGTGGGGATTCTCCATTTTACTCGGGGCAGTGGCGGCATTTATTTTGCATGCCAGTGTGCCGGTCGTCTATGTTATACTGATGAGTGATGAACTGATCAAAGTACCGATTACTTTAAAGCGGTATTTGACATACAAGTGGCTGAGAGATGTCACAAGGGAACAAAAAGAACTGGAGGAAATGTAAAATGATCGTATTAAGCAAGGAGCAGATCGAAGAAATGGTTGATCCGGATCAGATGATGGATCAGATCGAAGAGGCATACCGGATCTATGGATCAGGTGAGTTCTATATGCCGCCAAGACCGACGGTAGAACATGAAAATAAGCAGCTCATGTATATGCCATGTTACACAAAGGATATCATAGGGACAAAGATCCTGTCGATCTTCCCGGAGAATTCCAAACTGGGACTGCCGTCGATAGATGGTATCGTGTTACTGAATGATTATACGACAGGCGCGCCGCTTGCTGTTATGGACGGGCAATCGGTAACGGCATGGAGAACCGGAGCTGTCGGCGGTGTGGGGATCCGCCATCTGTCAAGAAAAGACTGTCGCACCGTAGGAATCATCGGAGCAGGAATGCAGGGATTCCATCAGGCTGTGTATGCATGTGCGGCAAGAGATATCCATACCGTATATGTGTTCAACCACAGTGACCGTGATTTGACAGATTATCTGGAAAGACTGAAAAAAGCTATTGATAAGGAAGACGTAAAGGTAGTACAATGTAAAGCAGTGGAAGAGCTTGTACGAAACAGTGATATCATCTGTACAACAACTCCTTCTACCACACCTGTTCTTCCGGATGATAAAGAACTTCTGAGAGGAAAATGCATCATTGCGATCGGCTCTTATATGCCGGAAATGAGGGAAATCCCGGATGCAGTACTGGATCTGGTGGACAATGTATACATTGAACTGCCATACGCATGTGAGGAAAGCGGAGATCTAAGCCAGCCTCTGGCAAGTGGAAAACTTACAAAAGACCGGGTAAAACTGATGCATGAATATCTCGTATCGGGGGAAAAAGAGATCAAAGAAGGTCAGACAACATATTTCAAATCGGTTGGAATGGGATTATTTGATGTGTGTATCGCACAGAAATTATATGAAGTAGCAAAGGAGAAATAACATTATGAAAATCGTAGCAACAGAAAAAGCACCAAAGGCACTTGGACCATACTCACAGGGATATGTACACAACGGAGTACTGTATACAGCAGGACAGATCGCAATCAATCCGGAAGTGAATGATGTAGAAGCAACTACAATTGAAGCACAGACAGAGCAGGTATGTAAGAACTTAGGAGAGGTCTTAAAAGAAGCTGGAACATCATTTGACAAGGTATTAAAGACAACATGCTTCCTTGCAGATATGAGTGACTTTGCAGCATTCAACGAAGTATATGGAAAATACTTTACATCAAAACCGGCAAGAAGCTGTGTTGCAGTAAAGACACTTCCAAAGGGAGTTCTGTGTGAAGTAGAACTTATTGCGGCTGTAGAGGAGTAAGATAAATGGCAGAAGAACAAAAAACAGGCTGCAGCCCGTCCGATTGTGCGGGCTGTTCCCATGCAGGTGAATGCGGAAGCAAACCGCAGAGTCTGATCAAACCGGAAAATAAAAAATCACACATCAACCATGTGATCGCAGTTGTCAGCGGAAAAGGCGGCGTTGGAAAATCTATGGTTACCGCATCGCTTGCAAGGCTGATGAGAGAACAGGGATTTTCTGTAGGTATCATGGACGCAGATATCACAGGTCCATCCATTCCGAAGATGTATGGAATCCATGAAAAAGCAAAAGGGGATGGAGAAAATATTTTCCCATGTGAGGCAAAGGATGGAACGAAGATTATGTCCATCAACCTTTTACTTCCGGAAGAAGATGATCCGGTTATCTGGAGAGGTCCGGTCATCTCAGGTGTTGTCACACAGTTCTGGACAGATGTTGCATGGGGAGAACTGGATTATCTCTTCGTAGACATGCCGCCGGGAACCGGTGATGTACCGCTTACCGTATTCCAGTCCCTTCCGGTAGAAGGCATCGTGATCGTAACTTCCCCGCAGGATCTGGTACGCATGATCGTAAAGAAAGCCTACAATATGGCAGGACAGATGGATATCCCGGTACTCGGAATCGTCGAGAACTACAGTTATCTGGTATGTCCGGACTGCGGACGTAAGATCTCCGTATTCGGCGAGAGCCACATCGACGAAGTGGCAGAAGAACTCGGCGTTCCGGTCATCGGTAAGATGCCGATCGATGCAAGTCTTGCAGAGGCAGTGGAGAATGAGAACTTTGCAGAAGTAAGCAATGATTATCTTGCGGAAGCAGTGAATAAGCTTTAAGAGATGGAGATAAGAAGATGGTATTTGGCAGAGTTGAAATGCTTTGACAGGTACCATCTTTTGTGATAAATAATTAACTTATGGATTTACTGTTGACTTAAAGGACATAACTTGTTGTGCTAATTGCATGGTTGATGGGTGGATTTGTGAGATACATATGTGCAAAGTGCATAAATGAAGTGAAACGTATTATTTTAATAAAATGCGTAGAAGGAAGCAAAGATATCATGCAGCATAGGAGCTGAAGGGGCATGCAGAAACTCTCAGGTAAAAGGGAACGAATTCGGACGACGCTCTGGAGAACAATAAGAATTGTACCGAAGAAGTAATCTTTCAGGTAAAAGGACAGAGGCAGACAAAAAACACTTTTGAAAAGAAAGTATTTTTTGCCTGCTTTTTTAGTGCTCAAAATAGGGAATGGGCGCGAAAAGCAGGCAGATTCCGAAGGAGGTAAAAACAAATGAACAGAATCGAAGATGTAACAAACTACATCACAGAATGTGACAAAGAAGTTGGGGAAGCACTTGCATTAGAGCTTGGCAGACAGAGAAGAAATCTGGAGCTGATTGCATCTGAAAATATTGTAAGCCCGGCAGTGATGCTGGCAATGGGAACCGTACCGACCAATAAGTATGCAGAAGGTTATCCGGGAAAGAGATATTACGGCGGATGCGAAGATGTAGACATTCTGGAGAATCTGGCAATTGAAAGAGCAAAAGAATTATTCGGATGTGAGCATGTATGTGTACAGCCGCATTCCGGAGCCAATGCCAATACTGCAGTGTATCAGGCACTTCTCGAACCAGGCGATACCGTTATGGGCCTGAACCTTGCACATGGCGGACACCTGACACATGGTTCACCGGTGAATTTATCCGGAATCTCGGCAATGGATATCGCAAAAGGTCTGCTGGACAATGGTATTCATCCGCCTACAATGTATTTCCCATTGATCGTGGATGAAGCACTGATGGTAGAGCCAACCGAGACCGAATCGAAAGAAACGCTGGATAATGCGATCGCAGTATTCCGTAAGTTATACGAACTGGCAGGAACAGATCCTGAAAAAGCGAGGCATTGATATCCATACTTCTGCGGCAGTACAGGGCGTAACAGTAGAAGGAGAGACCTGTACCTGTCACTATATAGAGAAAGAAAAGGAACAGGAAGTGACAGCAGAGTATGTGTTGTGTGCAGTGGGACGCTGTCCGAATACAGATGGACTGTTTGGAGAAAATGTAAAACCGGATATGGAACGCGGACGTGTGCTGATGAACGAAAACTTCGAATCCAGTATCCCGGGAGTCTATGCAATCGGTGATCTGATCTTTGGTGCACAGCTTGCACACGCGGCAAGCGCACAGGGAATGGTTGTAGCTGAAAAGCTTGCCGGAAAAGAACCATCCATAGATCTGAGTATCGTTCCAGGATGCGTTTATACAGATCCGGAGATTGCATCTGCCGGAATGACAGAAGACAAGGCGAAAGAAAAAGGAATTGCCGTAAAATGTGGTAAATTCATCATGAGCGCAAATGGTAAATCTATCATTACACAGGAAGAGCGCGGCTTCATCAAAGTCGTAGCCGAAGAAGAAGTAAATTGTTATTTAGTTCATCAGACCGGTTACGCGGACCGGAATAAAGGATTCCTAACTTTTATTCCGGTCCGGGCAGCCTTCGCTTAATGCATTAAACAGCAATCGAATAATACACCGCCGAATAAGCCGAAAGATCCAGCACAGCCTTCCCGTCCGTAACCTTCACTTTCTTCTTCGTATACTTCTTACATCCTCCAAAAGTTTCATCATCACTAGCCAGAATCACTTCCAGTTCTTTCGCATCTTCCACCGGAAGTTCATACCCTTTCTGATCCTCATCCGAGAAATTAAAGACAGCGGCAATACGTTCTTTGCCATCCGTTCTTTCAAAAGCGTAGATACAGCGTTCTTCCTGATGACAGTCCAGCCAATGGAAGCCGGCGTTTTCATAGTCTTTTGCGGAAAGAGCCGGAGTTGTCATATACAGATGATTCAGTTTCTGCATGAAGTGATGGAATGCATCGTGAATTGGATACTTCAGGATATCCCAGTCCTGTTCACGTTTTTCATCCCATTCACGGAGTTGTCCGATCTCATTCCCCATGAAGTTTAATTTCTTTCCAGGATGTGCATACATGTACATATAGAAGGCACGTGCCTGTGGGAATTTCTCTTCGTATTCTCCATGCATTTTCTGGGCGATGGTTGCCTTTCCGTGAACCACCTCGTCATGTGAAAGCGGAAGAAGGAAAACATCGTTATAATAGTACATCATGGAGAACGTAAGCTTGTGATAATCGCGGCTTCTGTATTCCGGTGCGGTGCGGAAGTAGTCAAGTGTATCGTTCATCCAGCCCATATCCCATTTGTAATCGAATCCAAGTCCGCCCTGATCAGCAGGTTTTGTTACGCCTTCGAAAGAAGTAGAATCTTCGGCAGAGAGCATAGCTGTCGGGTGCAGTGTTTTTAATCCGCGGTTCATTTCACGAATAAAGTCTACTGCATTATTGTTGACACCTCTTGCCGGTTCACCCTGCCAGTAAATGATACGGCTGATTGCATCCATACGGATTCCGTCCACATGATATACGCTTAACCAGTAGTTCGCAGCAGACTGCAGGAAGCTTCGGACCTCGCCTCTGGAATGCATGAAGTTGCAGCTTCCCCATTCGCTGACACCAACGTCCTGATGTGGATATTCATAAAGTGAAGTTCCGTCATAATCGGCCAGTGCATAATGATCAACGGCAAAATGTACCGGCACGAAATCCATGATCACACCGATGTCGTTCTTGTGGCAGGCATCAATGAATTTCATCAGTTCTTCGGCAGTTCCATAGCGTGATGTCGGGCTGAAGAATCCAGTATTCTGATATCCCCAGGATTCGTCACACGGGTGTTCGCTGAGCGGCATGATCTCGATATAGTTATAATCATTTTCCTTAAGATAAGGGATCAGGATGTCGATCATTTCTACATAAGTGTACCAGTCGTCTGCTTTTTCAGAAGGCTTCTTAAATGAGCCGAAATGCAGTTCGTAGATATTGAGTGGTTTGTCCTTGCATACTGAACGCTTCTGCATCCATTTGCTGTCTTTGAATTTGTAATGGGACAGGTCGCGGATGATAGACGCGAAGTTCGGACGGAGTTCCATGCCGAAGCCGTAAGGATCGCAGTGCTCTACGCAGTTTCCGTCCTGTCTGTAGATGCGGTACTTGTACATCATGCCCGGCTTTGCACCTTTGGCATAACATTCCCAGAAATTTCCGTCATAAGTTTTATTAAGTTCCCATTCCTGCCAGTCGTTAAATTCCCCAATGACTGTAATGCGTGATGCAGCAGGTGCAAAGGTACGGAATGTGGTTCCGTCTTTGTCCGGGTGTGCGCCGAGAAATTCATAGGCGTCGAATATTTTTCCTGTGTAAAATCCGTAAAAATCCATATTAACCTCCGTAAAAATGCAACGTAAATAATTAACTGCCGAAAAGATAATGGACAGTAGTTGCTTTTTTGATCTATAATCATATTATAAGAGAAATGCGAGAAGGTATCCACCGACAAAACCGACGAATGGGTGGATAACCGACGAATGGGAAAAAGTGTCGGGAAAGTGAGAAAATGAAATGGATCTTAGGATTGAGAAAACAGAGCGGGGAATCAAGAATGCATTTATCGAACTGCGTTCCAGAAAACCTCTGGAAAAGATAACAGTAAAAGAATTATGTGAAAGTGCAAGGATCAATAAGTCTACCTTTTATGCACATTATAAAGATATCTACGATCTGTCAGATGCGATGGAAGAAGAAGTGGTACAGTCGATTGCGAACAGTATTCAGCATCCGGAATATCTTCTGGAGCATCCGGCAGAATTCGCAAGGGAACTTCTGATGGCCTATATATCTCAGAATTCTCTGACGGCAATATTATTTTCCGGCAGTCAGGCAAATCATTTCGCGGACAGTATTGAGCGGAGTATCAAGCAGATGATTTTTGAAAAATATCCGGAGTTTGAAGAAGATACGGCGATGAACGTGATGTTGAGTTTTTGCATTCAGGGAAGCTACCATGCTTATCAGAAGAACCGGAGCGGAGATATCATGACGGTGATCGATGTGATCGCAGGGATGACGGGAGCGGTTCGACCGATGTATGAAGAACGATTGGGGGAGAGCAGATCATGAATCTGGAACAACCGTGTATCCGCATTTCGGTGCGGAATCTGGTGGAATTTATATTGAGACATGGAGACATTGACAACCGGACCGGCGGGGCAGATAAGGAGGCTATGCAGCAGGGCGGCCGGATACACCGGAAAATCCAGAGACAGCAGGGGGCAGAGTACCGTGCAGAGGTCTCGTTAAAGTATCAGATAGCGTGCGATGGATTTATCCTGAGTGTAGAAGGAAGAGCGGACGGGATCATAGAACTTCCGAAGCGTGTGGTGATCGACGAGATCAAAGGAGTATTTAAGGATTTGAAACGTCTGAAAGAACCGCAGCTTTTACATCTGGCTCAGGCAAAATGCTATGCCTATATCTATGCAGAACAGAAAAATCTGGAAGAAATCGGAGTACAGATGACGTATTGTAATTTAGATACCGAAGAAATCCGGAGATTCCAGGAGGTATATACCCGGGCAGAACTTAAGAAATGGTTCGAAGAACTTGTATCAGAATATGAAAAATGGGCAAGATACCAGATGGAATGGAGAGCCAAGAGAAATGCTTCAATCAAAACAGTGGAATTCCCATTCGAATATAGAGACGGACAGAAGAAACTGGTTGCGTCGGTATACAGGACAATTTTGAGAAAAAAGAAATTATTTATTCAGGCACCGACCGGAGTCGGCAAGACAATGGCGGCCGTATTTCCGGCGGTGAAAGCAGTCGGGGAAGAACTGGGAGAAAAGATCTTTTATCTGACGGCGAAGACAATCACCAGAACGGTGGCAAGTCAGGCATTCGAGATCCTGAGGAAGCAGGATCTGAAGATGAAAGTCATCACATTGACGGCAAAAGAAAAGATCTGTTTCTGTGAGGAAACTATCTGTAATCCGGATGCATGTCCATATGCCAAAGGACATTTTGACCGTGTAAATGCTGCTGTTTATGAACTGCTCACATCGACAGATGAGATGAGCCGGGAAGTACTGGAAGAACAGGCAAGGAAATGGAATGTGTGTCCGTTTGAAATGGCACTGGATGTATCGCAGTGGGTAGATGCGGTTATATGTGATTATAATTACGTCTTTGATCCGAATGCACATCTGAAACGCTTTTTCGGAGACGGCGTCAAAGGAGAATATCTGTTTCTGATCGATGAGGCACACAATCTGGTCGAACGTGGGAGAACCATGTACAGCACCAGTATTTGCAAGGAAGATTTTCTGAAAATCAAAAAGCTGGTAAAATACGGAGAACCGAAACTTGTCTCGGCGTTGGAGAACTGCAATAAGCAGCTTCTGGAGTTAAAAAGAGAATGTGACGGCTGCCAGATACTGAATAGTGTGTCACATGTGTATATTAAGCTATTGTCTTTGATGACAAAGCTGGAAGAGTTTATAGAAGACTGTAAAGATGAAGTAATACGGAAAGGGGTACTGGAGTTTTACTTTGGTATCCGTAATTTCATATATATTCATGACCGGCTGGATGAAAATTATCTGATTTATTCAGAACTAAGTGAAGAAGGAAAGTTTTACCTGCATCTGTTCTGTGTCAATCCGGCGGGATGCCTGCAGGAATATATGGGAAAAGGAAATAGTACGATATTATTTTCGGCAACATTTCTTCCAATCAATTATTATAAGAAACTGTTATCTGCGGCAAAGGATGATTATGCGATCTATGCAGAATCTCCATTTGAACAAAGCAAAAGATTACTGCTTCTGGGAAATGATGTCAGCACGAAGTATACCAGACGCGGACCGGAGATGTACCGTAAGTATGCAGAATATATGATGCGTGTGATAAAAGGAAGAACAGGAAATTATCTTGCCTTTTTCCCGTCTTACCGATTTCTGGAAGAAGTGTGGGAAACATTCATGGAACTGCCGCAGGAACAGATTGAAGTTGCAGTACAGTCCCAATATATGACGGAGCAGGAACGGGAAGAATTCCTGAAAAAATTCGAACAGGAAAGAGCACACAGCCTGATCGGCTTCTGTGTGATGGGTGGTATTTTTTCAGAAGGAATTGATCTGACGGAAGATAAACTGATCGGGGCAATGATCATCGGGACAGGACTTCCGCAGGTGTGTCTGGAACGGGAACTTTTAAAGTATTATTTTGACCGGAAGAATCTGAATGGATTCGATTATGCTTATTTGTATCCGGGCATGAATAAGGTGCTACAGTCGGCAGGACGAGTCATCCGGACTGATCAGGACAGAGGGGTGATTGCACTTTTGGATGAACGTTTTATGGACCAGCGGTGCCAGGAGGTGTTTCCGAGGGAGTGGAATGATTTCCAGATCTGTAACAGTGAAAATATCGAAGAAAAGATAGCAGGGTTCTGGAAGGAAGAACAGATGGATAAGAGGTAAGCAGAATCAGAAAAATATTATTTATAGAAAAATATATTATAGAACAATATGATAGAAAAAAATACCATGAGGGACATATGCCACATGGTATTTTATACGAAAGTAAATAAAAGTAGCTGCCACCGGTAGTTCTCCAGGGATACTTTGGCAGGAAAAAGAGTTTGTAAACATATTAAAAATAAGATAAAAACTCCTGTGCGGCTTTGGATACCGGAACCTTCTCGTTATGCGCAATGACAAGTTCGCGTTCCGGAAGCGATTCCTTCGTCTCAACAATGAACAGAGAATCCGAATCGGCTGTCTGGGAAAGACAGAAATCCGGAATAAATGCGATTCCAAGTCCGATGCGGGCAAGGTCGATCAGAAGGTCATTACTGCTGAGTTCGATCTCCGGAACCAGATCCAGCTGATTCTGAAGAAACAGGTTGTGCAGATATTCACTGGTTGTACTCTTTCTGTCCAGCATAAGGATCGGGTAGTCCAGAAGTTCTTTGAAAGAAACCTTCTTTCCTTTTAATTCTTTAAATGCTTCATTGGCAATGAACACATCCTGGAAATCTTTGATCTTTTTCACATTCGGAACATTTCCGAGATAGGAATTCGGTGAATTGACAACGATCAGATCCACCTGCCCGGTCTCCAGGAGTTCTACGCAGCGGATCGATGTCGCATTCGTAACCTTGATATGCGCTCCCGGAAATTCCCGGTGGAAGCGTTCCAGATAAGGCACCAGGAAATAACGGCAGATCGTATCACTGGCTCCGATGTGAAGCTGTCCTCCGCGTGCGCCGACATCGAGAAGCTGGCTTTCCCCACGCTTGATCAGGCTGATCGCCGGTTCGATATGGCGCAGAAGAATCTCTCCTTCGGTAGTAAGACGTACTTTCTTGGTGCTTCGGATGAATAAGGTCTGATCCAGCTTTTTCTCCAATGCCTTGATCGACTGGCTGACAGCCGACTGCGAGATAAACAACTGCTTGGAAGCTTCCGAAAAGCTTAAGGTGGAAGCTACATAGTAAAATACTTTATATAACTCATAGTTAATATCCATGATAAGTCCTCCTAATGAATCTTAACTGTATTATAAGTGAAATGAAAGAAAATTACAACCGTATTTACAATAGAAGTGTTATAATAATGAAGAACAGGAGGAAAAAAACTTGAAGAAATTAACAACGCTCATATCGGTTGTGGCCATGATGTGTGCAGTGATCGCAGCACTTGCATTCAGTATCTGGGCGGCAGTATATGGAGACAGTCATTATGGATTTTACAAAAAAGAATACCAGAAATATGAAGTGACAGAAGATCTGGATATGAACATCGACCATGTCATGTACGTGACAGAACATATGATGAACTATCTGATCGGAAAAGAAGAGAAGCTGTCAGTTGTAACAACGGTGGAAGGAAAAGAGCAGGATTTCTTCAATGAAAGAGACCGGCTGCATATGCGAGATGTCAGGAATCTATTCCTGGGAGGTATTAAGGTCGGGGGAGTTTGCCTGATTGTAGCTGCAGCCATACTGATGATGTTTAAAAAGCGGGAAAAAGACTGGAAGAGACTTTTTTGCAGGGCATATTCGATTGCACTTGGTGTATGGCTGGTCATAGGTGTACTGCTTGGCATTGCTTTCAGTATAGATTTTACGACGTGTTTTACGATTTTTCATAAACTGTTTTTTACCAATAATCTATGGATATTCAATCCGGAGACTGATTATATGATCCGGATGCTGCCGGAAGGATTCTTTTCTGATATGGTGATCCGTATCAGTGAGGTATTTGGAGCGGTGCTGGTAGTGATATGGATCGTATTGTTCGTTATTAAAAAATATTATAAAAAGCCAGAGGAATCGTAAATCTGTAAAAATGGATTGATGGGAATGAAAATGATAAAGGATTAATAAGTACAGATTATAAAAGTGTTTAGATATATTAATTGTATTAAATAATGATTGTTGTGTTATACTAACAATAGAAAATGTGTAAAAATTCATTTATGGAGGATTACTTATGAGCAATGTAAAAAGAGTGTACGTGGAGAAAAAATCAGGATTTGATGTACAGGCCAAGGAGCTTAAGACTGAGATCCGCAGCTATCTTGGAATCAAAGACGTGGACAGTGTTCGTGTACTGATTCGCTACGATGTGGAAAATGTATCCGATGAGACATTTGAGAAAGCATGTAATGGCATCTTTTCTGAACCACCTGTAGATACATTATATAAAGAAGAATTTCCGGCAGAAGAAGGAAGCAGAATCTTTTCTGTAGAATTTCTTCCGGGACAGTTTGACCAGAGAGCGGATTCCGCTGTTCAGTGTATTCAGTTCATCAAAGAAGACGAGCAGCCGGTCATCCGTACCGCGACAACTTATGTGATCCATGGAGGAGAAGGCAGCTTATCAGATGAAGAATTTGAAGCAATCAAAGAACACTGCATCAACCCTGTAGATTCCAGAGAAGCACAGGGCGAAAAGCCGGAGACATTAGTTACCGTATTTGATGAGCCGGCAGATGTAAAAATCTTTGACGGATTCAAAGATATGGAAGAAAGGAAGTTAAAAGAATTATATGATTCTCTCGGACTTGCCATGACATTTAAGGACTTCCAGCATATCCAGAATTATTTTAAATCAGAAGAAGACAGAGATCCTTCCATGACAGAGATCCGCGTTCTGGATACATACTGGTCAGATCACTGCCGTCATACAACATTCTCGACAGAACTTACAGACGTTTCATTCGGCGACGGCGATTACAGAGAGCCGATGGAAGAGACTTACAAACAGTACATCGCTGATCACAGCGAGATCTTCAAAGGAAGAGAAGACAAATTTGTCTGCCTGATGGATCTTGCACTGATGGCAATGAGAAAATTAAAACGTGAAGGAAAATTACAGGATCAGGAAGAATCCGATGAGATCAATGCATGCAGTATCGTTGTGCCGATCGAAGTAGACGGTGTGGAAGAAGAGTGGCTTGTGAACTTCAAGAACGAGACACATAACCATCCGACAGAGATCGAGCCATTTGGTGGAGCTGCTACCTGCCTCGGAGGAGCCATCCGTGACCCACTGTCAGGACGTACATATGTATACCAGGCAATGCGTGTTACAGGAGCCGCTGATCCAACCGTATCTGTAAAAGATACATTAAAAGGAAAGCTTCCACAGAAGAAACTGGTTAGAGAAGCAGCACACGGATACAGCTCTTATGGTAACCAGATTGGACTGGCAACCGGAGCAGTAAAAGAAGTCTATCATCCGAATTATGTTGCAAAACGTATGGAGATCGGAGCAGTACTCGGGGCAGCACCAAGACGTGCAGTCATCAGAGAAACTTCAGATCCTGGAGATATCATTATCCTTCTCGGCGGACGTACCGGACGTGACGGATGCGGTGGAGCAACCGGATCTTCCAAAGTACATACAGAAGAGTCTATCGAGACCTGTGGAGCAGAAGTACAGAAAGGTAATGCACCTACAGAAAGAAAGATCCAGAGATTATTCAGAAGAGAAGAAGTCAGCAAGCTGATCAAAAAATGTAACGACTTCGGAGCAGGCGGAGTATCTGTTGCTATCGGAGAACTTGCAGACGGACTTCAGATCGACCTTGATAAAGTACCTAAGAAATATGCCGGCCTTGACGGAACAGAGATTGCAATCTCTGAATCACAGGAACGTATGGCAGTTGTTGTAGATCCAAAAGATGTAGATGAATTTATGAAATATGCATCCGAAGAGAACCTGGAAGCAACAAAGGTGGCTGTCGTAACAGAAGATCCAAGACTGGTCCTTTCATGGAGAGGAAAAGAGATCGTAAATCTTTCACGTGCATTCCTTGATACCAACGGAGCACACCAGGAGACAACCGTAGCGGTTGATATCCCGAACAGAAAAGACAGCATCCTCGTAAGAGAAGAAGTAAAAGACGTAAGAGAAAAATGGCTTGATATGTTAAAAGACCTGAATGTATGCTCACAGAAAGGTCTGGTAGAAATGTTCGACGGATCCATCGGAGCAGCTTCTGTATTCATGCCGCATGGTGGAAAATATCAGAAGACAGAGACGCAGGCAATGGTTGCCAAGCTTCCGGTATTAACAGGAGACTGCGATACCGTAAGTATGATGAGTTACGGATTTGATCCATATCTGTCAACATGGAGCCCATATCACGGAGCAATCTATGCAGTGACAGAGTCTATCGCAAAGATCGTTGCAGCAGGTGGCGATTACAGCAAGATCCGTTTCACATTCCAGGAATATTTCCGTCGTATGACAGAAGATCCACACAGATGGAGTCAGCCGTTCGCAGCTCTTCTCGGAGCTTACAGTGCACAGCTTGGATACGGACTTCCATCCATCGGTGGAAAGGACAGTATGTCAGGAACATTCGAAGACATCGATGTACCACCGACACTGGTATCTTTCGCAGTAGACATTGCAAAAGAGAAAGACATTATCACACCGGAACTTAAGAAAGCCGGAGATAAACTGGTATGGCTTCGTATTGAGACAGATAATTACGACATTCCTGTATACGAGAAAGTTATGGATCAGTACGGTAAATTTACAGAAGATATCCACAGCGGTAAGATCGTAGCAGCTTATGCACTGGACAGACATGGTATTGCGGCAGCAGTCAGCAAGATGGCATTCGGTAACGGCATGGGTGTGAAGATCGAGCACGATGTAGACGCAAGAGACTTATTTGCACCGGCATTCGGAGATATCATCGCAGAAGTACCGGCTGATAAGGTATCTGAACTTGGAATTACTTATACTGTAATTGGTGAAGTAACAGACAGCGCAGCTATTGAATATAACGATGTGAAGATTGCGTTAGACGAAGCAGTATCTGCATGGGAAGAAACACTGGAAAAAGTATTCCCGACCAATTCCGGAGCGGAAGGACAGGATGCGAAGGTGGAGACAGGATTATATGATACATCTGATATTTATATCTGTGACCACAAGATCGCTCAGCCGACCGTATTTATCCCGGTAATGCCTGGAACAAACTGTGAATATGACAGTGCGAAAGCATTCGAAAGAGCAGGAGCAAAGGTGATCACAAAAGTATTCAGAAATATGAGTGCATCTGATATCGTTGATTCTGTAGAAGTATTTGAAAAAGCGATCGAACAGTCACAGATCATCATGTTCCCAGGTGGATTCAGTGCAGGTGACGAACCGGACGGATCAGCAAAATTCTTCGCAACAGCATTTAAGAATGCGAAGATGAAAGAAGCGGTAGAAAAATTATTGAATGAGCGTGACGGACTGGCACTTGGTATCTGTAACGGATTCCAGGCTCTGATCAAGCTTGGTCTGGTACCAAACGGAGAGATTACAGGACAGCAGCCGGATTCACCGACACTTACATACAACACGATCGGCCGCCATATCTCCAAGATGGTCTATACAAAAGTAGTAACGAACAAATCTCCATGGCTCAGAGAAGCAGAACTTGGCGGAGTATACACCAACCCTGCATCTCATGGTGAAGGAAGATTTGTTGCAAATAAAGAATGGCTGGACAAGTTATTCGCAAATGGCCAGGTTGCAACACAGTACTGTGATCCGGAAGGAAATATCACAATGAACGAAGAATGGAATGTCAACGGTTCTTACTGTGCGATCGAAGGTATTACAAGCCCGGACGGACGTGTACTTGGTAAGATGGCGCATTCAGAAAGAAGAAACAGAAGTGTGGCAATGAACATTTACGGAGAACAGGATATGAAGATCTTCGAATCAGGAGTAAAATACTTCAAATAATGAATGTTCAGGTGTCTGAGACTTCCGGTAATGAGATGAAAATTGGCATCCTTGTGTTATAATAAATGCAATTTAGAGCACAATCTGTTTCATAAAAATGAATAAAACATGAGAAAAAGCACAAAACCCTTGCAAAATCTGCAAGGGTTTTGTAAAAAGTTGCAAAAAATAATAAAAACTGTAAAAAAAATCTTGCCAGATACACTTGTTTGCTTTACAATAGTAAAGGACAAAGGCGTCAGAGAAAAACAGATGGCGTAAGTCATCTGCTTTTTTATTCCAAAGCGTGTAGAAAAAACAGCCGGCGGCTGGATCGCAGCATTTGGACAAATTGTTGGACAGGGACGCTTTTGAAAAGGATACGTATATTATTTTAGGAGGTAGAAAGCTATGTCATATGTTGATGAAGTACTGGAGAAAGTAGTAGCTAAGAATCCTGCAGAGCCAGAATTCCACCAGGCAGTAAAAGAGGTATTAGAGTCATTAAGAGTTGTTGTAGAGGCTAACGAGGAGAAATTCAGAAAAGACGCTCTTCTTGAAAGACTTGTTGAACCTGAAAGACAGATCAAATTCCGTGTTCCATGGGTAGACGATAAAGGACAGGTTCAGGTTAATACAGGATACCGTGTACAGTTTAACAGCGCAATCGGACCATACAAAGGAGGATTACGTCTGCACCCATCTGTAAACCTTGGTATCATCAAATTCCTTGGATTTGAGCAGATCTTCAAGAACTCACTGACAGGACTTCCAATCGGCGGAGGTAAAGGTGGTTCTGACTTCGATCCTAAGGGAAAATCAGACAGAGAAGTAATGGCATTCTGCCAGAGCTTTATGACAGAACTTTGCAAATATATCGGAGCTGACACAGATGTTCCTGCAGGAGACATCGGAACAGGTGCAAGAGAGATTGGTTACATGTTCGGTCAGTACAAGAGAATCAGAGGCCTGTATGAAGGTGTTCTGACAGGAAAAGGATTAAGCTACGGCGGATCTTTAGCAAGAACAGAAGCTACAGGATATGGACTTCTCTATTTAACAGAAGAATTATTAAAGATCAACGGAAAAGACATCAAGGGAATGACAGTTGCAGTTTCCGGAGCTGGTAACGTTGCAATCTATGCAATCCAGAAAGCTCAGCAGCTTGGAGCTAAAGTTGTAACAGCAAGTGATTCTACAGGATGGGTATATGATCCGGACGGAATCGACGTTGCAGCATTAAAAGAAATCAAAGAAGTAAAACGTGCAAGACTGACAGAGTACAAGAACTACCGTCCTAATTCAGAATATCATGAAGGACGCGGTGTATGGTCTGTTAAGGTTGACCTTGCTCTTCCATGTGCTACACAGAACGAACTTCACCTTGAAGATGCAAAACAGTTAGTTGCTAACGGATGCGTAGCTGTATGCGAAGGTGCTAACATGCCTACTACATTAGAAGCAACACAGTATCTGCAGGAGAATGGTGTGATCTTTGCACCTGGTAAAGCTGCAAACGCTGGTGGTGTTGCTACATCTGCACTTGAAATGTCACAGAACAGCGAGAGACTTAGCTGGACATTTGAAGAAGTAGATGCAAAACTGAAGAACATCATGGTAAACATCTGCCACAACATGGACGATGCTGCAAAACGTTACGGAATGGAAGGTAACTATGTTGCCGGAGCTAACATTGCAGGATTTGAAAAAGTTGTAGATGCTATGACAGCTCAGGGAATCGTATAGAATTGGTATTTAATTTATCAGGCGACGGCTACTCGGACCGGAATAAAAGTTAGGAATCCTTTCCTGTTCAGGTTCCGTCGGCGGGTAATACTAAAGGGGCAAAATTCTGCTAAAAGCAGGCATTCAAAATTTGAAACTCGGCATACGCCTCAAACAGTCAAATTTTGAATACCTAACGCAGAATTTTGCCCCTTAAGTATTACCAACACCTTCTCCACATTCACTGGAAAGGATACCCGACTTTTATTCCGTGGGTATCGGATGCCTGAAGAATTAAGTGCCTTATACTGCGTTCTTCAAGGACCGAGAGGTCAACCCAGTTAATAAATTAAATATCAATTGTAGAAATTATTTAAAAAATTTGAAAAAAGGTGTTGACTTTCCACGAAACCAATGCTATACTAACGAAGTCGGTTCGAGAGAGACGACAAAATATATGGGATCATAGCTCAGCTGGGAGAGCATCTGCCTTACAAGCAGAGGGTCATAGGTTCGAGCCCTATTGGTCCCATACATTTTCTAAATTGATTGTGGCGGGATAGCTCAGTTGGCTAGAGCACACGGTTCATACCCGTGGTGTCGCTGGTTCAAATCCAGTTCCCGCTACTCATTATGGCGGGATAGCTCAGTTGGCTAGAGCACACGGTTCATACCCGTGGTGTCGCTGGTTCAAATCCAGTTCCCGCTATTTTTTTTGCCATACATCTGTAAAAGTTGCCAGTGACAGCTTTCGGAGGTGGCAGGTTCTAAGTATATTGGTATACACAGCAAGAGAGTCGGAAAAGAATCCGGTTCTTTTTTTATGCCCAATTTACCTAACAAAGTATACAAGAAAAGTAAAATCGTTTATAATATTTTACATCGCCATGCGTTCGAAAGAAACTGCTGCCTGCAGGAACTGTCACTGCCAGTTCATTGCGGATGCTTTGGCGGATTCTACAGATATGGTAAGAACAGGAGGTTAACGAAGATGGTACCAAAGAGTAGTTTATTCATTCGCATTGTTGCGGGTGCATATGTAATATATTTAGGAGAAAAGCTGATCAACAGTTCACTTGCGGATAGACCGGAGAATTATATACTTTATATAGCGGCAGGCGTAATATTCGCATTGATTGGTCTTTACTGGCTGGTAGGATCCGGAATCAAGATGGTGAAAAAGGAATACCGGGACGACAGCATTAGGGGCCGTATGAATGAATCTGAGAATGAGACGGAAGAAGTAAAAGCAACAGAAGAAAATGAATCAGAAGAACCGATGGAAGAAACAGAAGAAAGCGCTACGCCAGAAAATGACAAACTAGTGAGATAAAAGATTAACAAAAAGATAAACAAAAATAAGGAGGAGAATATATGCGCGTAGGTATGGGATATGATGTACACAAGTTAGTAGAAGGAAGAGATCTGATCCTTGGTGGGGTGAAGATCCCTTACGAGAAGGGACTTCTTGGTCATTCGGATGCAGATGTATTATTACATGCAATCATGGATGCGCTTTTGGGGGCTGCAGCGCTTGGTGATATAGGAAAGCATTTTCCGGATACAGATCCGGCGTACAAAGGTGCGTCCAGTATCAGGCTTTTGGAAGAAGTGGGAAGAATGATCGACGAGAAATTATATGTGATCGGTAATATCGATGCAACGATCATTGCACAGCGGCCGAAGATGGCGCCGCACATTGAACAGATGCGGAAAAATGTGGCAGAGGCACTGCATATCGAGGTGGATCAGGTGAATATCAAGGCAACGACAGAAGAAGGACTTGGTTTTACTGGAACGGGAGAAGGGATTTCTTCACAGGCAATTGCAAGTCTGGATACGATCGCTAATTACAGTTACAGAGTCGGACCTTCAGAAGGTGGATGTGCCGGCTGTGGCGGATGTATGAAAGTGCAGGAAAGTTAGATAACGCAAAAATGATAAAAGCAGGCGGATAGACAGCAAATGCACAGAAGCAGATAGAAAAATAAGAGAAAAAGGGAAAAACAAAATGGAGATAAGAAAGCTGGGAACAGAAGAAAAACAGAATACGAAAAAGCTGTATGAAGAAGTGTTTTCAGAAGACAGCAAAAGTTTTGTTGATTATTATTATGAAGAAAAACTAAAAGACAATCAGATTTATGCAGTAGAAGAGGACGGAGAAATACAGGCCATGCTGCATCTGAATCCATATGAACTCGCGGTGAACGGCAGTAAAAAAGATGTGAATTATATCGTCGCCGTTGCAACGAGAGAATCTTACAGGAAACGTGGATATATGGCAGGATTGTTGAAACAGGCATTGAATGATATGTACGCAGACGGAGAGACGTTTACATTCCTGATGCCTGCATCAGAGAGCATTTATCTGCCCTTTGATTTCCGAACGGTATGTGAACAGAACCGGTCATATTATGATCCGGAGGAGGAAACAGAAGAAGGCGTGGTCATAACGGATGCAGTGAATGCGGATGCAGAAGAGATGGCGGCTTATATGGAAGCACAACTGACACAGTCATATCAGGTTTATGCAAAACGAAGCACAGCGTATTATGAACGCCTGATCAAGGAATATGCAAGTGATGGCGGAATATTAAAGATTTACAAAAAAGACGGTAAAATTACAGATATCAAGATCGCGGCAGAAGCGGAAGAGGTAGACGGCGGCAAACCAAAGATCATGATCCGTATCGTAGATGTCAGAAGAATGCTGATGTCATTGCGCCTGCAATCATTTATGGGTACATGCTTTACTGTAACGGATCCAATTATCGAAGAGAACAATCGTTGTGTGATGATCACGGGAACAGAATTCTCGGGTGTGATGCTGATGGATGGAAAGCCGGAGAACAGTGAAGGAACGATCACAGTGGGAGCACTTGCAAGCCTTGTATTCGGTGTAAAGACTGCAGAAGAAATCTGTGCGGATGGTGATGCAGTCATGTCGGAACGTATGAAAGAAGAACTTGGTAAGATCATACCATTGTCAAGGGTTTATCTGAACGAGACAGTGTAAAAAAGGAAGTGTCTTTCGTTTTTCTTTAGAATTTTCTGAAGTCCCCCTTAAGAAATGCCGGGTAATATAATAACAACAGAGGAAACAGCTGGAATTAGGAAAAAGGATGAAAAATAAGATGGAGATGAATCATGTACTGGTTGTAGAAGACGACAAGGAGATCAGAGAAGGTGTAGAGATATATCTGAAAAGTCAGGGGTATGAAGTATTCCAGGCAGCTGACGGTGTAGAAGGACTGGAAGTCATTGAAAAAGAAGACATCCATCTGGCAATTGTGGACATCATGATGCCGAGGATGGACGGAATCTCTATGGTGGTAAAGCTCAGGGAAAAATATGATTTCCCGGTGATCTTTCTTTCCGCAAAATCAGAAGAAGTGGATAAGATCATGGGACTGAATATGGGAGCCGATGATTACGTAACGAAACCATTTACCCCGATGGAACTGCTCGCCAGAGTCAACTCACAGCTTCGCAGATACCGCCGTTTTATGGAAAGGCTGGGAGATAAAGAAGAAAATTCCAGAATCCATACGATCGGCGGACTGGAGATCAATGAGGATAATGTAGAAGTGACCGTTGACGGCGAACCGGTAAAGATGACTCCGATCGAGTACAAGATCCTGCTGCTTCTGATGAAGAATCCGGGACGGGTGTTCTCTGCGGAGGAGATCTATGAGCGGGTATGGAATGAACGTGCGATCAACACCGATACGATTATGGTGCACGTCAGAAATATCCGTGAAAAGATAGAAGTAAATCCAAGAGAACCAAAATACTTAAAGGTGGTGTGGGGCGTTGGATACAAAATTGAAAAGCAGGCGTAAACTGGGAATTTTTCTGATAATTGTAACAATATTAAGTGCAGCATATGTCATGCTGTATAATTATGATGTGATTTATGAAAAAGCGGTCGAGGAAGCACAGAAGACTTATACGACGTCGCTTTCGGACAGGGAATATCTGGAAAGCTTTCTGGAATTCAGTTATATCCTTTATAATCAGGAGATATCATCCAAGACAGGAGAAGCCAAGATGTCACAGGATGAGATCAATGATGTGGCAGATGTGTGGATGGAGGATTATGAAGCATTATATCCTTATCTGGATTACCGGATCGAGGATGGATCGGGAACGGTTCTGGGACGAAGTACGGCGAATACCGGAAATGGTCTGACAGATGACAGCTTTAAAGAATATGCATTTGGTATGGTGCTGACTTACGATGAGCATGGCAACCCGGATGTGAAAGTTGTAAAGAGCGGCGAAAAGACAGCGCAGAGTATTGTTCTCAGAAAGATCATTGACAACTGGAGCGAGACGGTTGAGGACGCTACGCATGGAGAACTGAAGACGCCGAAAAACCGCACATACATCTACGGAATGAAGAAAAGCAGCATTGAACAGTATCTGAATCAATGGTACTGGTTCGGGGATGAAGCTCCGAATGATGCATGGTATATGATGCTTGCCTGCATGGCAGCAGTATGCGTGGCGGCATGGATTTTTGCACAGAGCGAGACACTGAAAATTGGTGACGGAAAGATCTTCCGGCAGCCATTCGAGGTTGTTTTTGTTGTTGCGTCAATTACTCTTGGGATTCTGGATGATAAACTGAATTGGATCATAACCAGAGAAGAAGGCTTGCCGCAGCCAATGGATTTTGCAATCTGGGTCGGTGTATTTGCGGTCACATACTGGGTGACAACGTGTATCAGTGCGGTTCAGAAGATTGGGCTCAGAAAGTATGTCACGGAACGGACGCTGGTATGGCGGCTGTGGAAGGCGCTGAGGGAAGAAGCTCCGGCGGCCGCAGAAAGAGTCGGACGGGACGGTGGGAGACTGTACCGGAAGGTGAAAAAACTGGCCAACAGAGTATATGAGATTGTTACAGACATTGATTTTACCGATAAAGGAAGTAAGGCAATCCTGCGGATCGTACTGGTGAACTTTATCATCCTTGCTGTGACGAGTGTCTGGGTATATGGAATTATGGCACTGATCATTTATTCTGCAATCCTGTACTTTGTTTTAAAAAAATATTTTAATGAGGTGAAACGGAATTATCACAGACTTCTGGAAGCGACAAATGAGATCGCAGATGGCAATCTGGATGTAGAAATCGATGAGAATCTGGGTGTATTCGAGCCATTTAAAGAAGAAATCGAGAAGATCCAGAGCGGATTCAAGAAGGCGGTAGATGAGGAAGTAAAAAGCCAGCGTATGAAGACTGAACTGGTAACGAATGTCTCGCATGACCTTAAGACGCCGCTGACGGCGATCATCACCTATGTGAATCTTCTGAAGATTGAACAGGATCCGGAGAGACAGAAGGAATATATCGATGTGCTGGATAGAAAGTCTCTCAGACTGAAAGCATTGATTGAAGATTTGTTTGAGATCAGTAAAGCAAGCAGCAAATCCGTGAATCTGAACATTGCCAACATTGACATTGTGAATCTGTTCAAACAGGTGAAGCTGGAAATGGAAGAAAAGATCACGGAAGCGAATCTGGACTTCCGGCTGGATATTCCGGAGGATAAAGTGATCGTGGCACTGGACGGACAGAAGACATACAGGATCTTTGAAAATCTGATTGGAAATGCAGCAAAATACGCAATGCCTCATACGAGGGTATATGTGAAAATTGCGGCAGAAGACGGGGATGCGGTGTTCCAGATGAAAAATGTATCGGCAAACGAGCTTACATTTAACCCAGAGGAGATCACGGAACGTTTTGTCAGAGGGGATTCGTCAAGAAATACCGAAGGATCTGGACTTGGACTTGCAATCGTCAAAAGTTTCGTGGAGATTCAGAAAGGAAAATTCTGGATCGAGACGGAGGCGGATCTTTTTAAAGCGGAGATTCGCTGGAAACTGGTTGACAAAAAGGATGATATCGCATAATATATATTCTATATGAGAAAGACTTTGAACGGAAAGAGTAGCAGATGCGATGTGTCGAAAGAGAGAAACTGTCACCGGCTGAAAGCAGTTTTGGATTACAGCTTTTGTGAAGTGCGTCCGGGAGTCGGTCCGGTGAAAAAGATGAAAAGTGTCATAGCCGGATCCGGGATTACACACGTTACGTGTACTGAGGGAAGGATACGGGTAATATAACTGTATTCTTTAAAAAGAGTGGAACCGCGGATATACTTCGTCTCTTGTGTAAAGCAGGAGACGAAGTTTTTTTGTTTCTTGTATGTTAAAGCATGCAGGTTGGGCGGTAAACTTATAAAAAGGAGAGATCATAGATGGGCATCATATCATATGTCAATGAAGAAATCCAGGTAATACGGGAGCGGGATCCCGCAATTAAGTCAAATATGGAAGTGTTTCTGTATTCCAGCTTTAAAGCGATTCTTCATTACAGAATCGCACATAAGCTCTATCTGAAGAAACATTATTTCCTTGCAAGATGGGTATCGCAACGGGCAGCAAGAAAGACCGGGATTGAAATCCATCCGGGAGCGACGATAGGAAAAGGATTATTCATCGACCACGGAAGCGGAGTGATCATTGGTGAGACCGCAGAACTTGGAGATAATATCACGCTGTACCAGGGAGTCACACTTGGAGGAACCGGAAAGGAACAGGGAAAGAGACATCCGACGTTAGAAGATAATGTCATGGTCAGCGCAGGGGCAAAAGTACTTGGTTCTTTTACCATTGGAGAAAATTCCAAGATCGGGGCAGGATCTGTCGTATTAAAAGAGGTACCGCCGAACTGTACGGTCGTAGGTGTGCCGGGCAGAGTTGTTAAAATGAATGATGAGAAGATACCGAGACTCGACATGGATCAGGTACATCTGCCGGATCCAATTGAAAATGATATCAGAGCCCTGCAGGAAGATAATTTAAGAATGCACAGACAGATCCAGGAGATGGAAAAATGTATGCAGTGCTTAAAAGAGAATCCGATACCGGAAGAAAAAAAGGAGGAAATATCAGAAAATGAAGATATTTAATACAATGACAAAGAAAAAAGAAGAATTTGTACCTTTGGAAGAAGGAAAGGTAAAGATGTATGTATGCGGACCTACCGTATACAATTTCATCCACATCGGTAATGCAAGACCGATGATCGTATTCGACACTGTAAGAAGATATTTTGAATATAAAGGATATGATGTAAATTACGTATCAAACTTTACGGATGTAGATGACAAGATTATCAAGAAAGCCATTGAAGAAGGCGTAACAGCCGACGAGATTTCCAAACGTTACATTGCAGAGTGCAAAAAAGATATGGATGGTATGAACATCAAGCCGGCAACCAAGAACCCTCTGGCAACCGAAGAAATCTGTGGTATGGTAGATATGATCCAGACACTGATTGACAAAGGATTTGCTTACGAGAAGAACGGTACCGTATATTACAGTACAAGAAAGTTCAAAGATTACGGTAAACTTTCACACAAGAATCTGGATGATCTGCGTTCCGGTGAGCGTTCCCTTCTGGTATCAGGAGAAGATGAAAAAGAAGATCCACTGGATTTCGTGCTCTGGAAACCGAAAAAAGAAGGAGAGCCAGCATGGGAGTCTCCATGGAGCGAGGGACGTCCGGGATGGCACATCGAGTGCTCAGAGATGTCTAAGAAATACTTAGGCGAGCAGATCGACATTCATGCCGGCGGCGAGGATCTTGTATTCCCACATCATGAAAATGAGATCGCACAGAGCGAAGCTGCCAATGGCAAAGAATTTGCAAGATACTGGATGCACAATGCATTCCTGAACATTGATAACAGAAAGATGAGTAAATCTCTCGGAAACTTCCGTACCGTACGTGAGATCAGCGAACAGTACGATCTGCAGGTACTTCGTTTCTTCATGCTGAGTGCACATTACAGAAGCCCACTGAATTTCAGTGCAGATCTGATGGAAGCATCCAAGAATGGTCTGGAGCGTATCGTAAATGCAGCAGATAATCTGAAGTTCCTTATGGGAAATGCAAAAGCAGAAGCAATCACAGATGCAGAAGCAGAAAACTTTGCAAAAACAGAAGAGTTTGTTGCAGGATTTGAAAAGGCAATGGACGATGACTTCAATACAGCAGATGCCGTTGCAGCAATCTTTGACCTTGTAAAATATATCAATACAACAACCGATGCAGAAAGTTCCAAAGAATATCTTCAGAAATTATTCGATCTGCTTGTGAAGTTAACAGGAGTTCTGGGACTGATCGTAGATAAGAAAGAAGAGATTCTGGACGAAGACATCGAGAAACTGATCGAGGAGCGTCAGGCAGCACGTAAGGCTAAAGACTTTGCAAGAGCCGATGCAATCCGTGATGAACTGTTAGAGAAGGGTATCATCTTAAAGGATACCAGAGAAGGAGTACAATGGAAAAGAGCGTAGAGTGGGAATTTGACACTTATATGCAGGAGATTTTCCAGATGAAAGAGGTGGATATCAAAGAATATTCACCTCTTACTTTGGCATATATCGGAGACTGCATTTATGATCTGATCATCAAAACGCTGGTGATCAATGAAGGAAACCGTCAGGTACAGAAACTGCACCAGAAGACCAGCTCTTATGTACAGGCATCCGCACAGTCGAAAATGATGCGTACGATGCAGGAACATCTGACAGAAGAAGAGCATGCCATCTATAAAAGAGGCCGCAATGCCAAGAGTGTATCGCCGGCGAAGAACCAGTCGATCACAGATTACAGACGTGCGACGGGATTCGAAGCCCTGCTTGGTTATCTGTATCTGAAAAAAGAGTGGAAAAGAATGCTGGAACTGGTTAAAATAGGTCTGGACAGTATCAAAGAACAATAAGGAGTGTCGAATATGAGTCACGATAAGAATGTACATGATAAGAAGATGCACGATAAAAAATCGTATGATAAGAAAGAAAATGAAAATATCATAGAAGGAAGAAATGCCGTCATGGAAGCATTTCGTTCCGGAAAACCGGTAGACAAGCTGTATGTACTGGACGGATGTCAGGACGGCGCAGTCAGATCCATCATCCGTGAGGCAAGAAAGCATGACACGATCCTGAACTTTGTGGAAAAGGATCGCTTAAACCAGTTGTCAGAGACCGGAAAACACCAGGGTGTGATCGCAAGTGTTGCCGCATATGAGTATGCAGAAGTAGAAGATATGTTAAAGCTTGCAGAAGAAAAAGGGGAAGATCCGTTCCTGATCATTTTGGATAATATCGAAGATCCGCACAATCTTGGTGCGATCATCCGTACCGCAAATCAGGCAGGTGCACATGGCGTGATCATTCCGAAGAGACGTGCAGTCGGACTGACGGCAACTGTGGCAAGAACTTCCGCAGGTGCGCTGAATTATACGCCGGTTGCAAAAGTAACGAATCTGGTAAAGACGATGGAAGATCTGAAGAAGAAGGGTCTGTGGTTCGTGTGTGCCGATATGGACGGCGATGTCATGTATGATGTCAATATGAAGGGGCCGATCGGTCTGGTAATCGGTAATGAAGGCGAAGGCGTGGGACGTCTGGTCAAAGACACTTGCGATTTTACCGCCAGAATCCCGATGAAGGGGGACATCGATTCCCTGAATGCATCGGTAGCAGCAGGTGTGCTGGCATATGAGATCGTAAGACAGCGGATGCAGTAAGAAAGTGAAGTACAGGCGATTGCCATAAGCAGATAAGTATAGAGTGAAATGTGGACTTCGGAGGAAAGTATGACAGAGTATAAAAAATTAACAGACGAAGAACTGATCCGCAGACTCCGCATGGGAGAAACCGGGATTATAGATTATCTGATGGAAAAATATAAGAATCTGGTCAGAAAAGAAGCCAATGCAATGTATCTGCTCGGCGGAGAGACAGACGACCTGATCCAGGAAGGAATGATCGGTCTTTTCAAAGCTGTTCAGGATTATGATGTGGATCAGGAAGCTTCTTTCTTCAGTTTTGCAAGACTGTGTGTGACGAGACAGCTCTATTCGGCAATCGAAGCTTCGAACAGAAAGAAACACAGCCCGCTTAACAGTTACATTTCTTTGTATGAAAGGGAAGATGGCGAAGGTTCTCTGATCGATATGATGGAATCAGAACATGAGACAAATCCGGAAGAACTGCTTGTCAGTCAGGAACATGCAAAGTCGCTGGAAGAACGGCTGGAAAAGGATTTAAGTGAACTGGAACGCAGAGTCTTGTATTTACACCTGATGGGGACCGATTATAAGACAATTGCAAAGCTTCTGAACCGGAGTCCGAAGACGATTGATAATGCACTTCAGAGGATCAAAGGGAAGATGCAGAGGATTCTGGAAAAGGAAAAATAGATATAATTAAAATACGATATGTCCAGAAGAAAAAAAGTGTATATTTTGTAGAGTTTTTTGTATGTACAGGAAAATTACAGATTCTTATAATGATATATGCAGTAAAGGTAAAAATAGGAGGTATCGTAATGACAAAGAAAATATTAATCACCGGAGGCGCCGGTTATATCGGAAGTCACACAGCACTGGAACTTTTGAATGAAGGATATGAAGTTGTTGTATATGACAATCTGTGCAATTCGTCAAAAGAATCTTTAAAGAGAGTAGAAGAGCTTTCTGGAAAGCACATTACATTTTATGAAGGAGATGTAATGGATGAAACTGCATTGAAGGCAATGATGGAAAAAGAGGGTGTAGATGCGGTGATTCACTGTGCAGCATTGAAGGCAGTCGGAGAATCTGTACAGAAGCCATTAGAGTATTACCGTAATAATATAACAGGAACCCTGACACTTATGGATGTTATGAAACAGACAGGGGTTAAGAATATCGTATTCAGCTCATCTGCAACTGTATACGGAAGTCCGGAGGAGATGCCGATCACAGAGGAGTGCCCGAAGGGACAGTGCACGAATCCTTACGGATGGACAAAATCCATGATGGAACAGATCATGACGGATGTACAGAAGGCCAATCCAGATATGAATGTTATTCTTCTTCGCTATTTCAACCCGGTAGGAGCACATGAAAGTGGACGTATCGGAGAGGATCCGAAGGGAATCCCGAACAACCTGATGCCATATATTTCACAGGTGGCAGTAGGAAAGCTTGAAAAACTCGGCGTATTCGGAGATGACTATGACACACCGGACGGAACCGGAGTCCGTGACTACATTCATGTAGTAGATCTTGCAAAAGGACACGTAAAAGCAATTAACTATATCTTCAGCAATCCGGGACTTGATGTGATCAATCTTGGAACGGGTGTTGGATATTCCGTGCTTGATATGGTAAAAGCATTCGGCAAAGCATGTGGAAAAGAGATTCCATATGAGATCAAACCAAGAAGAGCCGGAGATATCGCGATGTGTTATGCAGATCCTGCCAAGGCAGCAAGAGTGCTTGGCTGGAAGGCTGAAAAAGGGCTGGATGAGATGTGTGCCGATACATGGAGATGGCAGTCACAGAATCCAAACGGATATGAAAAATAGAAATTTTTAATAAGGTGGAAATACAATTTATATGCAGGGCAGTCTTTTCGCAGGCTGCCCTGTTTTTATTGCCATGTATTCGTAAGGAGCTGCCAGTGGCAGGTCCTGTAGATATCAAAGTATGCAAGAGAAGTTGCCGGTGGCAGGTTCGGTAGATACCAAATAGAAATTCATATTTTTTGAATAGAATATCAAATGTTCATATGCATTCCCAAATGTTAAACTTTATTCATGCTAAAGAGCTGTGCAGAAAAATGTAAAAAGGAGTAAAGAGGAATGGGAAATAACAGTAAGAGCAGTGTAGTATACCAGGGAAAGATTCCCGGAAGAGTAAAGTATACATTTGCATTTGGGGCATTGGGTAAGGATTTGATTTATGGAATGATCGCAACATTTTCGATGATCTATTTTACAGATATCATTAAAGTTGCACCGGCGTTTATTGGAACGATGTTCTTCGTGGCGAAGATCTGGGATGCGTTCAATGATCTGTTCATGGGAATGATCGTGGATAATACGAGAAGCCGTTTTGGAAAGTTTGTTCCGTGGCTTGTAATCGGAACGCTGATCAATGCGTTCGTATTTGTAACTGTATTTACAGATTTTCATCTGACAGGTGTGAAGCTTTGCGTCTTTGCGACGGTTGTATATATTTTATGGGGAATGACTTATACCATCATGGATATTCCATACTGGTCAGTGATTCCGAATCTGACTTCTGATCCACAGGAACGTGAAAAAGTATCGGTATTGCCAAGAATTTTTGCAAGTATCGGACAGTCACTGATCATTGCAGGCTTCGGTGTGCAGATTATTAAAGGACTTGGTGGTGATTACACAGGATATCACAGATTTGCACTGATCATTGCAGCAACATTTATTTTTACAATGGCTGTATGTGTGATCAATCTGCCGAAGATCCAGCATGATGTTGAGGAAAAGGACAAGATGAAATTCAAAGACCTCTTTACTGTCATTAAGAAGAATGATCAGTTAAGATGGGCAGTATTACTGATTCTTTTATATAACGTGGCAATTCAGGCAATCATGGGAGTTGCAACTTATTACTTCAGTTATGTATGTAATAATGCGGGAATGTTATCTGCATTTATGATCAGTGCATCGGTTGCAGAAGTAGTCGGACTTCTGATCTTTCCGAAGGTAACAAAGGTGTTATCCAGAAAGAAAGCGTTCCTGATGGCATGTGTACTCCCGCCAATCGGGTTGATCTTATTACTGATCGTTGGTATTGCATGCCCGAATAACATTGCGCTGACAGCAGTTGCAGGTGTGATCGTTAAGACAGGAACTGGTCTGGAACTTGGATGTGCGACTGTATTCCTTGCAGATGTTGTTGATTATGGTGAGTATGTTCTTGGAACGAGAAATGAAGGAGTGGTATTCTCTTTACAGACACTGATCGTAAAACTGACCGCAGCATTTACTTCACTGGCAATCGGATTTGTACTGGAACTTACCGGATATGTACCGAATGCAGTACAGTCGCTGGCAACACAGAATTCTATCCGTGTACTGATGTGTATCGTACCGACAATCGGAGTCATTCTGGCATACATCGTATATAAGAACAAATATAAATTAAGCGATGAATTTATGAAAAAAGTAGTGGCTAAGATTAATGGCTCCGGAGAGGAAGCATAAAAGGCGAAATACATAATCATAAGGCAAGCTGGATTTTAAATTAAAATCGGCTTGCCTTATTGCTGTATACGCAGGTACATTATATAATCTAAGAATACTTAACAGGTTACAAAAGCAACAGTAAATAAATACATTGATTGAGAAGAAACAGAAGAAAGACATGAAAAATAAGTTGGAAAATGGAGAGGAACCGTGAGGGTATTTAGTATTATTCTGGCAGACGATGAACAGCAGATCCTGTATGGAATGAAAAAAGGAATTGAATGGGAAAAACTTGGATTTCGTGTGGCCGGAGTGGCACAGAATGGGAAAGAAGCATTGGAACTGATGGAAGAGGTGCATCCGGATCTGGTGATCAGTGATATTAAGATGCCATTTATGGATGGACTGGAACTGGCAAAGCATATCCATGAGGATTATATGAACACGAAAGTAATCTTATTCTCCGGATGGGATGATTTTGAATATGCAAGACTCGCAATCAGTTATGGGGTATCGGAATATATTATGAAACCCATCAACTATGAGGAGATGCAGAATCTTCTTATGAAGATGCACGAAGAACTCGATAAAGAATACAATGAAAAAATGAACCGTGCCCGGTTGGAACATGCCTATATGGAGAGCCTTCCGCTTTTGCGGCAACAGTTTTTTACTCGCCTGGTAACAGAAAAAATGAATAAAAATGAGTTGCAAAGTCAGATTGATAATCTGAAGCTGGAATTTACAGATGCAGTATATTCGGTTGTTGCCATGAAAGTGGGCAGAAGGGATGAAAAGGATGTACTGAGCGAACTGGCAGTGAAGCAGACCATAAAAGAGGCATTGGAAAAGATCGCACGTGTATACGAATTTGGTATGAGTGATAATGAGATATTCATTCTGGGCAGTAATAAAAAGCATGATGTCGGAAGAATCACAAGGACGATTGATGAAGCAGTTGTTTTGATCGAACGTATTTTCCAAAGCAGGATTTCCTGCGGAATCAGTGTCAGCAGGGAGAAAATTGAGGATATGCCGTCATTGTATGAACAGGCACTTGAGGCACTGGATTACAATCTGGTAACGGTAGAAGAAAGTTATACGTATTATAATGACATCATGCCGGTGCAGGATGTCAAAGAAGACTGGAATACAAAAGTAGAGAATATAGGGAAAAATATCACACATTATACGGAAGAAGAGTTAAAAAGTCAGGTGGAAAGTCTGCTTGCATGGCTTCATAGGAGACAGTATTCGTTAAACGAATATCAGGTTCTGATCCTGGAAATTTCATTTTCATTCTCTAGATTTTACAAAAAATATCAGATCACATCGGATATGGAATTTGCAGGAACGAAGAAAATGGCAGTGAAGATTCTCTCGTTAAGTACAGGGGAAGAGCTGGATCACTGGCTGGTCAATTACTGTGAACTGATCCGGTCGCTGATTCAGAAAAAACAGATTGATAATAATGTCATCCTGGCAGAACATGCGCGCAAGATCGTAGAAGAGAGGTTTCCGGATCCTGACTTAAGTGTAGAGACCGTGTGTGGAAAGCTTCATGTCAGTTCATCGTATTTTTCGAAAATCTTCAAACAGGAAACAGGTGGAACATTTGTGAACTATCTGACCGGACGTCGGATGGAAGAGGCGAAAAAACTGCTTTTACAGACAGATTATAAGAGTCAGGTGATCGGAAATATGGTGGGATATCCGGAGCCGAATTATTTCAGCTATGTATTTAAGAAAAATTGTGGAATGTCTCCGGTAAAATACAGAAAACAGGGGGGAGATGCGGATGAAGGATAAAAAAGTAAGTATCCGCATTGTGTTCCCGTTCGTGATGTCTGTTTCCATTGCGGTCTGTATTATAAGCTGTATGTTTTTATTTTCGCATTATTTTTCGGGATATTTTCAAAGAGATACTATTGAGAAAGTATCAAAACAGAAAAAAACGCTGGCCCAGGATTTAGAAGCGGAGATAGAGAATATCAATGAACTGATCAACTCGATTTATTATCAGGATATCCGGACCTATGATACGGCAACAGAAATGTTTCAAAGAGAAATGGAACAACGCATGGTGCGGGAATCAGAGGTGCTTTATAGCGCTGCAATTTACGATGCAGATGGAAGCAGTCTGTGGCATTCGGAAAAATTACCGGACAGGAATAAAGCAGAGGTAAAACAGGAAGCCTGGTTTCAAAATGCACAAAAGAATATAGAGACGATTCATTACGGAGAGAAGAAACTGGTACAACCGGACAAGGCAAGATACGTTTATGAAATCAGCCGTTACATAGAATATGTGGAAAATGGCAATATGAAGTCCGGAGTACTGCTTCTGGAGTATTATACGGATTCGATAGATGAGGTATTGCTGCATTATAAGAGTCAAAAATCGGCATACTGTTACCTTCTGGATACAAACCGGCGATTACTGTATCATCCATTTGAAAAAGAGATCGCTTCGGAAATGTATCAGGAAAAAACGGTGAAAGAGGCAATGGCCTGTAAGAATTATAAAATAGAAGAGCAAAGCGGAGGAAAATGGCTGATTGAGCGCCAGCAGATTGGATATACCGGATGGAATGTGGTACTCGTAAACTCGATGTCCAGTCTGGATTTTGAAAGTTATAATCTGCACTATGTTGCATGGTTTACTCTGCTGCTGGTTGGCGTGATATTAATTTTCCTGGATATTTTACTTTTTAGAAGCTTTACGGATCCGGTTTATCGTCTGCTTCAGACGATGCAGGAATTTGGAAAAGGCAATTATGATATTAAGGCAAAAGAAGAGGGAATCGGAGAACTGAAAAATCTCAGCGCACATTTTAATATCATGGCAGATAAGCTGCAGGAACAGATGGAAGAAATCCGAAGGAACGAACGCGAGCGTCAGCAGATGGAGAAGAAGTTGCTGCAGTCTCAGATTAATCCACATTTTCTGTATAACACATTGGACTCGATCATCTGGATGATACGAAGTGAGGAATATGAAGGGGCAGGAAAGATGGTATCTCTGCTTGCAAAGTTTTTCCGTATCTCTCTAAGTCAGGGAAAAGATATGATTCCGTTGGAGAAAGAATTGGAACATGCATCCAGTTATCTCGCAATTCAGAATATCCGATTTAAGGATAAATTTGAATTTCAGATAGAGGCAGATCCGGCATTGTTAAAATACTTGTGTCCGAAATTATCCATTCAGCCGCTGCTTGAAAATGCGATTTATCATGGCATGGAGGGAATGTATGAGGACGGAGAGATTACCATCCGGATCTATGATAGGGATGGAGATATTGGAATTGATGTAGCAGATAACGGACCTGGAATGACACAGGAAACCATAGATCATATCATGCACAACAAAGTAATTTCGAGCAAACGCGGATCGGGGATTGGTGTGCGGAATGTAAACGAACGGATCCAGCTGATCTACGGAGAGGATTATGGCGTAACCATCACGAGCGAACTGGATGAAGGAACGACAGCGACCATTACAATTCCAAAGATGGAGGAAACCGATGATGCAAGGTAGAAAAAAACATATATTGCTGATCCTTTTACTTCTTTTGATCGCATTTGTATCCATGCAGATGATGGCAGGCCAGAATTACACAGAGGAAAAGACGAGGATTACGGTGATCTTACCGAAAGACAGTCAGAATGAGCTGTATGGCCTGTTAGATGGAATACGGGACCAGGCTTATGATGACCATGTGAAATTGGATGTATGGTATAAAAGCAGACTGACGGAAAAAGCGTTTGATGAACTTGTGAAAGAAGAAATGGAGAATGGCTCTGAAGGGATCCTTCTTGTATATCCGGAAATGTATCTGGAGAAAAAGGAAGGCGGTTATAAGAAAAATAATCTTCTGGCAGTGACAGATACGATGCAGAGTGAGTTTAAGTATTATGCAGCTACTTTAAAAAGTAAGAAAGAACAATATCGTCTGCCGGTAGAAGATGCAGTGCTGGAGCAGGTGAGAAATGGGGAAAAACCATTCATTTATGTAGAAAATACATACAGACTTGGCTATGAAAGCATGCAGATGTTAGAAAAGAAAGGAAAGACAAAAGATATGAAGAATATTTGTCTGAAGCCGGTAAGACTGGATAAAGAAAGGATGGAAAGCGGTGAATATGATGCGCTGCTTTCAAGGTGATCGGAAGATGAAACACGGTAAAAAATGCAAGATAGATAAATACACCCTCATACTGATCGTTTTGCTCCTTCTTCTGACCGGACTTGTGATCGCATGGAAACTGCCGCAAAAAGAAGACCGGTATATACATGTCGGAATTGCAGTATATGACCGTAGCGATACATTTATGGAAAGTTATATCAGAGAACTGGAAGATAAGATAGGACAGACGAGAATACTTGGGAAAAAAGTATCTTATGAAATCTATGATGCAGAAGGGATCGGCAGCCGTCAGGAAAAACAGTTGCAGGAGATGTATGCTCAGGCTTACGATGTGATGCTTGTAAATCTTGTAGAACCGGCATCGGCGGCAAGTGTACTGACTGACGCCAAAGATGCAGACATACCAGTCATCTTATTTAACAGGGAGATTGATGAAAAGGACTTGAAAATATCGAAAAATGTCTGGTATGTAGGAACGGATGCCAGAGCGGCCGGTGTGATGCAGGGGGAACTGTTGAAAGATCTCTGGAAAAAACAAAGCAGAATACTCGACTGGAATGGAAATGGAATGCTGGATTATGTACTGGTAGAAGGAGAAGAATCACATTTTGATGCAATCCGCAGAACAAGCGGATTCCTGGAAACGGGTGCAGAACTTCCGTTGAATCAGAAGGGAAATATCCTGGCTGAATGGAAGAGAGAGCTGGCTTATGAAAAGTTTGCGGCATTAGATGACGAGGCAGTACAGAACGTAGAGGCTGTTATCTGCAATAACGATGATATGGCACTTGGGGTGTATGATTATTACAAAGAAAAAAATCTGAAACTTCCAGTGATCATCGGGATTAATAACAGTGAAGAAATGCACCAGAAGATTATGTCGGGCGAAATGTATGGAACGATTGACAATAAGATGGAAGATCAGGTAATGGAAATATGCCGGCTGATGCAGGCAATTTTGAAAAAGGATACAGGATCATATCAGAAAGTGTGGTATAGTACGCCGAAGGCAATCGTTAAAGCGGAAGGAACAGAATGAAAGCAAAAGAAAAGAAGAACTAAAAAATAAAAAACTCTGTAAATCAATCATGATTTACAGAGCTTTTCTTTTAAGCTGCCTAGCGGAATCGAACCGCCGACCTCCGCCTTACCAAGGCGACGCTCTACCGACTGAGCCAAGGCAGCATGCATAAGTGATATGCAACATTGATACTATACAATGAATCAGGTGATTTTGTCAATACATTTTTTGTGATACCGGGAGAAAATCAAAAGAAATATAAAGAAAACATATTGCCGGAAAATGAAAATAGGAATAGAATAGTAATTTAGAACATGGTAGACAGAAGAGGGAGAGAAACATGAAAAAGATGAAGACAATGACAGAGGGCGTGATCTGGAAAGAAATACTTTTTTTTGCAATCCCGCTGATTCTGGGGAATTTGTTTCAACAGTTATATAATACGGTGGATTCGATTATTGTCGGCAACTATGTGGGAAGTAACGCACTGGCAGCAGTCGGATCCAGCGGTGCGATTATTAACCTGCTGATCGGTTTCTGCATAGGAGCATCGACTGGTGCAGGTGTTGTGATCTCGCAGTTTTATGGGGCCAAAAATACAGAAGGCGTGAGGAAGGCCGTACATACTACGATGGCGATCGCGCTGGTAGCAGGAGTGCTTCTGACTGTAATCGGAATTACAATGACACCATCGATGCTGCGCCTGATGGGAACACCGGACAAGGTATTTGAACAGTCGGTAATCTATCTGCAGGTATATTTTGGCGGAAGTTTATTTTCGGTAGTTTACAATATGTCGGCGGGTGTTCTGAATGCCGTGGGCAATTCCAGACGTTCCCTGGTATACCTGATGATCGCGGCGATTTCAAATATATTCCTGGATCTGATCATGGTTGTCGGACTGAAGCTTGGAATCGTTGGCGCGGCACTGGCTACGGATATCAGTCAGTTGATATCATGCATTTTTATATGGGGATTTCTGATCAGAAGTGAAGATGTATATAAGTTGAAGATTAAAGAAATCCGCTGCTATGACCATCTGCTTTCAAAAATCATCCGTATCGGAATCCCGACGGGAATCCAGAATATTGTAATTTCACTTTCGAATCTGATCGTACAGACGAGCGTGAATAGTTTCGGGGCAACGGTTATGGCCGGATTTGCGGCATATATAAAGATTGATGGATTTAACATTCTTCCGGTATTGAGCATCAGTATGGCCGCAACTACATTTGCGGGACAGAATATTGGCGCCAGAAAGCCGGACAGGGTCAGAAAAGGAATGTATATATCTACTGTGATGGGGGCTGGCTATTCGGTGTTAACCGGGATTATGTTGCTGATATTTGCTCCACAGGTGATAGGTGTCTTTACGACGAACCAGAAGGTTGTGGAGTATGGTGTATATATTATGAGGTATTTCTGTCCGTTTTACTGGATGCTTGGAATTCTGCATGTGCTGGGAGGAACGATACGAGGAACAGGCAAGACGATGCAGGCAATGGTCGTATTTCTGGTATCTTTGTGTGGATTCCGTGTGATGTGGATCGCGGGAACAATGGCATGGACAAGAAGTCTCGGACATGTGATGATGTGTTATCCGACGTCTTGGCTTCTGGGAATGCTACTGATGCTTTTGTATGTATGGAAAGGAAAATGGATGGATCTGTAAGGCCGGGCAAAATCCGTCTGTTCTAAAATTCGTACATTTGCGCTAAAGGTAATTGGGATAAAATAAAGTATCTTCCCTTGTTTCATCATATTTTTTATGATAAGATAATGAGCATAATGTATAGTTAAAACCTAAGGAGGATACCATGGGAGAAGAAACAACAGTTTCCAAAAATTTTATTGAACAGGAAATAGATAAAGATCTTGCAGAAGGAGTGTACAGTGAAGTATGTACAAGATTCCCACCGGAACCAAACGGATATCTGCATATCGGACATGCAAAGTCTATTCTTTTGAACTCAGGACTTGCAAAGAAGTATAATGGAACATTTCATCTGAGATTTGACGATACGAATCCGATGAAAGAAGATATGGAATTCGTAGAGTCTATTAAAGAAGATGTAAAATGGTTAGGCGCTGACTGGGGAGATCATCTCTATTTTGCATCTAACTATTTTGATCAGATGTATGAGTGTGCCGTAAAACTGATTAAGAAGGGAAAAGCATTTGTCTGTGATCTGACGGCAGAAGAGATGCGTGAATACCGTGGAACGCTGACAGAGCCTGGAAAGAACAGTCCGTACCGTGACCGTTCGGTAGAAGAAAACTTAAGACTTTTCGAAGAGATGAAAGACGGCAAGTATCAGGACGGAGAGAAAGTCTTACGTGCAAAGATCGATATGGCATCGCCGAATATTAACATGCGTGATCCGATCATCTACCGTGTGGCTCATATGACACACCATAACACCGGAGATAAATGGTGCATCTATCCAATGTATGATTTTGCTCATCCAATCGAAGATGCGATCGAACATATCACACATTCTATCTGTACGCTGGAATTTGAAGACCACAGACCATTATATGACTGGGTTGTGAAAGAATGTGAATTTGATCCGGCACCGAGACAGATTGAATTTTCAAAGCTGTATCTGACAAATGTCGTTACAGGTAAGAGATACATTAAGAAACTGGTTATGGATGGTATCGTAGACGGATGGGATGATCCGCGACTGGTATCAATAGCAGCCCTCAGAAGAAGAGGATTCACACCGGAATCTATCAAGATGTTTGTTGAGATGTGTGGAGTATCCAAGAGCCAGAGCTCTGTAGACTATGCAATGCTTGAGTACTGTATCCGTGAGGATCTGAAGATGAAGAAGCCTCGTATGATGGCAGTTCTTGATCCGATCAAACTGGTAATTGATAACTATCCGGAGGAAGAAGTTGAGTATCTGGATGTAGAGAATAACCTGGAGAATCCGGAACTTGGTATGAGAAAAGTGCCATTTGGTCGTGAGCTTTATATTGAGCGTAATGATTTTATGATCGAGCCGCCGAAGAAGTATTTCCGTCTTTTCCCTGGCAATGAAGTACGTCTGATGCATGCATATTTTGTAAAATGTGTAAGTTACGAGACGGATGCCGAAGGAAATGTAACGGTTGTTCACTGTACTTATGATCCGGAGACAAAATGTGGAACAGGATTTACCGGACGTAAAGTGAAGGGAACAATCCACTGGGTAAGTGCTCCACAGGCAAAGAAAGCAGAAGTAAGATTATATGAGAATCTGATCGATGAAGAGAAGGGTGTATATAATAAAGAAGACGGTTCCCTGAATCTGAATCCGAATTCACTGCAGATTTTAAAGGAGTGCTATGTAGAAGACAGCTTTAACGAAGCAGGTCCGTGCGACAGCTTCCAGTTTGTAAGAAACGGATATTTCTGTATCGATTCGAAAGATTCTACACCGGAGAATCTGGTATTTAACCGTATCGTATCGCTGAAGAGTTCATTTAAGCTGCCTAAAAAATAAGAAATAATGAACAGTAGAATACATTAATAAAGATACTGTGATTAAGATGGAAAAATAAAATGAATGAATTAACGATAAATCTAGACAGTCGTTCGAAGAAGCCGCTGTATGAGCAGATTTATGATTATATCAAGTCTGATATCCAGAACGGGAGGATTCCTTACGGGGAAAAACTCCCGTCTACCAGGGCTTTGGCAAAGCATCTGGAAGTCAGCCGCAGTACGGTTGAACTGGCATATGAACAATTATTATCAGAAGGATATATTGAATCTGCCCCATACCGCGGTTTTTTCGTGGCTCAGATTGATGAATTATATCAACTGAAAAAAGAAGAAAAGAAGTCCGAACGGAAAATAGAAAAGAAAAAAGTGTATCAATATGATTTCACGCCGAATGGAGTTGATCTGAACAGCTTTCCGTATAATGTGTGGCGAAAACTGTCAAAAGATATCCTGATGGATGACAGGACAGAATTATTCCGTACAGGGGATCCGCAGGGCGAATATGGTTTCCGGAGTGCTATCAGTAATTATCTGTATCAGGCGCGGGGAGTGGACTGTACACCGGATCAGGTTCTGATCGGCGCGGGGAGTGATTATATTCTGATGTTGCTTGGTATGATCCTCGGAACAGAACATATGATCGCATTTGAAGATCCGACTTATAAACAGGCATACAGAGTGATCCATACACTTGGGTATGAGACGGTTCCTGTGGCGATGGACAGACATGGTATGAAAATACAGGATCTTGAAAGTACGGGAGCTGATATTGCTTATGTAACGCCATCCCATCAGTATCCGACCGGGATTGTTATGCCGATAGGAAGAAGAATGGAGCTTTTGAAATGGGCATATGAAAAAGACGGAAGATATATTATAGAGGATGATTATGACAGTGAATTCCGCTATAAAGGGAAACCGATTCCGGCATTACAGGGATATGATGCGGAAGATAAAGTCATTTACCTTGGAACATTCTCCAAATCCATCGCACCCGCAATACGTCTGAGTTATATGGTATTGCCAAAAGATATTCTGAAAGCATATCGGAAGAAGGGAAGCTTTGTGAATTCTACGGTATCAAAAGTGGATCAGACGATCGTGCAGCACTTTATTGAAGAAGGATATTATGAACGCCATCTGAATAAGACCAGGGCGTTATATAAAAACAGGCATGATGTGTTGATCGAAGCTTTGAAACCACTGGGAGATATCTGTGAGATATCGGGGGAACATGCAGGGGTTCATATCCTGTTAACATTTAAAAACGGACAAAAAGAAAGAAATCTGATCGAGAAGGCGAAAAAAGCAGATATCCGGGTATATGGGCTTTCTGATTACCGGATTCGCAAAGATGAAAAGGAAAAAGCAACCATCCTTCTGGGATATGCGAATATGAGAGAAGAAGATATCAAAGAAGCTGTGGCAATTCTGAATCAATGCTGGAGAAAATAGAAAGTGTTTCCAACATTTTAGAAAGAAAAAAGAGCGGTATATAATATCAAACGGGGAGAATAAAAAGATTACCCTGTTGATATCATATACTGCTCTTTTATACTTGTGTATGCAAAAAGACTATTGGATACAGAAATGTCTTCTGCAGTAAAGGTAATAAATACCGATTAATCCTCGTCATCTCCGTCGTCTTCGTCAGTGTCTTCGGAAGTATCCGGAGTGTCCTTAGCATCAGCATCTTCGGAAGTATCTTCTGTGTTGTCCGCAGAGGTATCTTCTGTACTGTCATCTGCTGCATTGTCCTCTTCGGTAGTTGTTTTGGCTGCATTCAGATCGACATATCCACGGTCAACCGGTTGGAGGTCATTATCCAGATCGAAGTCTTCGTCTTCAAAATCATCGTTGAAATCATCGTCCTCATTTTTCTTTGACTTCTTTAAATAATAAACCAGACCTGCTGCGGCACTGCCGATTGCTGCAAGACCTAATAATTTTTTGCTCCATTTTGCCATGATAATCTGACTCCTTTCCGTTCTTTTCCTTATCATAGCACATATTATATGCTTTTTTCCATTAAATTAAAATAAATTATTGCAAGTTGAGAAGAAAATAAAAATATGATACACTGTATCATATCCTGGCTGTATCAGTACCTGAAGGGAGCCTGGGACGGAAAAACCCGGTGAGAATTGTATGGTCCTGGATAAAGGAGAGAAAAAGTATGAAAGAACAAAGCAAAAAGACGGTGGCAAAGAAGAAATTTTTTAAAATGGTGTTCAGCCGTGCCGGGATTTTTGTCATATTGATTCTGATACAGTTACTGGTATTCTTAGGAATTCCATACTATCTGAAAGAGTATGCAACCTTTATATACAGTGCGATGAGCGTGATGGAAATCGTTGTTCTTGTATATATCATTAATACAGAAGGGAACCCGGCATTTAAAATGACCTGGATGCTGTGTGTGATGGCACTTCCGGTTATAGGAACGGTATTTTATATCTATGTACATCTGCAGCTGGAGACGAGATTTGTACAGAACAGACTTGCGGCACTTCGTATGGAGACAGAACCTTATATGGATCAGGATGAGAAGGTTACAGAGGCACTCTGGGCAAGCAAATCGGCAAATGCACAGCTGTCTTATTATCTGTCACATCAACTTGGATTTCCGACCTACCGCAATACGGAAGTCGAATATTTCCCGGTGGGAGAGGATAAATTTGCTTCTATGATTAAAGAGCTGGAAAAAGCAGAGAAGTTCATTTTCATGGAATATTTCATTGTAGAGGAAGGAATTATGTGGGATACAATCCTGGAGATCCTGAAACGGAAAGTGAACGAAGGTGTAGAAGTCAGGTTCATGTATGATGGAATGTGTGCATTTGATCTGCTGCCGTACAGTTACCCTAAGAAACTTCAGAAATTCGGGATCAAGTGCAAAATGTCCAATAAGATCCGGCCTTTTGTGTCTACAATCCAGAATAACCGCGATCATAGAAAAATCTGTGTGATCGATGGGCAGACAGGGTATGTAGGTGGTGTGAATCTGGCTGATGAATATATCAATGAAAAAGAACGATTCGGTCACTGGAAAGATACAGCTGTTCTGTTAAGAGGAGATGCGGTCCAGAGCCTGACAATGATATTCCTGCAGATGTGGGATGTAGATATGCGTGGTGTTGAGCCTTATGGAAAATATCTTACAAAAAAAGCGGAATCACTGAATGACAGACTGGGATACGTGATCCCATATGCGGACAGTCCGTTTGACCATGAGAACGTAGGAGAAGAGGTGTATTTCCATATCCTGAATCATGCGAAGAAGTATGTGCATATCATGACTCCGTATCTGATACTGGATAATGAGATGCTGACAACACTTATACGTGCAGCCAAAAGTGGTATTGAAGTGATCATCATCATGCCGCATATTCCGGATAAATGGTATGCATTCGCGGTAGCAAAGACATATTATAAAGAATTGATTGAAGGCGGAGTGCAGATCTATGAGTATACACCTGGATTTGTACATGCGAAAGTATTTGTATCTGATGATGATACGGCAACAGTAGGCAGTATCAATCTGGATTTCCGGAGTCTCTATCTGCATTTTGAAAACGGAGTATTTATTTATGATAATCCGGAGGTTCAGAAAGTAGAAGAAGACTTCCAGAATACCCTGGCAAAATGTCACAAAGTGACAGTGACCGAGGTGAGAAACAGAGGAGTTCTTATGAAGGTAGCCGGGCAGGTGTTAAGACTGGTTGCGCCTTTAATGTAAAGAATACAGGAAATCATATGTATTTTCTGTAAAAATATTATTGAACCAAGATAAAATGTATAGTATAATGCTTAAGGCGGTTTGATTAGACTCGCTAAAGTAGACTGATAAGTCATGTTAATAACGCAGGAGGAATGGATATGGTTAAAGCAGTAGTCGGTGCCAACTGGGGCGACGAAGGAAAAGGTAAGATTACAGATATGCTGGCTGAGCAGGCAGATATCATCGTAAGATTCCAGGGAGGCGCGAATGCAGGTCATACAATTATCAATGATTATGGAAAATTTGCATTACACACACTTCCATCAGGAGTATTTTACGGTCATACAACCAGTATTATCGGAAATGGTGTAGCACTGGATGTACCGGTGTTATTCAAGGAAGTGCAGTCTATTATCGATCAGGGAGTTCCGATGCCGAAGATTCTGGTATCTGACCGTGCCCAGATGGTAATGTCTTATCATAAGAATTTTGATGCATACGAAGAAGAGAGACTGGGAGGAAAATCTTTCGGTTCTACAAAATCTGGTATTGCACCATTTTATTCAGACAAATATGCAAAGATTGGATTCCAGGTCAGTGAATTATTTGATGATGAACTGTTAAAAGAGAAAGTTGTCCGTGTGGCAGAACAGAAGAATGTATTACTGGAGCACCTTTATCATAAACCATTGATCAATCCTGATGATTTATATAATGAACTTCAAGAATATAAAAAGATGATCGAACCATTCGTATGTGATACATCTCTTTTCCTGAACAATGCAATCAAAGAAGGAAAAGAAGTATTATTAGAAGGTCAGCTTGGATCACTGAAAGATCCGGATCACGGAATCTATCCAATGGTTACTTCATCTTCTACATTAGCAGGATATGGAGCAATCGGAGCAGGAATCCCTCCATATGAGATCAAGAAAATCGTAACTGTATGTAAAGCATACTCAAGCGCAGTAGGAGCAGGAGCGTTCGTAAGCGAGATCTTCGGTGATGAAGCAGATGAATTAAGACGCCGTGGTGGTGACGGTGGAGAATTCGGAGCAACAACAGGACGTCCGAGAAGAATGGGATGGTTTGACTGTGTAGCTTCTAAGTATGGATGCAGAATGCAGGGAACCACAGATGTTGCATTTACAGTATTAGATGTACTTGGATACCTGGACGAGATCCCGGTATGTGTAGGATACGATATCGATGGAGAAGTAACAACAGACTTCCCGACCACACATCTGTTAGAGAAGGCAAAACCGGTTCTTAAGAAACTTCCGGGATGGAAGAGTGATATCCGTGGAATTAAGAAATACGAAGACCTTCCGGAAAACTGCAGAAACTACATTGAGTTTGTAGAAGAGCAGATTGGATACCCAATTACAATGGTATCGAATGGTCCGGAAAGACATGATATCATTTACAGAGAGTCAAAATTTTCCAAATAAGATAAAATATTTCGAATCATGAGATGAAAAACAGGGATAAAGCAGGCCATGTGTCTTTTGAAGACAGGAGAGCTGCTCTATCTCTGTTTTTTAATACCAAAGTATGAAAGAGAAGTTGCCGGTGGCAAGTTCTGTAGATTGTTATGTTTTCCTTAAGAAATTTCTTATGCTTTATTCAGATTTTTTCCATAATGTTGACACATTCTATGCATATAATGAAACCATCGTAAATATAATAATAACGTCGGTGTAATCAGACACCAGAGACGTAAGAGGGGATAAAAATAATCAAGATGGAGGTATGCACTATGAATACGAGAGACTGGACAAAAGAGGAAGCAGAAGTGATTTCAATGGAAGAATACCTTGCTAAGAGAAAGAAAATCAGAGAAGATGAAAGAAAACATAAGAAAAAAGGATCAGACGATCGCGAAGAAAGTCTGATGCCCTTTGAGTTTTATATGGTATCATCGCTTGCCTGGTCATGAGACTGTGACAACTTAGATACATCATCCGAGCTGTGGCTGTGAAAGCTGTCAGCTGAATCATCAGATGGAGTATTATGCCGGGTAAGCTTGAATACCAGCATATAACCATAGAGAAGTACCGGAAGCACAATCGTACATGCAATAGAGGCCCAGAGAAGGTCGATGGAATGCGGACTCCCGATCAGGGCAAATATTAATGTACTGAGATACATACCAAATAATAAAATGGCGGCAGCAAGTGCCAGAATACGTTTTGCATTTTTCATAATAATCATCCTTTACAATGAATCAAGACTTTAGTATATTATATAGAGAGCAGTGAAAAATTGCAAATGAATATCGTACAAAGGAGTATAGAAATATGAGTACATTATATCAGCAGTGGCAGAACATCGCTTATGACGAAACTGCAGACAGAAGTCAGTTAGAAAAATTCTGGGGAACTTATTTCCAGATTGAGAAAGAAATTTATGAAAAGCTTCTTTCTAATCCGGATGAAGTTGTAAAAGGAACAGTAAAAGAATTGGCTGAGAAATTCGGACAGGAAGTTCTGACAATGATCGGTTTCCTGGATGGTATCAATGAAAGTCTTCTGATCGAGATCGATCTTGATACAGTAGAAGAAGATACAGTAGTAAGTCTTGCATTTGACAAGGAAAGACTGTATAAGAATATGGTAGCGGCAAAAGCTGACTGGTTGTATGAACTTCCACAGTGGAAAGAGATTTTCTCAGAAGAAGAACTGAAGAAATTCTACAAAGAACAGAAGGAATCTACAACAATCCGCAAACCTAAAAAGATCGGAAGAAATGATCCATGCCCGTGCGGATCAGGAAAAAAATATAAAAAATGCTGTGGCAGATAATATTTCTGGTTACAGGTATCCTGAGTCTCATTTATTACAGTGCGGTCTGTATCGCACTGAAAAAATGGGACTCTACTTTTTCCAGATTCTGGCTGGCGACCGGAATAGTGGGAATTGCAGGGAGTGCGCTGATCCGTTTATATGGAATGCCGTGTATCGTAGAAGCAATGATTGGTATTTCGGTATGTTTTCTTCTGATCGCAGAGATAAAGATCATAAAAGGAATGCACAGAAACCCTTTGGGAAAAAGAAAAGAACACTTTGAAGAAGACACAAAAACAGGATCCGCTACAAGATGGATCATTGTACTGGGAGCGCAGGTAAGAGGCCGGAAGATTACCGATTCACTGAAACGAAGACTGGACTGCGCGTCAGAGTATCTGAAAGAGCATCCGGAAGTACATGTGATCGTCTCCGGAGGACAGGGAAAAGATGAAGAAGTAACAGAAGCGTATGCAATGGCACGTTATCTGGAGTGTGAAGGGCTTGACCGCAGGCGTATTGTGCAGGAGGATGTGTCGGTAAACACACTGGAAAATCTGAAGTTTTCCAGAAACCTTATTGCAGATGTAGATACACCGGTAGGAATTGTCTCAAATAATTTCCATGTATATCGAGGGTGTGTATATGCAAAACGTGCAGGATTTAAGGAGCCGTTTCCGATACCGGCAAGCTGCCATCCATTATTATTCCCAAATTATTTTGTGCGGGAATGTTTTGCGGTCTGGAAGCTGTGGCTGAAAAAATATTGACAAAGCAAAATGCCGTGTTATAATGAAAATGTATGAGAAAACACGTTGAAGAGAAGAGTAGGCTGGGAAAGAAATGCCAGAGAGAGAAGCCACGGGCTGAAAGCTTCTTATTTTGGAACCTTCTGAAAACTACCTCTGAGTGGCTGCAAAACAGTCCGGTGATTCCGTTATCGTCATAATTAAGAGGTTCTGGCATAAAAGTCTTTGGTGAATAATATAGAGACTGTGAAGTGTCAGTTCAAACAGGGTGGAACCGCGAGATAACTCGTCCCTTACAGTGATTATCTGTAAGGGGCTTTTTTTTCGCCACGCGTTCGTAAGGAGTGGCCAGTGGCAGGTCCTGTAGATGCCATGCGTTTAGAAAAAAGCAGCAGATTACGGATGATTGCTGAACGGGCAGGAAAGAAGATACATGCCCGAGGATAGGATATAAAAATAAAAAGAGAGGACATGATAATTATGAAAATTACATTAAAAGATGGATCTTTCAAAGAGTATGAAGGAAGTATGTCAGTACTGGATATTACAAAAGATATCAGCGAAGGTCTGGCAAGAGTGGCGACTTCTGCAAGAGTTAATGGTGAAGTAGTAGATCTCAGACACATTGTAAGCGAAGATTGTGAACTGGAGATTCTTACATTTGATAATGAAGAAGGAAAGGGTGCATTCTGGCATACAACATCTCACATCATGGCACAGGCGATCAAACGTCTGTATCCAGATACAAAGCTTGCAATCGGACCATCAATCGAGAATGGATTCTACTATGATGTAGACCGCGAGACACCATTTGTAGCAGAAGATCTGGAAAAGATTGAAAAAGAGATGAAGAAGATCGTCAAAGAGGCTCTTCCGATCGAAAGATTTACAAAGACAAGAGAAGAAGCAATCGCATATTTCAAAGAAAAAGACGAACCATATAAAGTAGAGTTGATCGAAGATCTCCCGGAAGGAGAAGAGATCAGCTTTTATCAGCAGGGAGAATTTGTTGATTTATGTGCAGGACCACACCTGATGACAACAAAGCCTGTAAAAGCATTCAAGCTTACAAGCCTTGCAGGTGCTTACTGGAGAGGCAGCGAAAAGAACAAGATGCTTACAAGAATCTACGGTATCTCTTATCCGAAGAAAGCACTGTTAGACGAATATCTGACCATGCTTGAAGAAGCAAAAAGACGTGACCACAGAAAACTTGGTAAAGAACTTGGACTTTTCATGATGTGCGAAGAAGGTCCTGGATTCCCGTTCTTCCTTCCAAAGGGAATGGTTCTTAAGAATACACTGCTTGACTACTGGAGAGAACTTCACAAAAAAGCAGGTTATGTAGAAGTATCTACACCAATTATCTTAAGCAGACACCTCTGGGAGACATCCGGACACTGGGATCACTATAAAGAGAATATGTACACAACACAGATCGATGGAGAGGACTTTGCAATTAAGCCAATGAACTGTCCGGGTGGAATGCTTGTATACAAAGCAGAACCGCGTTCATATAAAGATCTTCCGCTTCGTGTCGGAGAACTCGGATTGGTTCACCGTCATGAAAAATCAGGACAGTTACATGGTCTGATGCGTGTACGCTGTTTCACACAGGATGATGCACATATCTTCATGATGCCGGAACAGATCCGTGACGAGATCAAAGGTGTTGTAGCTCTGATCGATGAGGTATATCAGCTGTTTGGATTCAAATATCACGTAGAACTTTCTACACGTCCGGAAGACAGCATGGGAAGTGATGAAGACTGGGAACTTGCAACAGAAGGTCTTCGTGGTGCGCTTAATGACCTTGGTCTTGACTATGTGGTAAATGAAGGAGACGGAGCATTCTACGGACCGAAGATCGACTTCCATCTGACAGACTCTATCGGAAGAACATGGCAGTGCGGAACTATCCAGCTGGATATGCAGCTTCCACAGAGATTCGAACTGGAATACACAGGAGCAGATGGTGAGAAACACCGTCCGATCATGATCCACCGTGTAGCATTTGGATCTATCGAGAGATTTATCGGAATCCTGATCGAGCATTTCGCAGGAGCATTCCCTACATGGCTTGCACCGGTACAGGTTAAGGTACTTCCAATCTCAGATAAACATCTGGAATATGGACAGAAAGTACTGGATACATTGAATGCGGCAGGTATCCGTGCAGAAATCGATACACGTGCAGAGAAGATCGGATATAAGATCCGTGAGGCTCAGATGCAGAAGATTCCTTATATGCTTGTAGTAGGAGCAAAAGAAGAGGAAGAAAATCTGGTATCTGTAAGAAGCAGATTCGCAGGAGACGAAGGACAGAAGAGCCTGGATGAGTTCGTAGCATCTGTTACAGAAGAGATTGCAACAAGAGCAAGACGTGAAGTCGTAAAAGAAGAAAACTAATTTAGTTTTACAAATGTATAAAAAATAAAGAGAACTGGCATAATATATCTTGAAGTTTGAAAGGAGGATATATTATGCCAGATTTAAGATGTACCGTACAGACTTGTACACACAACCAGAATTATTACTGTAATCTTGACAGTATCGTAGTAGGAGGAAATTCTGCAAAAAAAGCAGATGAGACAAGCTGTGACAGTTTTGAAGAGCGAAAAGGTGGAAGCTCCTATTCGAATGCATACTCGGACATGGCGGGAAAAGAAGCATCTGCCAAAAGTGACGTGGATTGTAAGGCAACAGACTGTATGTATAACAAAGAATGTCAGTGTCATGCAGGAAAGATCAGTGTAGAAGGCGGGAATGCCTGTCACTGTCAAGAGACGGAATGCGCGACGTTCAAATGTGGATGTGCGTAATCTTTGGAAGAAAAGATGCGCAAGTCATATGTATACGATCAGTGAATAAAAGGTACAGATAAAGAAAAAAGTGTGAAAAACCGGAATAAAGCTTAAGAATAAGTTTTTACTCCGGTTTTTGTCGTATCAAAGTATGTTGACGTAGATTTACAGTGAGGGTATAATAGCTTTATATGCCAAAACTGGCAGGGAAGAAGAGGATTTCATGAACAAAGAAGAGAATACATACTATAAAAACAGTCCCAAGTTTGGCAGAAAAGGACCGTCCAAATTAAGACAGCAATTTAACCGTGGAATGACCTATTTCCTGGTAATTGTTGCCTGTATTCTGGTTTATTTTGCCATGCTGAGGGTAGAAGCGATTTCAAATACACTGTCAAAGATCCTGTCGATTTTAAAGCCTGTATTGTATGGATGCGGGATTGCGTATCTTCTGAATCCAATCGTGAAGAGCGTAGATGCATATCTGGTGCCAGTGCTGGAAAAGCACATGAAGAAGAAAGAAAAAGCGAAGAAGGTTTCCAGAAGTATAGGAGTGATCGTGGCGCTGGTTGTATTGATTACGGTTGTATCGACATTGATCAATATGCTGATACCGGAACTGATCACAAGTATCCGTAATCTGATATTTACACTGCCGGCGCAGATCAATCAGCTGGTAAAAGAGATCAATAATATACAGTTGGATGATTCGACCGCGACAGCAGTATTGAAAAATGCAATGAACGAAGCTTCGGCAAGTCTTCAGAAGTGGATGCGTACGGATCTGTTGGATAAGGTAAATGAAGTGATGACGCATCTGACGGTTGGTCTGTATACATTGATTATGGAAATGTTCCATGCGGTGATCGGAGTGATCGTATCGGTGTACATTTTATTTGGAAAAGAGACGTTCATTAATCAGAGTAAAAAAGCAGCTTATGCGATTTTTCCTGCAGAACGTGCAAACCTGTTGATTCATATCGCAGTAAAGACGAATGAGATATTCGGTGGATTTATTATTGGAAAGATGATAGATTCGATCATTATCGGAATTTTATGCTTTATTGGTACATCGATCTTAAAGATGCCGTATGCAATGCTTGTCAGTGTAATTGTAGGGGTGACCAATGTGATTCCGTTCTTCGGACCGTATATTGGAGCAATCCCGAGTGCTGTCCTGATTGCGCTGGCAGATCCGATGAAAGGGATATATTTCCTGATATTTATACTGTTGTTACAGCAGTTTGACGGAAATATCCTGGGACCAAAGATCCTTGGCAATTCTACGGGACTGTCTGCATTCTGGGTAATCGTATCAATCCTTCTTGGGGGCGGATTGTTCGGAATTCTTGGTATGTTATTTGGAGTGCCGACGTTTGCGGTTGTCTATTATATTATAAAACTCCTTCTGGATAACCAGCTGGAGAAAAAGAAACTGCCGACAGATTCGGACTGCTATAACGGGGACAGTTATGTAGACAATGACGGTACATATTTTCAAAAAAGAGATGACGGGGCAGAAACAGAAGAACAGAAAATAGAAAAAAATAAAGAAGAAAAAGGGGAATAAGATTATGCCGATCAGAGTGCAGAATGATCTCCCGGTCAAGGAGATCTTAGAGAGTGAAAATATATTTGTAATGGATGAACACCGTGCAACACATCAGGATATCCGTCCGATCAAAATTGGACTTTTGAACCTGATGCCGTTAAAAGAAGAGACAGAACTGCAGATATTACGTTCACTGTCTAATACACCACTTCAGGTAGATGTGACATTTGTTGCAGTAGCTTCACATCAGTCAAAGAATACGTCAAAGAGTCATTTGAACAAATTCTATCAGACGTTTGATGAAATCAAAGACCGGAAATTCGACGGATTCATCATCACCGGGGCACCGGTAGAACAGATGCCGTTCGAAGAAGTGGATTACTGGGACGAACTGACACGCATTATGGACTGGACAAAGACAAATGTCGTATCAACATTGCATCTTTGCTGGGGAGCTCAGGCAGGAATGTATTATCATTATGGAATCGATAAAGTCCAGCTGGATAAGAAGGCGTTCGGTCTGTTCTGGCACAAAGTGCTAAACCGTAAGATTCCATTGGTACGTGGGTTTGATGATGTATTCCTGGCACCACATTCCCGTCACACAGAGACTCCACTGGATAAAGTGCGCGCAGATAAGAGAATCACGATTCTGGCAGAATCGGATGAAGTGGGTCTCTTCCTTGCGATGGCACAGAATGGACGTCAGATATTCGTGATGGGACATCCGGAATATGATCGTGTGACACTGGATGGAGAGTATAAGCGCGATAAGAGCAAGGGACTGCCGATTGAACTTCCGAAGAATTATTATCAGGACGATGATCCGGAGAATGGGCCATTACTTACATGGAGAGCAACAGCTAATAATTTATATACTAATTGGTTAAATTATTACGTGTATCAGGCTACGCCATATGACCTTGAAGGAACACCGGATTTTACTTGGAAATAGGGCGTTTTCAGGGAATTGTGAGTCAGGTTGAAGAAATGAAATGACAGCAGGAAAAGCAGACGGTATTAAATAAGGATTAGCCAGAAAGCAGAAAATACCAAGGCAGGAACCAAGATTAACTTGAAGTTCATTACACAGAGCGTTATAATATCAAAAAAATATTGTAGGCAAAAGACTCCGAGGATGGAATATCCCCGGAGTCTTTTTGCATATAAAGGAATAAGGAGGAAAAGAGGGTATGGAGTTATTGAATGCAATCGTCATAACCGTAAATGGAGTCGTTTGGGGATGGCCAATGATCATTCTGCTGCTTGGTACACATATTTATATGACAGCCAAGACAGGATTTATCCAGCGTTTTACCATTACAAAAGGAATCAGACTGTCTGTGGAAAAAGATACGAAGAAATATATTCATAATCTGGATGCAAAAGATGACACACCGGTACCGGTAGTGAAATGATAAACAAGTAAAAAACTTCTTGACAAAACAACTTTGATACAGTAAAGTATAACCATAACAAAGCAAAACCGTTGAGAAAGAGGAGTAGCTTATACAATGACATCCAAGAGAGCAGCAGGTGGTGTGATTGCTGTATGAAGTTGATAAGTGAATGGACTTTCGAGGGCAGTCTGAAATCAAGAATTTATGAATATATGTAATTCAAGAGAGTATGGCTTGTCGGGAACCGAACCCGTTATCAATCAGGAGTGTATGTTAGTACATGAGAAAGTGGACGATTCGTCAATTTGAGTGGTACCGCGATAATAATAGATTTTATTACCGCCTCAAACCTTTTGGTTTGGGGCGGTTTTCTTTTTATCAAAAAAAGGTATGACAGACGTTATCGATGAAAGATTTTCTCTCCTAGCAGTTACAGAGGGCTGGCAATTGCAATCTGTAGACAACAACAATATTTCATACAGGAAAAGGAGAAAAAAGATTATGAAAAAGAAAATGGTAACAGTATTATTAACAGCAGCAATGGTAACAGCAATGGCAGCAGGATGTGGCAAATCATCCGATTCCGGAAGTGACAAGAAAGAGTCTTATACCATCGGAATTGAGCAGTTTGCAGAGCATGGTTCTCTTGATAACTGCAGAGAAGGTTTCTTAAAAGGTCTGGAGGACGAAGGAATCAAAGAAGGCGACAACCTGACAGTAAAATATAAAAATGCAGCGGCAGATATGGGAACTGCAAAACAGATTTCCGACAGTCTGGTATCTGATAAAGTAGATCTGGTATGTGCGATCGCAACACCAAGTGCACAGAGTGCATACAATGCAGCAATGAAAGCAGATATCCCGGTTATCTACACTGCAGTTACAGATCCTGTAGCAGCAGAACTTGCAGATAAAGATGGAAAGCCAGTAGGAGAAGTAACCGGAACATCTGACAAACTTCCGGTAGAAGAACAGCTTAAGATGATCCGCGAGATGCTTCCGGATGCAAAGAAGATTGGTATCATGTACACAACAAGCGAAGCAAACTCTGTATCAGCAATCGAAGAATATAAGAGTCTGGTTAAGAAATATGATTTCGAACTTGTAGAAAAAGGAATCACAACAACGGCAGATGTATCCCTTGCGGCAGATGATCTGTTAAGCAAAGTAGACTGCATCACCAACCTGACAGACAACACCGTAGTTGCATCTCTTCCGACTATCCTGGATAAGGCAAATGAAAAGAAAATCCCGGTATTCGGAAGTGAAATTGAACAGGTAAAGATCGGATGTCTTGCAGCAGAAGGAATAGATTATATTGCTCTTGGAAAACAGACAGGTAAGATGGCAGCAAAAGTATTAAAAGGCGAAGCAAAGGCTTCTGAACAGAACTTTGAGACGATCACAGAGCCTGGATTCTATGTAAATAACAAAGTAGCAGAGAATCTTGGAATTACGGTTCCGGATGATCTTGCAAATAACGCAGTAGAAAGTTTTGACGAGATTACAGCAGAATAAGCCGGAAAGGGCAAAGTACAAAAAGAGAAACGTCTGAGACAGACAAAAATTGGGAGGCATTTTTTCATGAATTTCATCATATCGATATTAGAACAGGGTCTGATCTATGGGATCCTGGCACTGGGGATTTATATCACATACAAAATATTGGACTTTCCGGATCTTACGGTGGATGGAAGTTTCCCTCTGGGGGCAGCAATCACGGCTGCCCTTCTTACAAGAGGAATGAATCCATACATCACACTGATCCTTTCGTTTCTTGCAGGGGCAGTCGCAGGAATCTGCACCGGACTGATCCATGTGAAATGTAAGGTCAGAGATCTTCTCTCGGGAATCATTATGATGACAGCACTGTGGACGATCAATCTTTACATAGCGGGAACGGCCAATGTGCCGTTGTTTTCACAGAAGACTATTTTCAAAAATGACCTGATGGATAAGATCATCCCGGATGCACTTGTACTGTATTCAACATTGATCATTATCCTGGTGCTGGCAGTGATCTGTAAAGTATTGCTGGACCTTTATCTGAATACAAAGTCCGGATTTCTGTTAAGAGCCGTTGGTGACAATGACGTACTGGTAGTGTCTCTTGCAAAAGATAAAGGCAATATCAAGATCCTTGGACTTGCAATCTCAAACGGCCTGGTAGCGTTGGCCGGATGTGTGTTTACACAGGAGGAGCGAGTATTTGAAATTTCAATGGGAACCGGAGCAATGGTCATCGGCCTTGCAAGTGTGATCATTGGAACCAGCATTTTCCGTAAACTGACGCTGCTGCGTACGACAACAGCGGTACTGATCGGTTCAATCATTTATAAAGCCTGTGTGGCAATTGCACTCCGTAATTTTGATCCGCAGGCAATGAAACTGGTAACAGCAGTTCTGTTTCTGATTGTACTTATCATCAGTATGGAGAGAAAGAAGAAGGTGAACACCAATGCTTGAGTTAAAAGGAATTCATAAATATTACAATCCGGGAACCGTAAATGAGATGTGTCTGTTCCAGAATTTCAACCTGACGATCGACAAAGGGGAGTTCGTATCTGTTGTAGGAAGTAACGGTTCCGGAAAGACATCGATGTTAAATATTATCTGTGGAAGTATTCCGGTAGAAGGCGGACAGATCCTGATCAACGGATCGGATATTACAAAGCAGAAAGAATTTAAAAGGAACCAGAGAATCGGCCGTGTCTATCAGAATCCCGCAATGGGAACCTGCCCGAGCATGACCATTCTGGAAAATATGTCGCTGGCAGACAATAAAGGAAAGGTATTCGGCCTTTCCAGAGGAACGAACAAGGCAAGAATTGAGTATTACAGAGAACAGTTAAGCCAGCTCGGACTCGGTCTGGAAGATAAGATGGACGTCAAAGTCGGTGCATTATCCGGCGGACAGCGTCAGGCAATGGCACTTCTGATGTCTACCATGACACCGATCGAGTTCCTGATCCTGGATGAACATACGGCAGCACTGGATCCGAAGACCGCTGAACTGATCATGGAGCTGACCGATAAGATCGTAAAAGAAAAGAATCTTACAACGATCATGGTTACACATAACTTAAGATATGCGATCGAATATGGCAACCGTCTTGTGATGATGCATCAGGGAAATGCGATCCTGGATAAAAAAGGAGAAGAAAAAGACAAGATGTCGGTAGATGATATCCTGGCGTTATTTAATGAAATCAGTATTGAGTGTGGCAACTAAAAGATGTTATACTGAATATGCCAGTAAAAAGCACAGCTTTAAAGGCTGTGCTTTCTTTTGTGGCTGCCGGATACAAAAGAGAAGGATCCGGTGATAAAAAAGAAATGTATAAAAATACAAAGAATATAAGAAAGAGGACATACACATGGCAAAAAGAATTGCGAAATTTGAAAAGGTAAGTTTTGAACAGTTTAAAGGAGGATACACAGATGCGATCGGAGAAGCTTCCGATGAGCAGATCAGGGAAGTCTATGATTCCTTAAAACTTCCAAAACGCGCAACAAAAGGATCCGCAGGATATGATTTTTATGCGCCGGCAGCCATCACTTTAAAACCGGGAGAAACGGCTAAGATTCCAACCGGAATCCGTGCGAAGATGGAAGATAACTGGGTGCTTCAGTGCTATCCAAGAAGCGGTCTGGGATTCAAATTCCGCCTGCAGTTGAATAATACAGTAGGAATCATCGACAGCGATTATTATTATTCAGATAATGAGGGGCATATTTTCGCAAAGATCACCAATGATACAAATGAAGGGAAAACAGTGGAAATTCCGGCAGGAACGGGATTTATGCAGGGAATCTTCATGGAATATGGAATTACGGTAGATGATGAAGTGGAAGAGATAAGGAACGGTGGATTTGGCAGCACGACAAAATAGCCGGAAATGACGGATTCTGCATGAAATATTAAGAACCGGGGCATACTGGAAAGTATAGTCTATGTATATAAGAGGTGAGAAGGACATGACGCGCCAGGAAATCCCGGTTTTTAAGACAAGAGAAGAAAATGTAGCATATATGAATGAAACACTTCCAATCCAGGAAAGCTTTGACCTCATTCAAAGAGATCTGCTGATCGGAGGAAGGGTTTTTTCTTTTTATTTTGTAAATGGTTTTACGAGCGAAGAGACGATGTTGAAGATCATGGATGCACTTCTGAAGGTGAAGGAAGAAGAGATGCCAGAGGATGTGTGGGAGTTTGCCAACGCATGCATTCCATACGTTGAGGTTGAAGTGTTGTTTGATTTTGATCAGATACTGAAAAGCCTGCTGTCTGGTGAAACGTGTGTGTTCATTGATGGATACCGGGCATGTATTGTGATCGACTGCAGGACATATCCGGTAAGAAGTGTGGAAGAACCGGATAAAGATAAGTCCCTCCGAGGTTCCAGAGACGGTTTCGTAGAGACACTCGTATATAATACGGCAATGATGAGAAGAAGAATCCGTCATCCGGCGCTGATCATGGAGATGATGGAAGTCGGGGACAGTTCCAGAACGGATGTGGCACTCTGCTACATGGGAGACAGGGTAGACAAGGAACTGTTGAAAAATGTACGTGACAAGATCCGGAGTGTGGATACGGATGATCTGCGGATGAATCAGCAGAGTCTGGCGGAATGTCTGTTCAGACGGAAATGGTACAATCCATTCCCGAAGTTCAAGTTCACCGAGCGTCCGGACACGGCATCGGCATGTCTTCTGGAGGGAAAAGTCGTAATTCTGGTAGACAATTCACCATCTGCGATGATACTTCCGACATCGATCTTCGACATGATCGAAGAGGCCAATGATTATTATTTTCCGACACTGACCAGTGTCTATCTGAAAATATCCAGAACACTGATCAATCTGATGACGATATTTCTGACGCCGGTCTTTCTGCTTTTTATGCAGAACCTGAACTGGCTGCCGAAAGTATTTGCCTTTGTGGCGGTGAAGGATACAGTGAATATACCGTTGATCTATCAGCTTTTGATGCTGGAAGTAGCGATCGACGGTCTGAGGCTTGCGGCACTGAATACGCCAAGTATGTTAAGCACTCCGCTCAGTGTGATCGCAGGTCTGGTTATGGGAGAATTTTCGGTAGCATCGGGGTGGTTTAACAGCGAAGTCATGTTATACATGGCCTTTGTGGCAGTAGCCAATTATACACAGCCGAATTTTGAACTTGGTTATGCGTTAAAATTCATGCGTCTGGCATTACTGGTATTGACCGCATTATTTAATTGGTGGGGATTCGCACTGGGCTGTATTCTGGTGGTGTGCAGTATCTGCTTTAATAAGACGCTTTCCGGAAGAAGTTATCTGCATGTGAGCCTGAAATAGTGTAATGTGAAAAGTGGCAATGAATGTGTACACAAAAATAAGAAAATGATATAATAATTTTTATACTAAAGTGAGTATATAAGAGAACAAGTATACAAAAGAATATGCAAGAGAAAGGCAGCGATACAAATGAATCACAGAGACGAAAGACTCGGAAGTGCACCGCTGGGGAAACTGATGTTTTCTCTGGCGGTTCCTTCTGTGGCGGCACAGCTTATCAATGTGCTTTATAATATAGTAGACAGAATTTACATCGGTCATATTCCGGGATATGGAGATGTGGCACTGACCGGCGTTGGGGTAACATTTCCCATCCTTACGATGATCTCGGCATTCAGTGCATTTGCCGGAATGGGAGGCGCACCGCTTGCGTCAATCCAGCTTGGAAAAAAGAATAAACAGGGAGCGGAGCAGATCCTTGGCAATTCGGCAGGACTGCTGATCCTTTTTTCTGTGATTCTGACGGCGTTCTTTTCGATATGTAAGACACCAATCCTTTATGCATTCGGAGCAAGTGATGCAACGATTGTCTATGCAAGAGATTACATATCTATCTATCTGATCGGAACGATCTTTGTACAGCTGGCACTTGGGTTGAATGCCTACATCAGTGGACAGGGAGAAGCGAAGACGGCGATGTTGTCGGTACTGATCGGAGCGGTCTTGAATATCTGTCTGGATCCGGTGTTTATCTTCGTGCTGCATCTGGGTGTGCGAGGGGCGGCAATCGCAACCATTTTGTCGCAGGCGGTCAGCGCGGCATGGGTGGTACATTTCCTGACTTCAGAAAAGACTGTGATGCACCTGTCGCTAAAGAATATGCGCCTGAGAGCGGATGTGATCAAGATGATCGCCGGGCTTGGAATCTCGCCGTTCATCATGCAGAGTACGGAAAGTCTTGTGACGATCACGCTGAATACAGGACTTCAGAGATACGGCGGAGACCTGTATGTTGGTTCGATGTCGATCCTGATGAGTATCATGCAGTTGATCACAATTCCGGTGCAGGGGATTACACAGGGAATCCAGCCGATCATCAGTTATAATTACGGCGCAGGAAATAAGGAACGTGTGAAGGATACGATGAAACGGATGATCCTGGTATGTCTGGCAGGAACGCTTTTACTTGCAGGCGTTGCAATCCTTGCACCGCAGATTTATACCGGATTATTTACGAATAATCAGGAACTGTTGAAACTGACATGCCAGGTTATGCCGGTTTATTTTCTGGGAATCTCTATTTTTGGAATCCAGTGTGCGTGCCAGACATCGTTCATTTCACTGGGACAGGCAAAGGTGTCGCTGTTCATTGCGCTTCTCAGAAAGATTATTCTGTTGATCCCGCTTGCAATTATTTTGCCAAAATTCATGGGGGTGATGGGAATCTACCGTGCGGAGCCAATCGCAGATGTAATCTCTGTTGTGACGACAAGTGTTGTATTTATCTATACGATGAAAAAAGTTTTGCGTAATATGTAAGACAGTGGTAAGATGAAAGAGACTTGAGGATGAGGAGGGGTTCAATATGAGTGAATATGTAATAACCATCAACAGTACATCCGATCTGCCAAAAGAGTGGGTGTGGGAAAGAAAAATCCCGGTAGTTCCTCTGAACTGTACGATCGGCGGGAATACTTACCGTGATATGTATGATCTGTCCGCAGATGAATTCTACGGCATGTTAAGGGCCGGGGAGATGGCAGTGACATCACAGCCAAGTCCGCAGGCAGCAATCGATATGCTGGAACCAATCCTGAAAGAAGGAAAAGATATCCTGCATCTTAGTTTTTCATCAGGACTTAGCGGTACATATAACAGCATGTGTATAGCAGCAGAGGAACTGCAGGAAAAATATCCGGAAAGAAAGATCGTTGTGATCGATACGCTCTGTGCAAGTCTGGGAGAAGGACTGATTGATTATAAAGCACTGGAACTTCAGAAAGAAGGAAAGAGTCTGGAAGAAGTTGCACAGTGGGTGGAAGAGAATAAATTAAAAATCTGCCATTTCTTTATGGTAGAAGATCTGAATCATTTACAGAAAGGCGGACGTATCTCGAAGACGGCAGCAGTTCTTGGAACGATGGTGCAGATCAAGCCGATCATTTATCTGGATAATGAAGGAAAACTTCAGATCATCAAGAAAGAACGTGGCAGAAAGAAAGCAATGAATAAGATCGTGGATATGGCAATCGATGCATGCGAAGGAAAGATGCCGGACATGGTGATGATTCCGCACGGCAATTGTCCGAAGGATGCAGAGTATGTAGCGGAGCTGGTGCGTAAGAAAATGGGAGTAACGAATATCATGATGAATGATATCGGCACTGTGATCGGCGGTCATACGGGGCCGGGAATGGTTGCGGTAGTCTGCATGGGAGTGCACAGATAATAAAATTTCAGAATGTAGCATATAAAAACTGAGATAATAAAAAACTTGAGAATAAAAAACTTGAAAAAAGATATTGACAGATGCAGATACATATGGTAAATTATATGTTGCGTAAGGCAAAAAAGAAAGTAGAGTATCCACTCTCACCTTAGCACAATCGGGTGTCTAATGGTTTGATATTGAGTATAATACAGATTTGATTATAGATCTGATGATACAGATATGCAAGTGGATAGTCTCGAACTATTCACTTATTTTATTTTATGATGGAGGTGCACGACAATTAGCGATTTAATGATTAACGGGCAGATTAGAGACAAAGAAATTCGAGTGATTGGAGAGAATGGAGATCAGTTAGGTATCATGAGTCCAAGAGAAGCTATGAAGCTTGCTCAGGAAGCAGATCTGGATCTTGTGAAGATTGCTCCAAAGGCTCAGCCACCTGTTTGTAAGATTATTGATTACGGTAAGTACAGATATGAACTTGCAAGAAAGGAAAAAGAGGCTAAAAAGAAACAGAAGACCGTTGAAGTAAAAGAAGTGCGTCTTTCACCAAATATTGAGACAAACGATCTTAATACCAAAGTGAATAATGCTAAGAAGTTCATCAGCAAAGGTAACAAGGTAAAGGTTACACTGCGTTTCAGAGGTCGTGAGATGGCACATGTTCAGCAGAGCAAACACATTCTGGACGATTTCGCTCAGATGCTTGGTGACATCGCAGTCATTGAAAAACCGGCTAAGATGGAAGGCAGAAGCATGAGCATGGTTTTAACTGAAAAACGTTAAAAATACAATACAAGTTGAAGGAGGAGCATATCATGCCAAAAATTAAAACTAATAGAGCAGCTGCAAAGCGCTTCAAAAAGACAGGTACAGGAAAATTAAAAAGAAATAAAGCTTACAAGAGCCATATCTTAACTAAGAAATCTACAAAGAGAAAAAGAAATCTTAGAAAAGCAACAATTGCTGATGCTACTAATGTAAAGAACATGAAGAAGGTATTACCATATCTCTAAGATAAGGTTCAATTTGTGAAGGAGGAAGAATAAGACATGGCAAGAATTAAAGGCGGATTAAACGCTAAAAAAAGACATAACAGAACATTAAAGTTAGCAAAAGGATACAGAGGAGCACGTTCTAAACAGTACAGAGTTGCAAAACAGTCTGTAATGAGAGCTCTTACATCTTCATACGCAGGAAGAAAACAGCGCAAACGTCAGATGCGTCAGCTCTGGATCGCTCGTATCAACGCTGCAGCAAGAATGAACGGTCTGTCATACAGCAAGTTCATGCACGGCTTAAAAGTAGCTAACATCGAGATGAACAGAAAGATGCTTGCAGAGATGGCTGTAAATGATGCAGAAGGATTTGCAACACTTGCAGAAGCTGCAAAAGCTGCTTTAGCTTAATTTTAATAGAGAATTTTAACACGCAGGAAAATCCTGCGTGTTTTTTTATACCAAAGAATACTATGCCGGGTAATTTAACTGTTCATCAGTAATATTCTCAAGAACCTCGGTAAGATATTTCTTAGACAGATATTTCGCCATCGGAAGGTTCATATCCAGATAGTTGCCACAGTCTTTGGCAGCGGCTCCGGGAACTTCACCTTCGAATTCTGCCATAAATGTATACATTTCTTTTAATAACGGCACGATATCTTTGGATTCATAACTTCCGGCGAGGATCAGATAGAATCCGGTACGGCATCCCATTGGTCCGAAGTAGATCGTTTTGTCGGCATATTCTGCATGATTGCGTAAGAATGTTGCGGCAAGATGTTCGATGGTGTGAACCTCAGCTGTGTTCATTACTGGTTCTTTGTTGGGACGGGTCATGCGCAGATCAAAAGTTGTGATCGGATTACCGGCTACCTGGTCGACACGGGAAACATATACACCCGGAACAAGTCTCAGGTGATCTACTGTAAAACTTGCAATTTTTTCCATAATTGATACACCTCTTTTTTTTCAAAATTTTTCAAAATATTATGCAGAAATATTATAGCATTTTCAGCAGAATTTGACTATAAAAAGATGAAAAGGTGTGATATACTGAGTTTTATATTGGCATTAGAGGTCAATGCGGTTAACAGTGTCTGTGGAGTGTATTCATGGATGGAAAAGGGTATTTTAGGAGGAAAAATTAGGAGAATGAAGCTTTATCTGGTAAGACATGGAGAAACTGATTGGAATAAAGTAAAAAGGATTCAGGGGCAGGTAGATATCCCGCTGAATCAGTTTGGCAAGCGTTTGGCAGAAGAAACAGCGGAAGGATTGCGGGATATCCCGTTTGATCTGTGTATTTCAAGTCCGTTGTCAAGAGCACATGAGACGGCGAGAATTATATTGTATGGGAAAGATATCCCGATCATCAAAGATGCCAGAATTGAGGAAATGGCATTTGGTGAATATGAAGGAAAATGCTGTGCAAGAGATAACTGGGAACTCCCGGAGGATTTTCACAAATTTTTTAATGATCCGGCAGGATTCGTACCTGGGAAAGGCGGAGAATCATTTGCTGATGTGAAGAAGAGAACCGGAGAATTTCTGAAGAGTCTGTATAAAAAGACTGAGGGTGTATATGAAAATATTCTGATCACCACACATGGTGCGGCACTGGCCGGAATGCTGAATAATATCCGAAAAGAGCCGTTAGAGAAGTACTGGGGAATCGGGGTACACAGTAACTGCGGAGTAACAGAAGTAGAAATGAAGAATGGAGAGGCGACGATTCTTTCTGAAAATGTTACATATTACGAGGAAACAGTAAGACCATGGGCTGATAAATAAAAATAGTTATAAAAATCATGATATCATAAGAGCAAAAGGAGAATGAATATGGCAATTGAAACAGTGGGACAACAGAAGTATGCAGATTTGACTGCAAAAAGAATTAAGTCGTTGCAGACGGGGATGATAATCTGGATCAGCCTTTTTTGTCTGGCACTGATCTGTTCTTTCTCTAATAATCTGCTTGCAATCATTGTGGGAATTGTAGCGGTAGTCTATGCAGTGGTCAATACAAAGGGAAGAAAAGCATTCAACAGTAAACTGGATAAAATAGAAGATAAAAATGAATTCTACCGCCAGATTGTGGCACCAGATGTACTTGAATTGAAAGAAGAACAGCTTCTGGTTGCAAAAGATTATGTCATTGTAGTTGATGCGGATGTATGGATATACGATCTGCATCATATGGAAAAAGTAGAAGTGGGAAAACAAGGAAATGTGAAGAAAACCCTGTTCCTGACAGAACCAAATGGAAAAAGACATGCCATTTTGTCGACAACTAAGGGGGATGGAAGACAGGAAGCGTTTGATCAGGTGTATTATAGATTGCATGATCGGCTTGCTGTTTAGTTCATCATCGTGGCTTACCCCGGTCCATGAGAAAGACTTGGTATTCTGGTTCTAACATCGCTCCATATACGCCAGAACCAGAATACCAAGTCTTTCTCATGTCGTGATAGGCCAATGATAATGAATTCAATAGCGGAATTATAACCCTTGTGTGTAGCTGGGAAGTTTTATGGAGGTCAGGGTAACGACCGCTTTATGCATTTAACAGCAATCTAATTATCTTCCTCCTGAACCGTATAAGTCTGTCTCTTACGAGCCATCTCATCACTTTCAAGATATTCATCATAAGTCGTAATCTTATCAATCAGTTTACCGCCCGGTACGATCTCCATGATACGGTTGGCTGTGGTCTGCACGATCTGGTGGTCTCTGGAAGAGAAGAGCAGTACACCAGGAAATTTTGTCATTCCGTTGTTGAGTGCGGTGATGCTTTCCATATCCAGGTGGTTGGTAGGCTCGTCGAGGATCAGTACATTGGCACCGCTGATCATCATCTTGGATAACAGACAGCGTACCTTCTCTCCTCCGGAAAGAACACGTACCTTCTTCACACCGTCATCACCGGAGAACAGCATACGTCCAAGGAATCCACGTACATAAGTGGCATCTTTTTCTTCCGAATACTGTGTCAGCCAGTCTACGATGCTGTAATCGTTGTCGAATTCACTTCCGCTGTCGAGTGGGAAGTAAGCCTGAGTTGTAGTGATTCCCCATTTATAAGTACCTTCGTCCGGTTCCATCTCTCCTGCAAGGATCTGGAAGAGCGTTGTCTTGGCAAGCTCATTGCTTCCGACGAATGCAACCTTGTCATCGTGGTTCAGAGTAAAGGAAATGTTATCCAGAACCTTTTCGCCGTCAATTGTTTTGCTTAATCCTTCTACCGTCAGTACTTCGTTACCAATCTCGCGGTTCGGACGGAAGTCGATGTAAGGATATTTACGGCTGGATGGCTGGATGTCATCAAGCTGAATCTTCTCCAGGGCACGTTTTCTGGAAGTAGCCTGTTTAGACTTTGAAGCATTGGCACTGAAACGTGAGATGAATTCCTGTAACTCTTTGATCTTTTCTTCTTTTTTCTTATTGGCTTCTTTCATCTGACGGATCAGAAGCTGGCTTGACTCATACCAGAAGTCATAGTTACCGGCATAGAGCTTGATCTTACCATAATCGATATCGGCGATCTGTGTGCAGACCTTATTCAGGAAGTAACGGTCATGGGATACAACGATGACGGTATTGTCAAAGTTAATCAAGAATTCTTCCAGCCATGCGATCGCATCGAGGTCTAAGTGGTTAGTAGGCTCGTCGAGGAGCAGAATGTCCGGATTACCGAACAGTGCCTGTGCAAGCAGGACCTTAACCTTCTCCGGACCATTTAAGTTCTTCAGCATTTCATAATGCATTTCAACCGGAATTCCAAGACCATTTAATAATGTGGCAGCATCAGATTCCGCTTCCCATCCGTTCATGGCTGCGAATTCACCTTCCAGTTCGCTGGCTTTCATACCGTCTTCATCGGTGAAATCTTCTTTTGCATAGATGGCTTCTTTTTCTTTCATGATCTCATACAGTCTTGCATTTCCCATCATAACGGTATCCAGAACCGGATATTCGTCGTATTTGAAATGATCCTGCTGCAGGAAAGAAAGACGTTCACCCGGTGTGATGATGACCTCTCCGTTCGTCGGCTCAAGCTGTCCGGACAGAATCTTAAGAAATGTAGATTTACCCGCACCGTTTGCTCCAATCAGACCGTAGCAGTTTCCTTCTGTAAATTTAATATTAACATCTTCGAACAGGGCTTTTTTACCAACCCGTAATGTTACATTACTTGTACTAATCATATTGGTTTGTATTCTCCTTGTCGTTTGAATCTTCGTTGATAGTGACTGCGCCCGGATTTGCAGACGCTGACTAGCATATAGTACCAGAGATAAAGGAAAATAGCAAGGGAAGTTCCTCTTTTCCTTCTATGAAAAAGGGTATATAATGATAGCAGTATCATGCGCAGAGCTGTCGGTGGCAGGTTCTGTAGATAAACGATAAAAATGCGCAGACAAATTTACGAAGATTATAAAGCTAAAGAGAGGTAAGGCTTATGGTAAAAGCAACATTAGTACTGGAAGGCGGGGCAAACCGCGGAGTATTTACATCTGGAGTTCTTGATTATCTGATGGAAAAGGACATGTATATGTCCAATGTGATCGGCGTATCGGCAGGTGCGTGTAATGCGGTTGATTATGTGTCGAAACAGGCTGGGCGGAGCCGGGAATGTGTGATCCATCGTGAGAAAGAATACGATTATGTATATGGTTTAAAGAAGACCCTGAAAGAAAAAGCCCTGATGGATATGGATATGCTGTTCGATAAATTTCCGAACGAAATTTATCCATTTGATTTTGAGACTTATTTTGCATCTGAGATGGAATGTGAGCTGGTGGTTACGAACTGTATCACGGGAGATGCAGAATATCTGTCGGAAGATAAAGATGCGGAACGTCTGATGAAGATCTGCCGTGCATCGAGCAGTATGCCGCTTGCGGCACCGATTGCAAATGTAGACGGAATCCCGTATATGGACGGCGGCCTTGCTGATTCCATTCCAATTGAATATGCATTGGAAAAAGGAAATGACAAGATTGTTGTAGTATTGACGAGAAATCCGGGCTACCGCAAGAAGAGAGCGGTAAAAGCAACGGAACAGCTTTATAAAAGAGCTTATAAGAAATATCCGAATCTGGTACGTACGATCATGACAAGAAATGCTGTATACAACAAGCAGATGAAACTGATCGAAAAGCTGGAAGAAGAAGGAAAGATATTCGTGATCCGTCCGCTGATCCCGACTGTGTCCCGTATGGAAAAGGATTATGACAAGCTGCAGCATTTCTATATGCATGGAAACAGACTGATGAAGAAAGAATATCAGGGACTGCTGGAGTATCTGAACGAATAAATATAAAAGCAGATTATAATGTTTATGGAAATAAACAGAGTAAGAAAAATAAAAACAGGATGAGACAGAGAATGGAACCAAGAACATTACTAGATTTTATGGGCGTGGCAGAACGCCTGAAATGTAATATGCGCCATTCCAGAACGGCAGAGAACAGACGGGAAAGTGTAGCAGAACATACCTACCGTCTGTGCGTGTTTGCATGGCTGGTAAAAGAAGAATTCCCGGATTGTGATATGGACAAGGTGATGAGGATGAGCCTGTTCCATGATCTGGGAGAAGCAGTGACCGGAGATATTCCGGTATTTGTGAAGACAGATTCTGACCGAGAAGTAGAAGAAAGTGCAATCAGCAATGTGACAGCGATGCTCCCGGAAAGGGAACGAAAAGAACTGGATGCGCTGTTTGATGAACTGGAAAAAGCAGAGACGATGGAAGCGAAAATCGTACATGCACTGGATAAGATGGAAGCATTGATCCAACATAATGAGGCAGATATTGCAACGTGGCTTCCACTAGAATATGATCTTCAGATGACTTATGGAGAAAAAGAATGTAAGGCAGATCCGTATCTTGCGAAGCTGCGTGAAGTGATCCGACGGATATCGGCAGATAAGATTGCCTCAGAGGGAGAAGAAAGGGGACAGTCTTACTATATAAGAAAAGGTGTGGAGAATATGCATCTGGAAGAAGTGGCAGCACTTCTGCACAGTACGGACTGGGCAAAAGACAGAACGGAAGAGCTGATCAGAAAAAGTATGGAGAATGCCTGTCCGTATGGATTATTTCTGAGTGACTGCATCAGTGAAGGCGAAAAAGACAGGCAGATCGGATTTGCGAGAGTTCTGACGGATGGTGTGACGACATTTTACCTGATGGATCTGGTCATAGAAGAAGCGTATCGTGGGCAGGGGTTTGGAACAATCATGATGAATCAGATCATGAAGGAAAACGGGCATCTGTATGGTATGCTTCATACACAAACTGCAAAAGCATTTTATGAAAGATATGGGTTCCGGGAAATAGGAAATACAAAGAAAACAGAAGAAATATATATGGAAAAACCGTGTGGCTAAAAATAGCTACACGGTTTTTGGTTCAAAAGGAAAAGGCTAAAGTATTCAGGATTTTCTGATATCTATAGATCTTCCAGGTTAATATCGCGGGGCGTTTCCATATGTTTCAATGTAATCTCATAGATGTGGGAAGTATCGCCATTCTTCATACAATCCAAAATTGCCATATGTTCTTCGTAAGTCTGTTCCATACGGCCTTTATGTGCAAGGGAGAGTTCAGCCAGCCGTTTCATGCGGTACATGAACATGGCGAATACATTTGAAAACTGTTCATTTTCCAGATAATCTATGATTTTTGTGTGAAACTGAAAATCATATTCGGAAAATTCTTTGATAGAATGTGTAGTTTCCATAATATCGTTCATGCACTCCATGATCCAGTCTAGCTCTTTAAAAAGCTTTTTCGCTTTGCGGGTAGAAGAAGCTTTACTGATCTGAACGGTGCAGTATGTTTCCAGTGCAGAACGTACCTGAAATGTTTCATTTACATCCTTCCGGTTCATCTGATGCAACATAAATCCTTTGCTGGGAATAATATCAATATAACCTTCCTGTGCAAGTCTGTGCACGGCATCTCTTAGCGGGGTGCGCGAAATTCCAAGTTCTTTTGATAATTTTGTCTCGGAATAGACTTCCTGATAGGAAAAATGATTCTCCATGATCAATTTCTGGAGATAATTATAAGCTTGTTCATTGAGTGGTGTCATAGTAACTCCTTATATTTCACGATAATTATTTATTTAACAAAATTCATGCGTTTTTCGCTATAAATATCATACAATACGGGCTGAAATCGGTCAAGTGAAAAGGAAAACAAGGGTGAAAAAAGTTGTCTATAATGTTAAGAAAATAACGAAAGAAAAGCGATGTATATGTTAAAAATAGACAAAAATAGAGGCGGAAAACTGGTGAAATAAGAGAAAGAAAAATAACGTCTTGACCGGTATACCGGTATGTAGTAAAGTGTAGTCAGAAACAAAAAAGAACGACACATTTCACTGATCCGAACGGAAATGAACAAGTGTAAACTATGTTGTGAAAGTAAACGATCATGTGGAGTGAAAAAGAGAAAGGATGTATGAAAATGAAAGTAGGATTTATTGGACTTGGTATCATGGGAAGACCGATGGCAAAGAACTTATTGAATGCAGGTGTAGAGCTGCTGGTATCTGATTTAAATAAAGAAGCAGTTGCAGATGTTGTAGCAGCAGGAGCAAAAGAAGCAACATACGCAGAAATTGGTGAGCAGTGTGGAAGAATTATCATCATGGTTCCAAGCGGAGCAATTTCCAAATCTATCTTATTTGATGAAGACGGTGTTGCATCGACCATCAAAGAAGGAACCGTTGTATGTGATATGAGTTCTGTAACACCGGTAGAATCAAAGGAATGCTACGAAGGACTGAAAGATAAAGGTGTAGGATTCGTAGATGCACCGGTATCCGGAGGAGAGCCTGGAGCTGTTGCAGGAACACTTGCAATCATGGCCGGAGGAGATCAGGAAGACTTCGATGCAATGAAAGAGTATTTTGACATTCTTGGATCTTCTGCGTTACTGATTGGTGGAAGCGGAAGCGGAAGTGTTACAAAGCTTGCAAACCAGGTAATCGTTAATAACACAATTGCAGTGGTATCTGAAGCATTTGTACTTGCTACAAAAGCAGGAGCAGATCCGGAAAAAGTATATCATGCGATCCGCGGAGGACTTGCAGGAAGCGCAGTACTTGATGCCAAGATCCCGATGATCATCGAGCGTAACTTCAAACCAGGCGGACCGATCAGAATCAACCATAAAGATATCAAGAACGTAGTAAATACAGCACATTCGATCGATGTACCGATTCCATATACAGCACAGCTTTATGAAATCCTTCAGACACTGAAGATCCACGGACATATGAATGATGATCATGGCGGAATTGTTCAGTATTTCGAAAAACTTGCTGACGTAGAAGTAAAAAAGACGGAAGAGTAAAGGAGAATGAACATGGCATTGAATGCAGAAGTATTAACTTCATATAAGAAGATTGACGAAGCTTATATCGATGAACTGTTAAAGAAAGAAATTGAAAAGAATAATAAAAAGATCGTTGTCTTAGACGATGACCCGACAGGAGTTCAGACGGTACATGACATTTCCGTATACACAAACTGGGAAAAAGATACAATCCGTCAGGGATTTGATGAGGAGAATAACTTATTCTATGTCCTGACCAACTCCAGAGGATTTACAGCGGAACAGACAACCAAGGCACACAATGAGATCGCTGCAGTGGTTGACGAAGTCGCAAAAGAGACCGGAAAAGAATACATATTCATCAGCAGAAGTGATTCTACTCTTCGTGGACATTATCCACTGGAGACAGAGCTTCTGAAGAAGAACTATGAAACCAATACAGGAAAGACGATCGACGGTGAGATCCTCTGCCCGTTCTTCAAAGAAGGCGGAAGATATACGATTGATAATGTACATTATGTAAAATACGGTGAAGAGTTGATTCCTGCGAATGAGACAGAGTTTGCCAAAGATAAGACATTTGGCTACAGTGCAGCGACAATGCCGGAGTATGTAGAAGAGAAGACAAAAGGGGCATACAAAGCTTCCGATGTTACCTGCATTTCACTGGAAGATATCCACGATATGAACATCGACAAGATCGAAGAAGCGCTGATGGAAGTGAAAGACTTCAATAAGATCATTGTAAATGCTGTGGATTATGCAGATGTAAAAGTATTCTGTGTGGCATTGTACAGAGCAATGGCAAAGGGAAAAGTATTCATGTTCCGTACGGCGGCAGCTATCGTAAAGGTTATGGGCGGAGTAACCGATCAGCCGCTTCTTAGCAGAGAACAGATGGTGGTAAAAGAGACAGACAACGGAGGAATCATCGTTGTAGGTTCTCATACAGATAAGACTACAAAACAGGTGGAAGAACTGAAGAAATTGACAGACATTGAATTCATCGAACTGGATGCAACACTTGTAAAAGATGACGAAGCATTTGAAAAAGAAGTAAAGAGATGTCTGGATCTGGAAGAGACTTGCATTAAAGCCGGAAAGACAGTCTGCTGTTATACAACAAGAGCACTGATTACTGCTGATACAGGTGATAAAGAGGATGAGTTAAGATTATCTGTAAAGATCTCCGATGCAGTACAGTCACTGGTTGGACGTTTAAGTGTAACACCAAGCTTTGTAATCGCAAAAGGCGGAATTACATCCAGTGATGTAGGAACAAAAGCTCTGGCGGTAAAGAAAGCGAATGTTCTTGGTCAGATCAAGCCTGGAATCCCGGTATGGCAGACAGGAGAAGAAAGTAAATTCCCTCTGACACCATACGTTATCTTCCCTGGAAACGTAGGTGAGATCACAACATTAAGAGAAGCTGTGGAAGTGCTGACAGCAAAATAAATAACAAAACATGTCAAAAACAGACAAGACGAAATAGACAAAACGCAACCGATCATTATCCTGCCGCTTCTGATCGCGACAGCAATGAGATTCATTCAGGGATCAGGAACTGTAGCAATGACGACAGCAGCAAGTATCACAGCACCGATCATCGCAGCATCAGGCGTAAGCCCGATCCTTGGAGCAGTGGCATGCTGCGTAGGATCTTTATTCTTCGGATACTTCAACGACAGTTATTTCTGGGTAGTAAACAGAACCTTAGGTGTCAGCGAGGCGAAAGATCAGTTAACGATCTGGTCTGTAACATCAACGGTAGCATGGGCTGTCGGTGTAGTTGAAGTGTTGATACTTAATATATTTATGTAAAGAATATCAGAAATTCTTGTATACTTTGATATACAAAAATGAGCTGACCGGAAAGTGTGGAATGAGTAGTGCCCCATAATTTCCGATCGGCTTTTTTATATCAAAGTATGTAAGGAAATGTATTGGTGGCTAGCTAAATAAAAATAAACAAAAATAAACATGATATATTGTGAAAACAAACAAAAAGATTGATAAAAAATAGATTATATTGACAAAAATAAACATTAGAGATAATATATAAACATAAACGAACAGTATAAAACGTTTGAAAATGTGAAAAAAGGAGAATAATTATGCCGCAGTGTGTTGTAATCGCAGATGACCTGACAGGGGCCAATGCAACAGGAGTATTACTGAAAAAGATGAATTATAAAGCATACACAGTTATGAACACAGAACGGATCGAACTGTCTACTTTGTCGGACTGTGACTGTGTATTATACCCGACAGACAGCAGAGGAGTAGATGCAAAAATCGCATATAACCGGGTATACAATGTCTGCAATCTGCTTAAGGATGACGATGTCAAAGTATATGCCAACCGGATTGACAGTACACTTCGCGGAAATCTCGGAAGTGAGACCGATGCGATGCTGGACAGCCTGGGAGAGGATTATATAGCAATTGTGGCACCGTGTTTTCCGGCTTCGGGAAGAATTATCTGTGGCGGATATATGCTGGTGGACGGACTGCCGTTACATAAGACGAATATTGCAGTTGATCCGAAGACACCGGTGAAGATATCAGAAGTAGGAGAACTTTTTAAGCAGCAGAGTAAATATCAGGTATCCACGATCTATATGAAAGATCTGATGCATGGAAAGCATTATCTTGCTGATTTGATGAAAAAATGTGTGGAGGAAGGAAGCCGGATCATCACTTTAGACTGTATTACACAGGAAGATCTGGACTTGATCGCCGATGCAGTGATCACCAGCGGATTAAAAGTGATTGCCGTAGATCCGGGAGTATTTACCGCAACGTTATCCAGAAAGCTGATCACGCCGAATAAGAAAAAACAGAAGACCAAGATCCTTGCAGTGGTAGGAAGCGTGAATGCCAATACCACGGCCCAGATGGAAGAATTGTGGCTTTCACAGAGAACGCATAATGAATTCGTTCATACAAGAGAACTTCTGGAAGGTGAAAAACGCAGAGAACTGGAGATCAGAAGGGTGGTCAATTCCATTCTGGGTGAATGTGACAGGAATAATATATCAACCGTAACAGGAGACGGAATCTATCCGGAGAACAGAATTGATTTTACACCGTATATGGAGCGATATCAGTGTTCACTGGATGAAGTGACAGAAATGATCAATAGTGGATTCGCGGAGATCACGTATCGTATCTTCAAGGCAGAAGATACATTCAAAGGACTGTATACAAGTGGCGGGGATATCACAGTTGCTGTCTGTAAAAAGTTCGATACCGCAGGCTTAAGTCTGTTGGATGAAGTACTTCCACTTGCAGCTTACGGACAATTCTTAAAAGGAGAGTTTGAAGGTGTACATATCATTACCAAGGGTGGAAGTCAGGGAAATAAAGATGCGATCAATAAGTGTATTACTTATTTGAAAGAAAAATTATATATCTAAGAAAGGGTGAGAGAAATGAAGAAACCAGTTATTGCAATTCCAATCGGAGATCCTGCGGGAGTAGGACCGGAGATTGTAGCAAAATCCATTGCATCCGATGAGGTGTTCCAGATTGCGGTGTGTGTCATCGTCGGAGATCGGAAGATCGTAGAAAAAGCAATCGAGATCACAGGAGAGAATTTGAAGATCAATGAGATCAAAGAGCCGGAAGAGGCAGTCGATGAAAAAGGAGTCCTGAACCTGATCAATCTTGACAACGTGGATATGGATACATTTGCCTATGGAAAAGTCAGCGCTATGTGCGGAAAAGCAGCGTATGAATACATTGCAAAGAGTATTGAACTGGCAAATGCGGGAAAGGTCGATGCAGTGGCTACTACTCCGATCAACAAAGAATCCCTTCATGCGGCAGAAGTTCCGTATATCGGACATACAGAGATCTTTGGAGCACTGACACATACAGAAGATCCGTTGACAATGTTCGAGACGAATGGAATGAGAGTATTCTTCCTGACACGTCATGTATCGTTAAGGCAGATGCTGGATATGATCAAAAAAGACAGGATCATTGATTATGTAAAACGCTGTACTAAGGCATTGGAAAGACTCGGTGTGAAAGAAGGAACTATGGCAATTGCAGGGTTAAATCCACACAGCGGAGAACATGGACTCTTTGGCTGGGAAGAAGTCGAAGAGATCATGCCGGCAATCGAAGAACTGAAAGCGGAAGGTTATGATGTGGCAGGTCCGATCGGGGCGGATTCAGTATTCCATCAGGCAGCGCAGGGAAAATATACCAGTGTATTATCGCTGTATCACGATCAGGGACATATCGCAACCAAGACACTGGACTTCGAAAAGACGATCGCAATCACAAATGGTATGCCGATCCTTCGTACATCGGTAGATCACGGAACTGCATTTGACATCGCAGGAAAAGGAATCGTAAGTGCGGTCAGCATGATCGAAGCAATCAGACTTGCAGCAAAATATGCACCGAATTTCACGGGAAAACATGAAAAATAAAATTAAGAAATAAAACGAAAAGGAATTGCGGCAGGTAAATAACTGCCGTAATAAAAAGAGAGAACATAGGAGGTCTGCATTATGGTAAACGGACTTAGTGGGGAAAGGATGTTGATTGGTCTGGCGGTAGGTATCGCAGTCCTGATATTCCTTGTATTAAAGACAAAAATCCAGGCATTTCTTGCCTTGATCATCAGTACAGTTGTAGTTGGCGTGATTGGCGGCATGCCACTTACAAACATTACAATCGAAGTAGACGGTGTTGAGAAGACATTTGGTATTGTAAATTCGATCACTTCCGGGTTTGGCGGAACCTTAGGAAGTATCGGAATCATTATCGGATTTGGTGTTATGATGGGCCAGATCTTTGAAGTAACAGGTGCAGCCAAGAGAATGGCACATACATTCTTAAAACTGTTCGGTAAGAAGAGAGAAGAGGAAGCTCTTGCACTGACAGGATTCCTGGTATCTATCCCGATCTTCTGTGATTCCGGATTCGTTGTACTGGCACCGATCGCAAAGGCAATCTCCAAAGCAACGAAGAAATCCGTGATCGGACTTGGAACAGCCCTGGCAGCAGGACTTGTAATCACCCACTCCTTAGTACCACCGACACCGGGACCGTTAGGTGTCTGCGGAATCTTCGGAGTAGACGTAGGAAAATTCATCTTACTGACACTGGTACTTGCACTTCCGATGGCAATTGCATGTATCGCATACTCAAGATTATTCCTTTCTAAGAAATATTACAGAATTCCGAACGACGAAGGCGAGATCGTAGAGATGCCTTATCAGGAGCCTAACTACGAGGCAGCATTTGCAATGGATATGACAGGAGTTCCGGGAGCACTGGAATCCTTCATGCCGCTGATCATCCCGATCATCCTGATTCTGATCAACACAGTAGCAACAGCAATGGGCAAGACAGAAGGATTCATGAATATCCTTGTATTCCTTGGACAGCCGATCGTAGCAGTCGGACTCGGACTGATCGTGGCAATCCTGACACTGGGAAGAAGCCTTGACAGACATGAAGCCCTTGCAGAGATGGAAAAAGGAATGGCATCAGCCGGAATCATCATGTTAGTAACAGGTGGCGGCGGAGCGCTCGGCCAGATCATCAAAGACTCCGGACTTGGAACATTTATGGCAGAAGGGCTTGCAAAGACAGCAATCCCGATCATTATCCTGCCGCTTCTGATCGCGACAGCAATGAGATTCATTCAGGGATCAGGAACTGTAGCAATGACGACAGCAGCAAGTATCACAGCACCGATCATCGCAGCATCAGGCGTAAGCCCGATCCTTGGAGCAGTGGCATGCTGCGTAGGATCTTTATTCTTCGGATACTTCAACGACAGTTATTTCTGGGTAGTAAACAGAACCTTAGGTGTCAGCGAGGCGAAAGATCAGTTAACGATCTGGTCTGTAACATCAACGGTAGCATGGGCTGTCGGTGTGGTTGAAGTGTTGATACTTAATATATTTATGTAATCTGAGACGAATCGTATAATAAGAAAAGCCTGAGACGGCTGGAAGAACGGATATGCTTCATTGGGAGGTTAATGAATGCGTGTCGGCTCTTACAGCCGTTTCTTTTGTATGTTTTGGCAAGTGACAGCTTTGGCAGAGTGCCCTGCACCTGCAATATCTTGTAAATGAAATAACGACATGTTATCATAAACACAGGAAAAAGAAAGAAGGAACAGGTGTATTATGAAGGAATCAAGCCGTCAGGAACGGATAATAAGAACGTCTTTGATAGGAATCTTAGTTAATTTACTGATCGCGGCAGTGAAAATTGTGATCGGAACGCTGGCATCGTCAATAGCAATCGTGTCGGAAGGAATCAATAATGCAACGGATGCAGGATCTTCGTTTCTGACATATGTAGGAACAAAGCTTTCCGGGAAACATCCGGATGAAAAGCATCCATTTGGATATGGAAGAATTGAGTATCTGACCGGCATGGTGGTCGGTATTCTGATTTTGTATGCGGGGATCAGTATGTTGAAAGAGTCGATAGATGGAATTTTACATCCATCGGATATGAAGGTCAGTATGTTGATGGTTCTGATCGTGGCGGGAACAGCTGTGACGAAGTTCTGCCTTGGAATGTATACAATAAAGATAGGAAAATCAGTGGAATCGGAAGTACTTCTGGCAGTGGGAGAAGACGGAAGGAATGATTCGTTTTTCTCGGGACTTACGATTTTGTCATCTGTAATATTTTTATTTACAGGATTTTCACTGGATGCATATGCGGGTATTGTATTTTCCTTTGTAGTTATAAAGAGTGGGGTAGATGCGCTTAAGAATACGGCGTCGGATCTGATCGGCCGTTCAGGAAAAGAAGAACTTGCAAGACAGTTATATAAAGAAATCCGTGCAACAGACGGGGTGATCAGTGCGATAGATATGATGTTGCACGATTATGGACCGGATCGCTATTCGGGCTCGGTGAATATCGAAATTGATCATAAAAGAAGCATTGGAGAGGTATATGAAGAGATTCACAGACTGCAGCTTCGGATCATGGAAGAATATCATGTGACGATGGTATTCGGAATCTATGCAGTCGATGAGGATACTTCAAGTGTCGTTGATATCCGTCGATACATTGGAAAATTTGTACGTGTAAATGAGCACGTGAAGAGCTTTCATGCGTTATATCTGAGCAAAGGAACCAATACTCTTTATTGTGATTTTATTGTGGACTATGCGCTCAGAGACTGGGAGGGACTGCGAAAATCATTTACAGACTATATGAAGAAACAGTATCCGGAATATGAGATATCACTGACAATAGAGACAGAATTTGTATAATTTCTATAAATTTATTTATAAAGTAAAAAATGAAAAGACTGCAGATCGCAGATCTGGCGTAATGTGGGAGGAGATAATATGCTTGCGGCAGAAAGACAGGCAATGATCGTTGAATTGATCAAAGAGAATGGAAGTGTGCAGGTAGATGAGCTGGCTAAAGAATTGAATGTAAGTTCCATGACAATTCGGAGAGATCTGATGAAGTTGGAAAGCGGTAATATGATCGAACGGTGTCATGGAGGTGCGGTCGCGAAACAAGAGATTGCTTATGAGACAAAGCAGACCAGTAATAAGAACAGTAAAGAAGCAATTGCAAGAAAATGTGTAGAATTTGTACATCCGCAAGATTCAGTATTTCTGGATGCGGGGACGACAACCTGCGAGATCGCAAAATTAATCCGGGACATCCCAGATATTATCATTGTGACAAATGATCTGGAGATTGCACAGGTATTAAAAAACAGTGATGCGAAAGTATACATATGTGGCGGTATGGTACAGAAAGAGACGGGAAGTCTGTTTGGCAGATATGCGACAGAGATGCTGAAGGATTTCTGGTTTGATCTGGGATTCTTTGGAGCAGCTTCCATCAACGAAGAATTCCAGGTAACAACACCGACACATGAAAAGATGTGGCTGAAACGCCAGGTTCCGAAGCAGTGCGCAAGATCCTATCTGGCAGTAGACCAGTCAAAATTCGGAAAACAATCCATGACCTGGATCAATCAGTTGGAAGACTATACAGGAGTGGTTACGGATCGTGAATTTCTGCCGGAGGAAGTAGAGGTATTGAAGGCGAGAAGAGTGCGGATTATTGTTGTATAATCCTGTTTAATGCAGTATCGTGGCCTCTCGGTCCATGAGAACGCCAAGTCTTTCTCATGTCGTGATTGGCCAATGCTACTGAAAATTCAACAGCGGAATTGTAACTTTTGTGTGTAGCCGGAAAGTTGTGGTGAAAACCTTGACTTTCCGGCTTTTTGTATACTTCCGGTATCACAACGGTTACGGCTCCGCTGTTGAATCATTATAGCATGCGATACCCACGGAATAAAACTTAGGAACTCTTTCCCGCCGACGGAATCTGAACAGGAAAGAGTTCCTAAGTTTTATGGAGGTCCGGGTAACGACCGCTTCATGCATTCAATAGTAATTAAATTTAATACGTAATCTCCTGCAAATACAATCCCTTCGGATCACAAGGCGCACTTGCTTCGAGAATTCCCGCAAAGATATCATCAATATCCTGCACAGATCGGTTGCCAAGTCCGATATCCATTAGCGTTCCGATAATGATACGTGCCATATTATGAAGAAAATCATCCGCATGGATCAGGATCTGCATTTCTTCAATGTCACCATAGATATCAATATCAAAGATCTCGCGGACCGTAGATTTCGTTTTCTTTGCACTGGAGAAGTTGCGGAAATCATGACGTCCTGTGAGTTTCTCGGCGGCCTGCTGCATCAGACGTTTGTCCGGGATACGGTAGCAATGGTAAGTGTATTTGCGATCAAAGACGCTCGGTACATCGTCGATCGTCATACGGTATACATAGGTCTTGGATGTGGCGTTCAGCTGTGCGTGAAAACGTTCTGGAACCTCTTTTACATCGATGATTGCGATATCCATCGGAAGGTAACGGTTCAGGTAATGTTTGATGTTCTGTGTCGTTGTGGAAGAAGAAGTCTTGAAATTGGCAATCTGTGCATAGGCATGTACACCGACTTCTGTGCGGCATCCACAGAAAAGTTCCAGGTCATCTTCTTCAGTCATTTTTTTTAAAACTTCAGTAATTTTATTAGAGATGGTATTGCCAGATTCATCTTTTCCCAGTCTGGTCCATCCCTGGTAACGGCTTCCGTCGTATTCGATCGTTAATTTTATATTTCTCATGAAAACTCCATTCTGCTGCGAAATGCAGCCTGTCTAATAATTGATGTTGTATATAACTAAATACATGAATTTCAGAATACTTACATTGAAATTAGTTTAAGTATAACAAATCCGGTGCTATAATAAAAGAGCTTAAAAAGAAAAAGAGAGGTGTTTTTTGTGGAAATAGAAAGTAGAAAGGTATCGGATTCAATCGTGGAGACAGTCCATATGGTAAGGCCGCAACATTTGAATGCGTCAGACCGTTTGTTCGGAGGAGCGCTTATGCAGTGGATCGATGAAGTGGCGGGTATGGTGGCAAAACGTCACACAAGAAGAAATGTAATTACGGCATCTGTAGACAGCTTAAGTTTCCTGCGCGGTGCATATGTCAAAGATACAGTTGTGATCATAGGAAAGGTAACCTATGTCGGTAATACATCCATGGAAGTAAAGGTGGATACGTATGTAGAAGCGTTAAGTGGGGAGCGTACACCGATCAATCATGCGTATTTTACAATGGTAGCATTGGATAAGAATGACAAACCGGTCAGGGCGCCAAGACTGGAACTTGAGACGGAAGAAGAAAAAGAAGAATGGGAAAAGGGAGAAAAGAGAAGAGAACTCCGTATGATGCGCAAAGAAGAAGGGCTTTAAACTGTCCTTCTTCTTTGTGCATATCTGAGAACGAAAAGGAATTAAGTATTGTTTTTCATGTGTGTACGGACCATCTGCACCATCTGGTCGATCTGATTTTGTTCTTCTCTGGAACGTCCTTCTTTCAGAATGTCGAGGATGAGAGACATTTCCTGTGGAGTGAACTGGATCCCTTTCTTGTTTGCACTGGTGATGAGCGCCATCATAACGGGAGCCAGAGATCTCCCGCTTTTGCCGGCGGTCTGTTTGGCTGCAAGCCGGATCAACTCCAGTTTGACCGGGTCCATTCCCTTCATGGACGGATGATCCATCCAACTGTTTGAGAAATTGTTTTCGGAAGTGTTTTCATTCGCTGTATGATTCGTTGTTCCATTCATGTGAAGAGTCTCCTTTCATGGCAGAGGTTCCAGGCGAGGAAAGTTCCTGGTCGAACAGGTCCATGTAATTTTGGAACATTTCCATATCTTCGCCGGACATCATTGTCTTCATAAGATCAACAGGTCCTGCAGGACCGCAAGAATCGGAACCTCCGGACGTAGAATCGGTCTGTGCCATCACCATCATTTCCATTATCTGCAGCATAGAAGTCATCTGGTCCATCATATTCCGTTCGTTTTCATCCATATAGGGTGCGAGTTCACCGATAGATTGAAAAGAAAATGCATGAAACGGCAGTCCGCGGAAATAATCCATCGTATACCGGAATTCGGAAAATTTGATATAGACGGCAAGGAAGCGCTGAGTGGAAGGAGGCAGAAAGGAAAGAAACAGCTTCAATTTATATAAATAGGAGGGTGTGACAAATTTATCAAATGGTGTCATTGGTTTTGAAGGTTTTCCGGCCATAGTGACTCCTCCCGGGATCAGCGTTATAAATATATATGAAAAAAGAGACGGAAAAATGACTCCGTCTCTTAAGTCCTATGCAGGAAATATTATGTTGTCTAGCATCCGCATCCACAGCCATTGCCGCATCCGCATCCGTTGCCGAAACCACCACAGCAGCAGAGAAGAAGGATGATCCACAGGCAGCTGTCGTTGCCACATCCGTTGTTGCCGCATCCACAGCCGTTGCCGAAACCGCCGCAGCAACAGAGAAGAAGGATGATCCACAGGCAGCTGTTATTGCCGAAGCCACATCCGTTGTTGCCGCATCCGCATCCGCCGTTACATCCACCACATCCACAGTCTCCGCCGAATCTGTCGCGTCCTTCGCAGCCACATCCACAGTTTGCTGTACCTAAATCGCTCATATTGAATCCTCCAATAATGATGTTTACAGTACATAATATGCAGATGGTGTAAATGTGTGAGATGAAAATTATCCGTAATTAACCAGCCGTTTTAAAGAATGCTGGAAATGAAGCTGCTCTTTTTGGATTTTTACACGTTTGAATCCGTTGAGTTCTTTTTTTGAATATTCATCGTAAAGTTTCAATAAATAAGATACCGGAAGATTTCTGTTCTTGTACCAGGTGAAAAGCAGCCAGTCCATGATCGCGGGCAGCCAGTACTTTTCAGGAATCTCGGCTTCGCGCAGGGTTACGGCATAGCTAAGTGCCTGGGCTGCCAGGTCTGACAAGCGGGCCGATCGTGTATTTTCTTTATTCTTATCTTTGAAAAGTTGTTCGCTTTCTAAAGTGATATCGTATAAGGAGTCTGCCGCCCGCCAGTAATTCACGAATGGTGTACCGATGACCGGATCTGTTTCTTCTATATTATTATGCAGGTTGAACAGATCGAAATTCCGGTCAGAGTCTGACGATGGCTTTCCGAATACTTTGCGGTCATAGGAAGCACGCTTCTTTGGGTCGGAAAGTATGCGGTAAGCTTCCAGAATACGCTGCATTTTCTTAGTTGTATCGATACCATCCTTCATGTTGGCATCGGGATGATATTTTTTTGCAAGTCTGTTCTTGGCAGCAGAAATCTCTTCAGGAGAAGCTGTTCGTGACACACCAAGTATCTTGTAATAATTCTTTTTTGCCATTATATTCTCCCCTTATAATATATGGACCTGATTAGAAGATACTGCAGACGGCAATATCTTCCATCAGATATATTACGACAAAGTTGCGGGGAAATCAATTTTATTTTGAAAAAATTAAGGTGTAAAGAAAAAATACTTGACACCTGCACAGAAGTGTTATATGATATCACAGGTGAAAGACATGAATGAAATATTAGAACAGGCATTATTATATGATTTTTATGGAGAACTACTTACCGATCATCAGAAAGAAGTGTATGAACAGTTTGTTCTTGAGGACCTATCACTTGGCGAGATCGCGAGAGAAGAGGGAATCAGCAGACAGGGCGTACATGATCTGGTAAAGAGATGTTCCCAGACACTGAAAGGCTACGAAGAGAAACTTCATCTGGTAGAGAAGTTCGTGTCGATCAGAGAAAAAGTAAAGCAGATTGATGAATTGCTGGACGGATATGAAAAGGAGAATGCGGAAAAGTTAGTTGCAGACATCCGGAAGATATCCGATGAAATTATAGAGGAGTTATAGCATGGCATTTGACAGTTTGACAGAAAAACTTCAAAATGTATTTAAAAACCTGAGAAGCAAAGGACGTCTGACAGAGGATGATGTCAAAGAAGCTTTAAAAGAGATCAAACGTGCATTACTTGCGGCGGATGTTAACTTTAAAGTGGTAAAAGACTTCATTAAGAGCGTACAGGAACGCGCGATCGGTCAGGATGTCATGAACGGTCTGAACCCGGGGCAGATGGTGATCAAGATTGTAAATGAAGAACTGATCAATCTGATGGGATCTGAGACCACAGAGATTAAGCTTCAGCCTGGAAAAGCCATCACAGTTATCATGATGGCAGGTCTTCAGGGAGCAGGTAAGACAACCACGACAGCAAAGCTTGCCGGAAAGTTCAAGTTAAAGGGCAAGAAACCGCTGCTGGTCGCATGTGATGTCTACAGACCGGCTGCGATCAAGCAGTTACAGGTCAACGGTGAGAAGCAGGGTGTGGAAGTCTTCTCCATGGGAGAAAACCACAAGCCGGCGAACATCGCCAAGGCAGCGATCGAACATGCGCAGAAGAATGGCAACGACCTCGTGATCCTCGATACAGCCGGACGACTTCATATTGATGAAGACATGATGGCTGAGCTTGAAGAGATCAAAGAAGAAGTAGAAGTACATCAGACCATACTCGTCATTGATGCAATGACCGGACAGGATGCCGTAAATGTGGCAAAAGAGTTCAATGAAAAGGTCGGCATCGATGGTGTGATCGTTACGAAATTAGACGGTGACACAAGAGGTGGTGCGGCGCTGTCCGTAAAGGCAGTTACCGGAAAGCCGATCCTGTATGTAGGTATGGGAGAGAAGCTTTCAGATCTGGAACAGTTCTATCCGGATCGTATGGCATCGAGAATCCTGGGAATGGGAGATGTCCTGTCGCTTATCGAAAAGGCGGAAGCCGAGATCGATGAAGAAAAAGCCAGAGAGATGACCCAGAAGCTTAAGAAGAACCAGTTTGATTTTGACGATTATCTGGAAAGTATCAAGCAGATGAAGAACATGGGTGGTCTTGGAAATATTATGAACATGCTGCCGGGCCTTGGAGGTATGGGCGGTAAGATGAAGGGATTAGACGACGAGCAGACGGCAGAAGCCGAGAGGAAGATGGGAAGAATGGAAGCAATCATTCATTCCATGACACCGGCGGAAAGAGCCAATCCGGATATCCTTTCTCCATCCAGAAAGCACAGAATTGCCAAAGGTGCAGGGGTGGACATCAGCGAAGTGAACCGTATGATCAAGCAGTTCAACGAGATGAAAAAACTGATGAAACAATTTGGCAAGCCGGGAAAGAAGAAGAAATTCGGATTTCCGTTCTAAACATGATATACCGCGAATTCCGCGTTATATAGATAAAAATAAACTATGAAAATATTATAATTTTACGGAGGTAAACTAACATGGCAGTAAAAATGAGATTAAGAAGAATGGGACAGAAGAAGGCTCCTTTCTATAGAATCATCGTAGCAGATTCTAGATCACCAAGAGACGGAAGATTCATCGACGAGATCGGAACATACGATCCGAACTGTGATCCAAGTGCAATCAAAGTTGACGAAGAAGCAGCTAAGAAATGGCTTGCTAACGGAGCTCAGCCTACAGAAGCAGTTGCAAAGATCTTAAAGGCAGCAGGCATCGAAAAATAATTATGCCACTGGAGGTGTGCATTTATGAAGGAATTAGTTGAAGTAATTGCGAAAGCATTAGTCGACGATCCAGAAAGCGTTGTTGTAAATGAACGCGAAGAGAAGAAGACGACAGTTCTGGAAGTACGAGTTGCTGAATCTGATATGGGTAAAGTAATCGGAAAACAGGGCCGCATTGCAAAGGCAATCCGTTCAGTCGTGAAAGCCGCAGCAGCAAAGGAAGATAAGAAAGTTATCGTAGATATCATGGACTAAATAACTAATGGGGATTCCCATTTTGTCCCGGGACAGGCCCGCTTGTGGTCTGTCCCGCTTATCTTATACGGCAGAATCATATGTACAAAAGAAGCCGCTGGAGCGTCGGAAACGCAGAAAGTGAAAAAGGAGTATTTATGGAAGAATTATTACAGGTAGGTGTCATTACTTCGACACACGGAGTGCGTGGGGAAGTTAAAGTATTTCCGACCACAGATGACCCGAATCGTTTTAAATCGTTAAAACATGTACTGTTAGACACCGGAAGAGAGAAAAAATCTCTGGAAGTCCAGGGTGTCAAATTCTTTAAGCAGTTTGTAATCCTGAAGTTCAAGGGAATTGATAATATTAATGATATTGAGCGTTATAAAAGATGTCCACTTCTTGTAGAACGTAAAGATGCGGTGGAACTGGAAGAGGATGAATACTTTATCGCCGATATGATCGGAATCGAGGTCGTAACAGAGGATGATAAACCGTTCGGAACATTAAAAGATGTTATGGAGACCGGTGCAAATGATGTCTATGTGATCGATACAGATGAACACGGCGAGGTATTGGTTCCGGCGATCCGCGAATGTATCCTGGATGTTGATATAGAAAATCAGAAGATGAAGATCCATCTGATGGATGGTCTGATCTAGAAAGAGGATAATCTATGAATTTTTATATTATGACGTTATTTCCGGAGATGGTTATGGATGGATTGAATACCAGCATCATCGGACGTGCGGTAAATAAAGGGCTTCTGTCTATAGAGGCATTAAATATCAGAGATTATGCATTTAACAAGCATCACAGCGTGGATGATTATCCGTATGGCGGAGGTGCAGGTATGCTGATGCAGGCAGAACCGGTGTATCAGTGCTATGATGCACTGGCAAGGCAGATTACGGAAAGAAAGGCAAAAGCCACAGAAGAAAAGCTGGCATCTGGTGAGAAGAAAGAGATGTCAGGAGAGCAGAAGCGTACCAGAGTCATCTATCTGTCTCCGCAGGGAAAGACATTCAACCAGTCCATGGCAGAGGAATTTGCACAGGAAGAAGATCTGGTATTTTTGTGCGGTCATTACGAAGGCATTGATGAACGTGTGTTGGAAGAGATCGTTACAGATTATGTATCTATCGGAGATTATGTCCTGACAGGAGGTGAGCTTCCGGCAATGATCATGATCGATGCGATATCCCGGCTGGTTCCGGGGGTACTTCATAATGATGTGTCCGCCGAGTTCGAGAGCTTTCAGGATAATCTGCTGGAATATCCGCAATATTCCAGACCGGAAGTATGGCATGACAGAAAAGTGCCGGAGATACTGATGTCCGGGCATCATGCCAATATTGAAAAATGGAGACGTGAACAGTCTGTGATCCGCACTGCAAAGAACCGGCCGGATCTGCTTGAAAAAGCCGAACTTACAGAAAAAGAAAAAAAACTGGCCGAAGAAGTGCAAAAAGAAGTAAAAAAATCCTTGTAATTTGTTGCAGGGTATGATAAAATGTAGCATGTTGTGAAGAAATAGATGGTCCTCTGGTACGAATGTATTAAGAACATCCAAGTAAACAAGGAGGTCACACATAATGAACGATATTATTAAGAACATTGAAGCTGCTCAGTTAAAAGAAGTAGCACCAGAATTTCACGTAGGAGATACTGTTAAAGTTTACGGAAAGATCAAAGAAGGAAACCGTGAAAGAGTACAGGTTTTCGAAGGAACAGTCCTGAAGAGACAGGGTGGCGGAGCAAGAGAAACATTTACAGTTAGAAAGTTTTCTAACGGAATCGGTGTTGAGAAGACTTGGCCGGTACACTCACCAAACGTTGAGAAGATCGAAGTAGTAAGAAGAGGTAAAGTAAGAAGAGCAAAACTGAACTACTTAAGAGACCGCGTTGGTAAGAAAGCTAAAGTTAAAGAATTAGTAAAATAATCGAAAATGTAACAAAATGAGAAAAAGGACAACTACATAATGTAATTGTCCTTTTTCTGATATATCAAAGTATGTAAGAAAAGTTGCCAGTGGCAAGTTTTCAGTATAAGGGGATTTTATGAGACGCAGAAGTAATCTGGATTTTGAAAAAAGAAGAAGATCCCGGAAAACCGGTTATCGCAGACGCAAAGCAAAGAAAAAAGGCTTCGGAAATCTTCCAAAAGCAAAGAAAAAGATACATCTTAATCTTGAAATGATCGCTTCTACATTTACCTGGATTTTTAAGATCGTGGTCACCTGTCTGGTGGCATTTGTTGCTGTGTGGTACTGGGGACAACGGGTCAGTACGGTAGGAGATTCCATGAGTCCGGTGCTTAAGAATGCAGATGTAGTACTGGTAAACCGGATTGTGTACAATGCTTCTTCACCGAAAAGGGGAGATGTTATCGTGTTCAAACCGAAAGGCAATGAGAATTCGCATTATTATACCAAAAGGATTGTCGGACTTCCGGGCGAGACGGTACAGATTGTGGAGAATCAGGTCTATATTAACGGTAAAAAACTGGAAGAAGATTATAAAACAACAAAAATAGATACAGCTGGAATTGCCGGTGAGAAGTTGAAACTTGGCGGTGATGAATATTTTGTTCTGGGAGATAACAGAAAAAACAGTGAGGACAGCCGTAGTGCCGATATAGGAAAAGTAAAACGTTCTTATATATATGGAAAGGCATGGTTTGTGGCATCCCCGAAAAAAGACTGGGGATTTGTGAAATAGAAGATAAGGAGAAATAATATATGCATTTTCAATGGTATCCTGGGCACATGACGAAAGCAAAACGCATGATGCAGGAAAATATCAAATTAATAGATCTGGTTATTGAACTGGTTGATGCCAGAGTTCCGATCAGCAGCAGAAATCCGGATATTGATGAACTGGGAAAGAATAAAGCAAGATTGATCCTTTTAAATAAGTCAGATCTGGCAGAAGATAAGTGGAATGATGCCTGGTCAGAATATTTTCGTGAAAAAGGATTCTCTGTTGTGAAGGTAAATTCCAAGAAAGGCGGCGGGATCAAATCTATCAATGGTGTGATCCAGGAAGCATGTAAAGAAAAGATTGAAAGAGACAGAAAGCGTGGGATTTTGAATCGTCCGGTCAGAGCTATGGTAGTGGGAATTCCGAATGTAGGAAAATCAACATTTATCAATGCACTTGCGGGAAAGGCATGTGCAAAAACCGGTAACAAACCGGGAGTGACAAAAGGAAAGCAGTGGATCAGACTGAATAAAAATGTGGAGCTTCTGGATACACCGGGAATCCTGTGGCCAAGATTTGAAGATCAGGCAGTAGGCCTGAAACTGGCATTTATCGGATCGATCAAAGATGAGATCCTTCAGACAGAAGAACTTGCGGCAGAACTTGTAAAGTTTATGAATGAAAATTATCCGGGAGTACTTGAGAATAAATATAATGTAGAAGAAGACACGGATCCATACGGAATGCTGGAAAAAATTGCAGAGAGCAGACATTGTCTGGTTCGTGGAAATGAACTGGATACAGAAAAAGCTTCGGTTCTTCTGATGGATGACTTCCGCAACGGACGTTTGGGCAAACTGACACTGGAGTACCCGGATGCATATTAAAAACAGAGGCAGAAAGTATAGAAGGGAAACAACAAAAGAACATGGCTAGACGTTCAAGAGAAGATGCAGAAGAAAGCATTTTGAGAGAGCTTGGAGGATGGATTGTCTATATTCTGCTGATCATAGGGTTAACGTATTTTATCATAACATTTGTAGGGCAGAGAACAAGAGTGAGTGGATCTTCCATGGAGACAACGTTGCAAAACGGGGATAATCTGATCGTGGATAAGATCAGTTACCGCTTCCGTGATCCGAAACGTTATGACATTATTGTATTTCCGTACAAATACGAAGAAAATACATATTATATCAAACGTATCATCGGAATGCCGGGAGAGACTGTGCAGATAAAAGACGGATATGTATACATTGACGGAGAGAGGCTTTTGAGCGATATCTATGGAAATGAATTGATCAAAGATCCACAGACTGCCGCAGATCCGATTACATTAAAAGAAAATGAGTATTTTGTTATGGGAGATAATCGTAACCATAGTATGGACAGCAGGGATCCAAGTGTAGGCGTACTGACAAAAGAAGATCTGATTGGCAGGGCATGGGTAAGAATTTATCCATTTGACAATATAGGAGTGATCCGTCATGAATAAACGAGAAGAAGAAAAACTAAAAAGGCAACAGGAAAAACTGAAAAAAGAACTGGAAAGAACAGAAGCAATGAGTGTTTATGAAAAAGAACACAGCGACTGCCAGTATATTTGCGGTATTGATGAAGTAGGCCGTGGGCCATTTGCAGGTCCGGTGGTGGCAGGTGCGGTTATCTTGCCAAAGGATGACCCGATTTTGTATCTGAATGATTCAAAGAAACTTTCAGAGAAAAAAAGAGAGGCATTGTACGATGAGATTATGGAACGTGCTGTTGCAACGGGAATCGGTGTTGTAAGTCCGGCAAGAATTGATGAGATCAATATTTTGCAGGCTACTTATGAGGCGATGCGTATGGCAATCGGCAATCTAAAGGTGCAGCCGGATCTTTTGTTGAATGATGCAGTAACAATACCGGAGGTAGAGATCCCACAGGTGCCGATCATTAAAGGTGATGCCAAGAGCGTGTCTATTGCGGCGGCAAGTATCATTGCAAAAGTAACAAGAGACCGGCTGATGGTGGAGTATGATAAAGTACTTCCGGGGTATGATTTCGCAAGTAATAAAGGGTATGGAACGAAGAAGCATATTGAGGGGCTGAAAGAACTGGGACCATCTCCGATACACAGAAGGACTTTTATAAAGAAATATATATAAAGATGCAGACAGTGCGGAAAATCGGTATCCAGGCATGGAATCAGCAGTGTAAAGGAATGAAAGAATGGCAGGGTCGAAAAGAGGACAAAGACGAAATAACCGTGAAACCGGAAGTTATTATGAAAGAATGGCAGGAGTATATCTGACAGAAAAAGGATATGAAATTCTGGAATATAATTATCGGTGCAAACTCGGAGAAATCGATATAATAGCCAGAGATGGCGATTATCTGGTGTTTTGCGAGGTGAAGTACCGGGCAGATGACCGGAAAGGAACTCCGGCAGAGGCGGTAGATTATGCCAAACAGAGAGTTATCTCAAAAAGTGCACTTTATTATATGACGGTGAATGGAATAGATGAAATCCCGTGCAGGTTTGATGTAGTAAGTATAGAAGATGACAGGATCATTTTATATCAGAATGCATTTGATTATGTGGAAATATAGGAGAAGAGAATGAGTCTTGGATTACAGTATAAAAATCAGGAACATATATTTGATGAAAAAACAGTAGATGGGGTTCCGTTTCTGAGTTATCCAATGTTAGAAGAAACGGGAATCGTGCATCATGGATTTTCTACAAAACTCGGAGGTGTCAGCAAGGGATGCTGGGCAACTATGAACATCAGCACAACAAGAGGCGATGATCCGGAAGATGTTGAGGAAAACCAGAGAAGGATTGCAAGAGCCATCGGAGTAAAGCCGGAAGATATGACGTTTACCAACCAGACACATACAACAAATGTGGCGGTAGTAAGAGCAGAGGACAAGGGAAGACGTTTTATGGAAACGGACGGAATGATCACAAATGTACCGGGAATCTGTCTGGTGACATTTTATGCGGATTGCGTACCACTGTATTTTGTAGATCCTGTGAAAAAAGCGATCGGACTGTCGCATTCGGGCTGGAGAGGAACGGTTGGAAAGATCGGAAAAGTAACAGTGGAACTGATGCAAAAAACATATGGTTCGGATTCTAAAGACATACTTGCGGCCATTGGTCCGTCTATATGTCAGGACTGTTACGAGGTAAGTGAAGATGTAATTGTAAAATTTCAGAAAAGCTTTGAAGAAAAATACTGGCCAGAATTATTCTATCAGAAAGAAAACGGTAAATATCAGTTGAACCTGTGGAAAGCAAATGAATTGGTATTCGAGGAAGCCGGAATTTTGAAGAAGCATATTGCTGTGACAAATGTGTGTACACACTGTAACCCGGATATTCTGTTTTCACATCGCACAACGGGAAATAAAAGAGGAAATCTAAGTGCATTTCTGGCACTGAAATAAGAGGAGCAAACGATATGACAGATACAACAACGATCGCAGATACGACTCAGGAAGTGACCGAAGCTACCCAGCAGGCGGTAAAACAGGTAAATCAGATTACCCAATATCTGCAGGACAGTATTCCGGGACTGATTACATTTGGACTGGAAGTGCTGGCGGCACTGGTTGCTTTCTTTATCGGAAGACTGGTGATAAAGTGGATCAGGAAGATTGTGAGGCGTTCATTTGAACGTTCGGAAGCAGATAAAGGAGTTGAACAGTTTGTAGACTCACTTTTGAAATATGGATTGTACGGGATTCTGATCTTTTGCCTGATCTCCAGTCTTGGATTTGATACTACATCGGTGGCGGCGTTACTGGCATCCAGTGGTGTGGCTATCGGTCTTGCGTTACAGGGAAGTCTTTCCAATTTTGCGGGAGGCGTGCTGATTCTTCTGTTAAAGCCATTTGTGGTAGGGGATTATATTATTGAAGATACGAATGGAAAAGAAGGAACAGTAAAAGAAATTCAGATCTTTTATACAAAATTAAGTACGATTGACAATAAGACCATCGTAATCCCGAATGGAATGCTGACGAATAACAGTATCACCAATGCAACGGCAAAAGACGAAAGACAACTGGATCTGCGGGTAGGCATTTCTTATAATGCCGATATCAAAAAGGCAAAATCAATGATCGAAAAGCTATTGTCGGAAGATGCAAGTATTCTAAAAGAAGAACAGATGAATGTCTTTGTAAATGATCTTGCAGACAGTGCAGTCGTGCTCGGTATCCGTGCCTGGGTGAAGAACGAAGAGTACTGGGCGACCAGATGGAGACTGCTGGAAGAAATTAAAGTGGAACTGGATGAGAATGGAATTGAGATTCCATATCCACAAGTGACGGTGCACATGAAAGAGGATAAATAGCTGGATGAAAATATGTAAGGCCAGGCAGATCTGCCGTGACGTGCATGGAAGAGAGAATCCTAAGCGGTCGTGGCAGAATTTCTGGTTTGCATATGAGAATCTGTTAAAATCTTTTTCGGAAAAGAACGTATAATAATTAAAAAAGTACTTGCAAATATGTGAAAATACGGTATAATTATATTCGTGCCTGTTATAAGAGCATGCTGGAATAGCTCAGTTGGTAGAGCACTTCACTCGTAATGAAGGGGTCGTCGGTTCAAGTCCGATTTCCAGCTTATATACAGAATGAGATATAAAGAAGAATCCTTGATGTAGGGATTCTTTTTTTCGTGTATAATAGAATTGTGGGTGTGAAAGGGGAGAAGAAAAATGAAAAAAATATGGAGGCAAAGACTGTTATCGGCACTGCTTTCGATCTTTATGGTACTGGCAATGACAGGGGTGTCTGTGAGTGTACGGACGCAGGCTGCGGAAAATAACTCAACTGTTCCATCTGGGACAGTGAAAGTGCATTTCCTTGATGTAGGACAGGGATTATCTATTCTGGTTCAGTCGGATGGGAAAAATCTGATCTATGATGGAGGAGATCGAAAGACTTCAAGATTTGTTGTAGCTTATTTGAAAGAACAGGGCGTTACGAAGATTGATTATCTGATCAGCAGCCATTATGATGCAGATCATATGGCGGGTCTGATCGGATGCCTGAAGAGCTTTAAGGTGAAAAATGTTATATCCAGTAACTATGTACATACCAGTAAGTTATACCGGTCGTTTGTAAAAGCTGTGAAAGAAGACGGATTGAAAATGAAGCATCCGCCGGTAGGAAAATCTTACAGGCTTGGAAGTGCTTCGTTTCAAATACTGGCACCGGAGACGATAGAAGCTGAGGGAAGTAACAATAATTCCGTTGCAATAAAACTTACAAATAAAGAGAACAGTTTTATCTTTACGGGAGATGCAGAGCATGAAAGCGAAAAGGCGATGTGCAATTCCGGTATAGATTTAAACTGTGATGTACTGGTACCCGGACACCATGGATCAGCAACGGCAACATCCTGGGATTTCCTTCAGAAAACCGTACCGGAATATGCGGTGATCAGCTGTGGGAAAGATAATAAATACGGACACCCGGACAAAGATACGATGGATAAACTTCAGAGTATGGAAATCCAGGTGTACAGAACCGACAAACAGGGAACGGTCACAGTAACAAGTGACGGTAAAAATCTGAATTGGAGTGCGGCACCGTGTAATGATTATACACCGGGAGATGAATCAGATAAGGGGACTGTGACGGAACAGACGGTAACGAAACAGACAACGCAGAAAGTAACCGAAGACCAGGTATGGGTATCGGCAACCGGTTCAAAATACCATAAAACGAACCACTGCGGTAATATGAATCCGGATACGGCAAAGAAAGAGACAAAGGAAGAAGCAGAGGCACAGGGCCTTAAACCTTGCGGGAAATGTTATTGATACAAAAAATGGCCCGAAAAGAATAACAGTAAATGAATCAGGAGATGGTAGAAGTAAGAACAATAGCAGATGGCTTTCTTAACTATACGAAAGCCACTGAAATATCTTTGAACGGGATACGGTTGTTATGTTATCTCGGAATCTTATGCCGGGTGGCATTAACGGATCACAGTACCCGTAAGATCCCCGGCAGATATCATATTTATATATTGCTGATCGCAGCAGCAGATATGGTCCTGACAGGGAACAGTGATTTATACAACCGGATCCCCGGGGCAGCAGCTGTGGCAGGACCGATGCTGGTCTTATCCATTCTGATTCCCGGGGCATTTGGAGGAGGCGATATCAAATTCATGGCAGTTTCCGGATTTCTGCTTGGAAAAGAGAAAATCATTTGTTCGATGGCATGTGCGGTTATGCTTGCAGGAGGATATTGCCTTATTATGTTGAAATGTGGAAAGCTGACCAGAAAGGATGAATTTGCATTTGGCCCGTTTTTGGTGCTGGGAATTATGATGACCTTATTTGCAGGAGATCAGCTGATCTTATGGTTTTGGCAGGGAATCTGATGCGGAGGTTTAAAAATGTTTAAAATAAAGTTTTTCTCCGAAATCAATCAGAGCGTACAAAAATATCGCGAAGACGCAGAGAATACATATGCTCATAAGAAGCCAATCCATTTTGAAGACCTGGCTTGAGTAGATAATAAGATATCCAAGGCCTTCTTTGGCGGCCAGAAATTCACCGATGATGACGCCGACCAGGCATAATCCGATATTAACTTTCATGTTACTGATAATAGCCGGAATAGAATAAGGAAGGATTACTTTGGTCAGTACATGCAGATGGTTCCCTCTGAGGGTATAGATTAACTTAATCTTTCCGGGATCTGTAGAGCGGAAACTGGTATACAGATTGAGTATACTGCCGAAGATAGCGACGGACATTCCGGTTACAATGATCGTGGTTTTTGTAGCGCCAAGCCAGACAATAAGAAGAGGGGCCAGTGCAGATTTCGGAAGGCTGTTTAATACGACAAGGTAAGGTTCCAGGATTTCCGAAAGGTTATTACTGTACCACAGAAGAATTGCAAATAATATACTGACGAAAATAACAAGAAAGAAACTGACGAAAGTTTCGTATAAGGTGACGCCGAGATGTAGAAAAATACTATGATCCGAAATCATTAAGAGTAAAGCATTCATGATCTTGGAGGGACTGCTGAAGATGAAAGAATCTATGATCTGGTGTGACGCACAAAATTCCCAAAGGAATAAAAATCCCGTTAAAAGGAAGATCCGGAAGAATATAACCAGCAGTCTGTGAAAATGATAATGTCTGAGATAGTGCCGGTGTCCGGTGGAAAGTGCCGCCGGAGCACCGGTACCTGGGCTTTTATGAAGATTTTTCATCCTGATTTAGCTCCTTCCATATCAGATTAAAATAAGATTTGAATTCCGGTGCATTTCGTCTGTTCATAGGAGTATCTTCTTCCAGATGAAAGATAAGCGGAATAGTCTGAATGATGGCTGCCGGACGACGGGAAAGAACAATTACCCTGTCGGCAAGAGAAATGGCTTCCGAAAGATCGTGTGTTACAAGAAGCGCGGATTTCTTCTCATTTCGGATGATCTGTCCGATATCATCGCCAACCTGTAACCGGGTCTGGTAATCAAGGGCGGAAAAAGGTTCATCCAGAAGTAATAGTTCCGGTTCCAGAACTAATGTACGGATCAGGGCAGCACGCTGGCGCATTCCTCCGGATAATTCCGAAGGCCTGGAATTCTCAAAATCACTCAGACCATAGATGTTAAGAAGTTCATGTGCCCGCTTTTTCGTCCGGGCCGTCAGAGCATGCTGGATTTCCAGCCCAAGGATCACATTGTTATAGATCGTGCGCCATTCAAACAATTCATCGTGTTGCAGCATATATCCTACATTAGTTGTACTCTCTTTCAGGTGTCTGCCATTGATTGTGATCTGTCCGTCACTGCAAGGCAAAAGACCGCAGATCAGAGAAAGCAGCGTGGATTTTCCACAGCCGGAAGGTCCCACGATGGCGGCAAATTCCCCTTTGTTCAAAGAAAATGAGATATCAGACAGGGCCGGGGTTTCCCCTTCTAAAGTATGATACGTATAAGAAATATGCTGTAGGTTCAAAATCTGTTCCATAGGAACCTCCTGGATGTGAAGTATATAATATGATATGACCGGAACAGAAAATAGGTGAATAAAAAGGGCGGGTGTGATAAAATGCTGATATGTAGAGAAGAGAGGATAATTAGATGTTAACAAAGATAAATTACCAGAAAGAACTGGATAAACTGATCGATCATCTGCAAAAAGAAGAAAAGGTACCAACCCTTCTCCTTCACAGCTGCTGTGCTCCGTGCAGCAGTTATGTACTGGAGTATCTGAGCAGTTATTTTAAGATCACAGTACTTTACTATAATCCGAATATTTATCCGGAGAGTGAATACAGCAAACGTATCATTGAACAGCAGACACTGATTGGAGAGATGGATACAAAATATCCGGTACAGTTTATTGCAGGCGGCTATGATAAAGAAAAGTTTTATGAGATGGCAAAGGGACTGGAAAAAGTGAAAGAAGGCGGCGTGCGCTGTTTTAAATGTTATGAACTTCGATTAAGAGAGACCGCTGAGATTGCAAAAGAAGGCGGGTATGATTACTTTACGACGACACTCAGCATCAGTCCTTTGAAAAATGCAGCCAAATTGAATGAGATCGGATTAAAACTTGCAGAAGAGTATGGCGTATCATATCTTACATCCGATTTCAAGAAAAAGAACGGATATAAAAGATCTGTAGAGTTATCCGCACAGTATGGCCTGTACAGGCAGGATTACTGCGGATGTGAATTCTCGATGTGGCAGCGTCTGGAAGAGCAACGGGCAAAAGCATAGTAATAAAAATGCATAAAAAGTAAGAAGAAATTGCATGGATTCATGTAAGTAACTGCATTTTGTGATGAATAAATATGTAAATTCCTGTAATAATATTTGCTTTTATGCGGAAATGTGTTAAAATCGAAAACAGTAAACTTAAAAATGAAAGGAAGAATCCATATGGCACAGTTATGGGGAGGTCGTTTCACAAAAGAGACAGACCAGCTAGTATATAATTTTAATGCTTCCATTACATTTGATAAAAGATTCTATAAGCAGGACATCAGAGGAAGTCTTGCACATGTAGCTATGCTTGCAAAGCAGGGAATCTTAACGGAAGAAGAAAAAGAACAGATCACAGACGGATTAAATGGCATTCTGAAAGATGTAGAATCCGGTAAATTAGAGATATCAGACAAATATGAAGACATTCACAGTTTTGTGGAAGCAACATTGATCGACCGCATCGGAGATCCGGGAAAGAAACTCCATACCGGACGAAGCAGAAATGACCAGGTTGCATTAGATATGAAACTTTTTACCAGAGATGAGATTCAGGAGATTGATGCTCAGGTAAAAGAACTTCTGGAAGTAATCCTTCATGTAATGGAGGAGAATGTCGAGACATATATGCCAGGATTCACACATCTTCAGAAAGCACAGCCGATCACACTGGCTCATCATATGGGGGCATATTTTGAAATGTTCCGAAGAGATCATGAGAGACTGAAGGATATTAGCAAACGAATGAATACATGTCCGCTTGGCTCCGGAGCACTTGCTGGAACGACATATCCACTGGATCGTGAATATACAGCAGAATTACTTGGATTCGACGGACCGACACTGAACAGCATGGACGGTGTATCAGACAGAGATTATCTGTTGGAACTGTTATCTGCACTGAGCATTATGATGATGCACTTAAGCAGATTCTGTGAAGAGGTCATCATCTGGAATTCGAATGAATACCAGTTTGTAGAGATTGATGATGCGTACAGTACAGGAAGCAGTATCATGCCGCAGAAGAAGAATCCGGATATCGCAGAGCTGGTAAGAGGAAAAACCGGACGGGTATACGGCGCATTAAATGCACTCCTTACTACGATGAAGGGAATTCCGCTTGCATACAATAAAGACATGCAGGAAGATAAAGAATGGGCATTTGATGCTATGGATACAGCCAAAGGATGTATCACATTATTTGCCGGAATGTTAAAGACGATGCAGTTTAATAAAGACCGCATGGAAGAAAGTGCAAAACACGGATTTACCAATGCGACAGATGCAGCAGATTATCTGGTAAATCACGGTGTACCATTCAGAGATGCACATGGTATCGTGGGAAAACTGGTACTGACATGCATTGAGAAGAAGATTCCGTTAGATGAACTTCCACTGGAAGAGTACAGAAAGATCTCGCCGGTATTTGAAGAAGATATCTATAAAGCAATCGATCTTGAGACATGTGTGAATAAGCGTGTCACCATAGGAGCACCAGGAAAAGATGCTATGGCAAAATCAATTGCGGCTTATCAGAAATATATGGAAGAATATTAAAATATACATTTATAAATACTAGTACATGTCATACGGATGAAGGTAGCGTAAGGCTGTATTAAGGAATGATAAAAAGAAAGGGAGAGAACAAAGATGGATAAGAAATTAAGAGTAGGTATTTTAGGAGCAACAGGAATGGTTGGACAGCGTTTTATCTCATTGCTTGAAAATCACCCTTGGTTCGAGGTTGTAACTGTAGCAGCAAGCCCACGTTCAGCAGGAAAAACATATGAAGAAGCCGTAGGCGGACGTTGGAAAATGGATACACCGATGCCGGAAGGTGTAAAGAACTTAATCGTAAAGAATGTAAATGAAGTAGAAGAAGTTGCTTCTACTGTAGATTTTGTATTCAGTGCCGTAGATATGACAAAAGATGAGATCAGAGCGATCGAAGAAGAATATGCAAAGACAGAGACCCCTGTAGTATCTAATAACAGTGCTCACCGCTGGACAAAAGACGTGCCGATGGTAGTTCCGGAGATCAATGCAGCACACTTTGACCTTATCAAGACTCAGAAAGAGCGTCTCGGAACAACACGCGGATTTATCGCAGTAAAACCAAACTGCTCAATCCAGAGCTATACACCTGCACTTGCAGCATGGAAAGAATTTGGACCAAAAGAAGTTGTTGTAACAACATACCAGGCAATCTCAGGAGCAGGAAAGACATTTAAAGACTGGCCGGAAATGATCGAGAATATCATTCCATACATCGGCGGAGAAGAAGAAAAGAGTGAAAAAGAACCTCTTCGTGTACTCGGAACACTGGAAAACGGAGAAATCAAACTTGCAGAAGAACCAAAGATCACATGCCAGTGCTTAAGAGTTCCTGTACTCAACGGACATACAGCAGCTGTATTCATCAACTTCGAGAAGAAGCCAACTAAAGAACAGCTGATCGAGAAACTGGAAAGCTTCAAGGGATTCCCACAGGAAGCAGAACTTCCAAGTGCTCCAAAGCAGTTCATCCAGTATCTGTCAGAAGATGACAGACCACAGGTAAAAGCGGATGTAAATTATGAGAACGGAATGGGTGTGTCTATCGGACGTCTGAGAGAAGACAGCATGTATGATTACAAATTCATCGGACTTTCTCATAATACAGTACGTGGTGCAGCAGGCGGAGCCGTACTTTGCGCCGAAGCACTGACTGCCAAGGGATATATTCAGGCAAAGTAGCCAGGGGACGGGAAAACAGGCTCTTTTAGTGTCCCTGGTGGCACACTCATACTCACCTGTTTATCGTTCATAAGGTGAGAGCATAAAATAATAATAAAAAGGTGGGAACTGCAACATGTGAAAAGGCGTAGTTCTCGCTTTTTTTCATTATACATCCAGCAAATTCGACCCCGCTTACCGATATCAATCAGATTATAAATCAGATTACAAATCTGAACACAATACATCTCAGTGTTGAGAATAAAAGATGGTTTTGCTATAATAAAGTATACAATAAATTCGCTGATTACAAAGTGCCAATGGCACCAATGGCACCGGCAAGAAACGGAGGCAGACCCTATGGACCGAGAACTATTAAACTACACACAGAACCGAGAACTTTCCTGGCTGAGATTCGATCAGCGTGTATTGGAAGAAGCAAGAGATAAGAGCGTGCCATTGCTGGAACGTATGAAATTCGTGGCCATCTTCACCAGTAACTTAGATGAATTCTTCATGATCCGTGTCGGAAGTCTCTATGACATGGTGCAGACAGACGACAGACACAGAGACAGCCGGTCGGGAATGACACCGCAGGAGCAGCTGGATGCGATCTACGCAGCAGTTGCCCCGTTATATAAAGAACGTGACAAGACCTACGCCGGGATCAAGAAAGAACTGTCCCCATACGGAGTCTGCGGACTGGACTTTAAAGAACTGGAGGCAGACGAGAAGAAATATGTTAAGAAATGTTTCAAAGAGCAGATCCTGCCGGTACTGTCACCGCAGATCGTAGACAGCAGCCACCCGTTCCCGCATCTTATGAATAAAGATATCTACGTAACAGCCAATCTGAAGCATATCAATAGCAGGAAGAATAAAGACGACAAAGAAAAAGAACAAATCCTCGGAATCGTACCGGTTCCGACCTATGTATCCGATATCCTGATGCTTCCGGGACATGACATTCGTTATATCCGCATGGAGAAAGTCATCATGGAATACCTGGATCTGGTATTTGACCAGTACGAAGTATCCGACCCGAACTACATCTGCGTGACAAGAAATGCAGACGTATCTCCGGACGATGAAGCACTGGAGGTTACCGATGATTTCCGGAAACTCATGCAGAGTACCCTGCACAAACGCCGCAGGATGGCGGTAGTAAGATTAGAAACAGCGGAGAAACTGACACCGGAAATGCAGGAATACTTCTGTAAGAAATTCAAGATCACACCGGAGCAGATCTTCCGCACGAAGATGCCGATGAAACTGGATTATATGTTCTCCATCGCAGGAAATCTCCCGGAGTCTATGAAGAAAGCACTGGTCTACGAACCATTCTCCCCGCAAAAATCAGCACATGTACAGGACGGAAACATGTTAAAACAGGTGAAAAAGAATGATATCCTGTTGTTCTACCCATACGAAAGCATGGATCCGTTCCTGAAGCTGATCAAAGATGCCGCGGCAGATCCGAACGTTATGACGATCAAGATCACTATCTACCGCCTGGCGAAGAAGGCAAGACTGGTAGAATACCTGTGCGCAGCTGCGGAAAATGGAAAAGAAGTCACCGTGCTGATCGAGCTGCGTGCAAGATTTGACGAGCAGAACAACATCGACTGGTCGGAACGTCTGGAAGAAGCAGGATGCCGTGTGATCTATGGATTCGACGGTTACAAAGTGCATTCCAAGATTTGTCTGATCACATACAGGAACCGCAATGACATCCAGTATATCACACAGGTCGGAACCGGCAATTATAACGAGAAGACAGCTGCCATGTATACCGATCTGTCCTTGATGACTGCTGATCCGCGAATCGGACAGGACGCCGCAGAATTTTTCAAGAATATGTCCATCGGCAATCTGCAGGGCAGCTATCAATACCTGATCGTATCACCGGTCAGCTTAAAGAGCCGTATCTTACAGATGATGGACGAAGAAATCATAAAAGGAAGCGAAGGACGCATCATTATGAAGATGAACTCCGTGACAGATGTGGACTTCATAAAGAAAGTATCCGAGGCCTCCTGCGCCGGAGTAAGGGTAGACTTGATTGTTCGAGGAATCTGCTGTATACTACCGGGAGTGCCTGGATTTACAGAAAATGTCAGGGTGATGAGCGTGGTTGGCCGCTATCTGGAACATCCACGTATCTTCAGCTTCGGAACCGGAAAAGAACAGAAGATTTATATCGGCTCCGCAGACATGATGACAAGAAATACAGAAAAAAGAGTAGAAGTAGCCTGCCCGGTATTAGACGGGCAGATCAGACGTCAGATCAACCATGATCTGAAGATTATGTTAAATGATAACGTGAAAGCAAGGATCATGCAGAAAGACGGCACATATATGAAACGGACCGGCGGCATAAAAGCGGTGGATTCTCAGGCAGCTTTCATGGAAGAAGCATTAAAAGCAGCAGAAGAAGTCGACAAAAGTCAGCAGCGTGCCCGTGAGAACTGTGGCGGCGGAAGAGTGATAACCTTTTTCCGGTCTCTCTGGCACAGAAAAAGATAAAAGAAAAAGCCGCTGTTTCACCCTACTGGAAGGAGTAACATGGGAAAATCATTATACATTGCCGAGAAACCCAGTGTAGCACAGGAGTTCGCTAAGGCATTGCATATCAATACACAGAGAAAAGACGGATATCTCGAATCAGCAGAAGCAATCGTAACCTGGTGTGTCGGACACCTGGTCACGATGAGCTATCCGGAAGAATACGATCCGGCATTAAAAAGGTGGAGTCTTGAGACTCTGCCTTTTATCCCGCAGGAGTTCAAATACGAAGTCATCCCGGCGGTATCTAAGCAGTTCCGAATCGTATCGGGACTTCTGAACCGTACAGACGTAGACACCATCTACGTCTGTACCGACTCAGGACGGGAAGGAGAATACATCTACCGTTTGGTCGAACAGCAGGCAGGCGTAAAAGGCAAGAACCGCCGCCGCGTATGGATCGACTCCCAGACAGAAGAAGAGATCCTGCGCGGGATCAAAGAAGCAAAAGACTTAAAAGAATACGACAACCTGGCAGCATCGGCTTACCTAAGAGCCAAAGAAGACTACCTGATGGGAATCAACTTCTCCCGTCTCCTGACGTTAAAATACGGCAACAGCATCTCCAATTACCTGAATACGAAATATTCCGTCGTATCCGTAGGACGTGTTATGACCTGCGTCCTCGGTATGGTCGTACGCAGAGAACGGGAGATCCGGGAATTCGTAGAGACCCCGTTCTACAGAGTCCTAAGCACCATCGGAGAGAAAGGGGCAACATTCGAAGGCGAATGGCGGGCAGTCAAAGGATCAAAATGGTTCGAATCCTTCGATCTCTATAAGGAAAATGGATTCAAAGAAAAGGAAAAGGCAGAAGAACTGATCCGCTTCCTAAGCAACAGCGAGTCAGACGCCAGCCAGCCCCTGACTTGCCAGATCGTGTCCATAGAAAAGAAGAAAGAAAAGAAGAACCCGCCGTTATTATTCAACCTGGCCGAGATTCAGAATGAATGTTCCAAGCGGTTCAAGATCAGCCCAGATGAGACACTCCGGATCATCCAGGAACTATATGAAAAAAAGCTCGTCACCTACCCAAGAACAGATGCCCGTGTCCTATCGACAGCAGTGGCAAAAGAGATCCACAAGAACTTAAACGGTCTGATGCAGTACGAACCGGCAAAGCCATATCTTCAGGATATCGTGAAATTCGGCAGCCACAAAGGACTGGAGAAGACGAGATATGTCAACGACAAACAGATCACAGACCACTATGCGATCATCCCGACAGGACAGGGTATGGGAGCACTAAAAGGACTTCCGAATCTGTCACAGAGGGTGTATGATGTGATCGTAAGACGATTCTTAAGCATCTTTTATCCACCGGCTGTCTATCAGAAAGTATCGATCGTGACGAAGATCAAAGAAGAATCCTTCTTCTCAAGCTTCAAAGTACTGGCAGAAGAAGGCTATCTGAAAGTTACAGGCGTGCCGGGCAGGAAGAACGACAATAACGATAATAACGACAATACAGACAGCAGAGCAGACAGTACCGAGGACAAAGACACTGATGCAGCCTTCTTCGCCAGGATCCAGAGCCTCAAGAAAGGCATGACCCTTTCGGTACAGTCCCTGGATATCAAAGAAGGCAAGACCTCGCCGCCGAAGCGCTACAATTCCGGTTCACTAATCCTTGCCATGGAAAATGCAGGACAGCTCATCGAAGACGAAGAACTCCGCGCCCAGATCAAAGGAAGCGGAATCGGCACCAGTGCCACCAGAGGCGAGATACTGAAGAAATTATTCAATAATAAATATCTGGCGCTCAATAAAAAGACCCAGATCGTCACGCCGACGATGTTAGGGGAAATGATCTACGATGTCGTAGACCATTCCATCCGGCCGCTCCTGAACCCGGAACTTACGGCAAGCTGGGAAAAAGGTCTGACGTATGTGGCAGATGGAGATATCACATCAGATGAATATATGAAAAAGCTGGATGATTTTGTATCAAGACGCACACTTGCAGTCAAAGGTCTGAACAATCAGTATCAGATGCGGGCGTGCTATGATAAGGCAGCGCAGTTTTATAAGAAGCCGGTGAGAAAGACCGGAAAAACTAAAAAATAAAAAAGGAGAACCAATATGTCAGAACAATTAACCATCAAAAACCTCTACAACCACATGGATGAAACCATCGCAAAAGACATCTTCGAAGGAGCCACCTACCCATGGGAAATCCTTCCAAAGATCAGCGGCTTCATCAAAGAACTCGGAAAGACCCTTCCGGCAGATGAATACGATCAGGTCGGCGAAGACGTTTGGATCGCCAAATCCGCAACCGTATTCCAGACAGCCTACATCCACGGACCGGCGATCATCGGAAAGAACGCAGAAGTCCGTCAGTGCGCATTTATCCGCGGAAATGCGATCGTCGGCGAAGGTGCAGTCGTAGGTAATTCGACAGAACTTAAGAACGTCATCCTGTTCAACAAAGTACAGGTGCCGCACTATAATTACGTGGGCGATTCCATCCTCGGCTACAAATCCCACATGGGGGCCGGATCCATCACATCCAATGTCAAATCCGACAAAAAACTCGTCGTAGTAAAAGCCGGAGACGAAAGGATCGAGACAGGTCTTAAGAAATTCGGAGCCATGCTCGGAGACGAAGTAGAAGTCGGCTGCGGCAGCGTATTGAATCCGGGAACCGTGATCGGAAGCCACAGCAACATCTACCCACTGTCAAGCGTCAGAGGATTCGTACCGGCACACAGCATCTACAAGAGACAGGGTGAAGTAGTGGAGAAAGTAGAAGAGTAATCAGACCACGGAGGAAAAATCAATGAACAAAATAGCATTCATTGGCGTAGGCATCATGGGCAGATCCATGGTCCGCAATCTCATGAAAGCAGGATTCGAATTACACATCTACGCCAGAACCAGATCCAAAGTCGAAGACGTGATCAGCGAAGGAGCCACCTTCCACGACACCATTGCAGACTGCGTAAAAGACGCAGAAGCAGTCATCACCATCGTAGGCTTCCCGACCGACGTAGAAGAAGTCTACTTCGATGCAGGCAACATCTTAGAGAGCGCAAAAGAAGGCACATACCTGATCGACATGACGACCACAAGCCCGATGCTGGACCAGAAGATCGCAGAAGAAGGAACCAAAAGAGGCTTCCATGTACTGGACGCACCGGTCACCGGCGGTGACACCGGAGCGAAGAACGGTACACTCTCCATCCTGGTCGGCGGTTCCAGAGAAGACTACGAAGCCTGCATGCCGTTATTCGAGGCGATGGGAACCAACATCAACTACCAGGGAGGATCCGGTTGCGGCCAGCACGCCAAGCTTGCGAACCAGATCATGATCGCCGGCACCTTATCTGGAGTCTGCGAGGCACTCACCTATGCGAAGGCAAAAGGCCTGGATCTTCAGACGGTCCTCGATTCCGTATCGACCGGAGCGGCAGGAAGCAAGCAGTTAGATACCTTCGGACCGAAGATTCTGGCAGGAGACTACGCACCGGGATTCTTCCTGAAGCACTTCGTCAAAGACATGAAGATCGCCCTTACCGAAGCGAACATGAGCAATCTCAATCTGGACGTATTAAGCCAGGTGCTTGCCAACTACGAACTCCTTCAGGCAGAAGGCTGCGGAGATCTCGGCACTCAGGCACTGATCAAGTACTACGAAGAAGAGATGGACGTATAAAACATGTTACCATAGAACGGCGGCTGTTATCGGATGGAGAAGATTATAAAACCATTCATGGCTGGGATGATCTGGATAGCGCAGAAGAAGAGGATGTCAAATTATTTGTAGATCATATCTCAGTGATCTGCCTGTTGTATAATATGTTCTTCAAAAAGGAATGTTTTGCACAGGAACAGGAATATCGCATGGTGTTCCTCTGTGTACATAAAAGAGAGCATCAAGTGCCGGAAAATAGCATTCCGGTGGAATATCGGATAAAAGATGAAGTATTTATTCCGTTTATAAGAATGAAGCTTGGAGATATAAGTTGTTTAAAATTTGTTTGCGTTGGGACGAAGAATATAAGTGATCTGGCGGTTAAGGGATTGCGGCATTATTTTGGAAGCAGAGATCTGGAAATGCGTGTGAAAAAGTCGGAGATTCCGCTGCGGTATTGACAGTCGTTGGAGACGGGAACGGGCAAGCTTGGAAGAAAGCATTCAGCTCTTGAGTCATAAAAAGTTTCTGATATCATTATTCTAAATATAAAAATGATAGATTGACAAAATGAGCGAAAAGTGAAACGGAGATGAAGAAAATGGAATATACAGAATTTGGAAAGACACAGCTTCGTGTATCCAGGATGTGTCTTGGTACATGGGGAATCGGAGGTGCCGGATGGGATTCTTATTCCGACGAAAGCCGGATGGATGCGATCAAGGCAGCAGTAGATTGTGGAATCAATTTTATTGATACGGCACCCGCCTACAACGGAGGCAGGGCAGAACAGTATATCGGAGAAGTTGTGCACAAACTTGGCGTCAGGAAAGAAGTGATCCTGGCTACCAAGTGTGGAAATGAATTTATTAATGGAAAATATGTACGCTGCGGGTCGGCAGATAAGATCATGCGGGAATGCGAAGAATCACTCCGTAATCTGAAGACAGATTATATCGATGTATATCTGGTCCACTGGCCGGATCCGAATGTTCCGATGGAAGAGACAATGGATGCGATTAATACATTGAAAAAGCAAGGAAAGATTCTGCATATCGGAGTATCGAATTTTACAAAAGAACAGATGGAAGAAGCAGAAAAATATTGTGCTATAGAAGCATATCAGCCACAGTATTCTATGGTAGATCGGAAATGGGAGCAGCTGATCCGGTGGGCCTGTGCTCAGGAAATGGGAGTTATGACTTATGGAACACTCGGAGGAGGCATTTTAACCGGAAAATACAGAGAACTCAAGGAATATGGTGTGGATGATAACCGAAACCGGTTTTACCCATATTTTAAAGAACCGTTGTTTTCAAAAGTAATGCTTCTTTTAAGAACAATGGATCAGATCAGTGAGAAACGAAATGTTCCATTGTCGCAGATTGCATTGAACTGGACCTTGCAGAGACCTTTTATTTCTTCTTGTATTATAGGAGCGCAGAGCCGCGATAAAATTGAGGAGAACTGCAAGGTATTTGAGTGGAAATTAAGCGATGATGAGACGCAGCTGCTGGAACAGGCTTTGAAAAAGACTATTATATAAGACTACAAAGGAAGACGAGGAGGAATAAACATTATGGAAGAGAAGCGTACCGGCTTATTTGAAAACGGTCTGATCTGGTTCGGCGCAGGGGTTTCGATCGCAGAGATCCTGACCGGAACATATCTGGCCCCGCTTGGCATGGGAAAAGGACTGGCGGCAATCATAGTAGGACACATCATTGGTTGTCTGATGCTGTTCCTGGCAGGAGTGATCGGCGGAAAAGTCAGAAAGAGTGCAATGGAGACTGTAAAGATGAGCTTTGGACAGAAAGGAAGTGTTCTGTTTGCGGTCCTGAATGTGTTGCAGCTTGTCGGCTGGACTGCGATCATGATCTATGACGGGGCACTGGCAGCAGACGGTGTGATGCATACCGGTAGATGGATCTGGTGTCTGGTGATCGGAGCACTGATCATTCTGTGGATTGTGATTGGAATTACGAATCTGGGCAGGATCAATACCGTTGCGATGGCAGCATTATTTATCCTGACACTGATTCTGTGCAAGGTGATATTTACGGGAAGCGGGGTGGGAACACCGTCTGACGACAGTATGACATTTGGAGCAGCAGTAGAGCTTGCGGTTGCAATGCCATTATCGTGGCTGCCGCTGATCAGTGACTACACAAGAGAGGCGAAGGAGCCTGTGAAAGCAACTGCAGTCAGTGCGGTTACATATGGAATTGTAAGCTGCTGGATGTATGTGATTGGTATGGGAGCTGCTATCATTACCGGAGAGTATGACATTGCACAGATCATGTTAAAGGCAGGTCTTGGCATCCTGGGACTTCTGATCATTGTATTTTCAACAGTTACAACCACTTTCCTGGATGCATACTCTGCTGGAATCTCCAGTGAGACGGTTGTAAGCAGATGGAACGGAAAGCATGTTGCTATCGTTGTGACAGTGATTGGAACGGCCGCAGCAATTGTATATCCGATGGATAATATAACGAATTTCCTGTATCTGATCGGTTCTGTATTTGCACCGATGATCGCTATCCAGATTGCTGACTTTTTCTTGTTAAAACAAGACAAGAGCAGTCGGGCAGTATATGTGCCGAATATGATCATCTGGGTGATTGGATTCGTTGTGTACAGAATTCTTATGAATGTAGATATGCCGGTAGGAAATACATTGCCGGATATGGTGATCACGATCATCCTGTGTCTGATCGCCGGGAAATTAATACCTGAAAAAAATCAGAAAGAATAAAAAAGTTAAGAAAAATGGCCGCTGTACCAGTAGTGAATAATCTGCTGGCGCAGCGGCCATTTTTTATGATTAAAATTCATGGACAAAATCTATCAACTTTCATAAAAATACTAATTTGTCTTTTATTTAACAAAATCATATAATCAAATTATAGAGAAATGCAAACAAATACAATTATATTTTTATGGAGGTTAGTAAACTATGAAAAACAATTTTCCACACGTATTCAGCCCTCTTACGATCAGAGGTATGACACTCAAAAACCGTGTTGTAATGATGCCTATGGGAAGTGATTTCGCCGGACATGATGGGAAACTGAGCGACGAACATATCAAATATTATGAGCTGCGTGCACGTGGCGGCACAGGGCTTCTGTACGTGCGAGACGTATCATTGACGGAACGGATGCCGGACGTTATATGGTATTGAATACCCTTGAAAGATTAAACTATCTTTAAAATATGTCCCTAAAAGGGAATCCCTTTCCAATATAAATATAAATACAAAGAAGCTTCGGAGAATCCTGCTACCTGTGATTCTCCGAAGCTTTTTGTGAAAATAACTATCTCCGGGTCCACTTCTATGATATGATATAGTATAACTGATCAATAAAAAAACAATTGGGGGAAATACGTAATGAAAAGTTTGCTGATTCTCGGTGCAGGCGGATTCGGCCGGATGGTAGCGGAGACTGCGCAGGCACTGGGGTATGAAAAGGTTGTATTTTTGGATGATGCGGTGAAGGATGAAGCGGTCATCGGAATGTGCTGTGATTATGAGATCAGGCATAAGGAGTATCCGGTGGCAGTAGCAGCATTTGGAAATAACAAGATGCGTCTGTACTGGACGGACAAATTGCTGGAAGAGGGGTATGAGGTACCGGCAATCGTGCATCCGTCTGCAGTTGTAAGTCCGAGTGCGGTGCTGGAGCCGGGCTGCTTTGTGATGCAGAGAGCGGTGGTAAATACCAATACCCGGATCGGGCGTGCGGTGCTGGTGAACAGCGGGGCAATCGTAGATCACAATTCAGTGGTATGTGCCGGAGCGCATGTCGGACTGGGAAGTGTTGTAAAGTCAGACTGTACGATCGAGAGCGGACGCAAAGTGGAGGCAGGAGAAGTGATCTTCTCAACCAGAAGGAAGATCGAGGGCGTGGACAGCCGGAGTCTGGAAGATGCCGTGTACGCATTTGGTTTCGGGCAGCAGTGCAGTTATGTGAAGCCATTCGGAGAAGGACACATCAATGAGACTTATGCAGTCTATATGCCGGGCGCAGATGGAAAGGATACGCCGCTTTATGTTTTGCAGCGCATCAATATTAATGTATTCAAGAACCCGGATCAGGTAATGGCGAATATATTCGGCGTTACGGAGTATCTGCGCGGTATGATCCGTGAGGCAGGCGGAGATCTGGACAGAGAGGCATTATCTTATATTAAGACAAAATCAGGAGAGAGCTATTTTGAAGATGCGGACGGACAGCCATGGCGCTGCCTGCATTATGTACCGGATTCTGTGTGCTATCAGATGGTGGAGAGACCGGAACAGTTCTATCAGTCGGCACTCAGCTTTGGCCATTTTCTGAAGCAGCTGGGGGATTATCCGGCTGAGAGCCTCTATGAGACGATCCCGAAGTTCCACGATACGGTGAAGCGTTTCCATGATTTCAAAGACGCACTGCGGAAAGATGTGAAGAACAGGGCAAGACTTTGCCGTGAAGAAATAGAGTTTGTACTGGCACGCGAGGATGACTGCGGTGTCCTTATGAAGCAGCTTGAGGAGGGAATACTTCCGCTCCGTGTGACGCACAACGATACAAAGCTGAATAACATTTTGTTTGATAAGAATACAGGAGAGGGACTGTGCATCATCGATCTGGACACGATCATGCCTGGACTTGCGGCAAATGACTTTGGTGACTCCATCCGGTTCGGGGCATCGACAGCAGAAGAAGATGAGAAGGATCTGAACAAGGTACACTTTGATATAGAGCTTTACCGCATCTACGTGAAAGGGTATCTGGAGATGGCGAAGGATGTACTGACACCGGCGGAGAACGCCAGTCTTCCGTGGGGAGCGAGACTTATGACACTGGAATGCGGCATGCGTTTTCTTGCTGACTTCCTCCAGGGCGATGTATATTTCAAAACAACTTATCCGGAACACAATCTTGTTCGGGCAAGAACACAGTTCAGGCTTGTAAAAGAGATGGAAGAACAGTTTGATCAGATGCAGGAAATCGTTGAGACGTTCTGAAAGTGAAGGGCAAATTGTTGTAACTAAAATACAATTTAATTTTCAGTTTAAAGTTGACAGATAATAAAATACATTTTATTATAAATATAAGTTTGATATATAAAGATAACGAAGAGAGTTAAAACGGAAGGAGAATTCAACAGATGTTAAACGATAATTTTGTAACATTTGAAATTGGAAAAGCAAAGCATATCGCACTCGTTGCCCATGATGGTAAGAAAAAAGAACTGATCGAATGGTGCGACAAGAATAAGGAAATCTTAAAAGGTCATTTCTTATGCGGTACAGGTACAACCGCACGTCTGATCGCAGAGAAGACCGGGCTTCCGGTAAAGGGATATAACAGCGGCCCGCTCGGAGGAGATCAGCAGGTCGGAGCGAAGATCGTAGAAGGACAGATCGACTTTATGATCTTCCTGTGGGATCCGTTAGAGGCACAGCCGCACGATCCGGATGTAAGAGCATTGTCCCGTATTGCCGTTCTTTACGATATCCCTACAGCTAACAATCTTGCAACAGCAGATTTCATGTTGAAGTCTGAATTTATGAATTCTACATATGAAAGAAAGGTAGAAAACTTTAACAAGACCATTCAGGACAGAGTGGAGAAGATGAAATAGAAGCAAAAGAGCAGCTGCACATTCCGCAAAAAAAGGAATCGCAGCTGTTTTTTTGCCTTTTATATTTCTGCAAAATAAGATTGACATACCGTATCATCTGTGTTATTCTTACACCGTAAACTTTAATACTTTAAAGCGCAACGCTTTAAAGCGGATTAGCAAAAACAAGTAAAAAGAAATGAGGAAAGTAGAGGAGAAAAGTTATGGCGATGAAATTATTGATGCTGGTGATATTTTTTGCAATTATGGTATCGGTTGGCATCTATGCAAGAAAGCATGCGACAAGTGTAGACGGTTATGTGTTAGGGGGGAGATCGGTAGGCCCGTGGCTTACGGCATTTGCGTATGGTACGTCATACTTCTCTGCGGTTGTATTTGTAGGATATGCAGGTCAGTTCGGATGGAAATACGGTCTTGCGTCGACATGGATCGGAATCGGAAATGCGATCATCGGAAGTCTGCTGGCATGGGTGGTACTTGGAAGACGTACCAAGGTAATGACACAGCATCTGAATTCCAAGACGATGCCGGATTTCTTTGGTGAGAGATATGGAAGTAAGGCGCTGAAGATTACGGCTTCAGCGATCGTATTCATATTCCTGGTGCCGTATACAGCTTCTGTATACAATGGATTGTCAAGATTGTTTGGAATGGCATTTAACATTCCTTATAAATATTGTGTAATCGGAATGGCAGTATTTACAGGAATCTATGTTATTCTCGGTGGATACATGGCTACGGCGATCAATGATTTTATTCAGGGAATCATTATGCTGGGCGGCATTGTTGCAGTCATCCTGGCAGTATTAAATGGTCAGGGCGGATTTATTCAGGCAATTAAGACCATGGCAGAGATCCCAAGTGATGTGCCGGTGACAATGGGACAGCCGGGGGCATTTACTTCATTCTTCGGGCCGGATCCGTTGAATCTTCTTGGAGTGGTCATCCTGACTTCTCTTGGAACATGGGGACTTCCGCAGATGGTTGGAAAATTCTATGCGATCAAAGATGAAAAATCTATCAATACGGGAACGGTGATCTCTACATTATTTGCGATCGTGATCTCCGGAGGATGTTACTTCCTCGGAGGATTCGGAAGATTGTTTGATGCACCGGAATTACATGATGAGGCGGGCAATATGATCTTCGACGGAATCATTCCACATATGTTATCAACACTTCCGGATATCCTGATCGGTATCGTAGTAGTGCTGGTATTATCGGCTTCCATGTCAACCCTGGCTTCGCTGGTACTGACATCCAGCTCGACATTGACTTTGGATTTCTTAAAAGACAATGTGATGAAAGATATGAGTGAGAAGAAACAGGTACGAACCATGCAGGTGATGGTAGTATTCTTCATTGTATTATCAGTAGTGATTGCAATGGATCCACCTACATTCATTGCACAGCTTATGGGAATTTCCTGGGGTGCACTGGCCGGAGCATTCCTTGCACCGTTCATGTATGGATTGTACTGGAAAGGTGTGACAAGAGCCGCGGTCTGGGCAAGTTTTGCGGCAGGTGTCGGAATTACGGTTTTGAACCTCTTCTTCCACTTTATTGCATCTCCGATTAATGCAGGAGCAATTGCGATGGTAGCAGGACTGATCGTAGTGCCGGTAGTGAGTGTACTTACACCAAAACTTAAGAAAGACAGGGTGGATGAGATATTTGCCTGCTATGATGAGAAGGTTACAATCACCAAGAAACGTTCTCTGGAACAGAATTAACCGAAATAATCTGAAAAATCGAACATATTAAAAAACATCAAGGGAAGTGATTAAATTTATCACTTCCCTTTTGCGTAGGGATATGTTAGGATATAAAAGTATTAAAAATGAACAACAAAATTGATGATTATTATTGCAAGATGATAAGATTTGAAATATTGGGTAAAAGGAGAGGCTTTTAATTATGAAGAATTATCAGAAATATGAGAAAAGTTATTTCATGCCGCCTGAGGTCACATATGACTGGGCAAAAAAAGATTCGGTAGAACAGCCGCCGAAATGGTGCAGTGTAGATTTAAGAGATGGTAACCAGGCATTGATCGAACCAATGAGTCTGGATGAAAAGCTGGAGTTCTTCCAGATGCTGGTTGATATCGGATTTAAGGAGATTGAGGTTGGATTCCCGGCTGCTTCCGAGACAGAGTATCAGTTCATGAGAACTTTGATTGAGAAAGATATGATTCCGGATGATGTAACCGTTCAGGTCCTGACACAGGCAAGAGAACACATCATCAAGAGAACATTTGAAGCTGTAAAAGGAGCACCTCACGCAGTGATCCATTTATACAATTCTACCTCTGTTGCACAGAGAGAGCAGGTGTTCAGAAAAGATAAAGAACAGGTAAAACAACTTGCGATCGACGGGGCAAAATTACTTCTGAAGCTGGCTAATGAGACAGATGGTAACTTCACATTTGAATACAGTCCGGAAAGTTTCCACGGAACAGAAGTGGACTATGCCGTAGAAGTTTGTAACGCTGTTCTGGATGTATGGCAGCCGACAGCTGATAATAAAGCAATCATTAATATTCCTACAACTGTAGAAAATGCAATGCCTCATACATTTGCATGCCAGTTAGAGTATGTACATAAGCATTTGAAACACAGAGAGAATGTGGTACTTTCACTTCATCCACATAATGACAGAGGATGCGGAGTGGCAACTGCAGAACTGGGTATTCTTGCAGGAGCTGATCGTATCGAGGGTACATTGTTTGGAAACGGAGAACGTACCGGTAACGTTGATATCATCACACTTGGAATGAATATGTATTCCCAGGGTGTAGATCCGGGACTGGATTTCTCTAATATGAGAAAGATCCGCGAGACATATGAGCGTCTGACCAGAATGCAGGTATATGACCGTCAGCCATATTCCGGCGACCTGGTATTTACTGCATTTTCCGGATCACATCAGGATGCGATTGCCAAGGGTATGGCATGGAGAGATGAGAAGAAATGTGATAAATGGACGGTTCCATATCTGCCGATCGATCCGAAGGATGTCGGAAGAGAATACGATTCAGACGTTATCCGTATCAACAGCCAGTCCGGTAAGGGCGGCGTAAACTACATCTTAATGCACAGCCACGGAATCAATCTTCCAAAGGCAATGCGTGAAGAAGTAGGATATATGGTAAAAGATGTATCGGATAAAGCACACAAAGAGCTGACACCAGATTGGGTATACCAGATCTTCTCAGATCATTATATTAATACAAAATCCATCTTCCACATCGACGAGTGCCATTTTAAACAGGTAGATGGAATCACTGCGGAAGTGACGATCAATCATGCAGGAGAGAGCAAAGTGATCACTTCGAATGGAAACGGACGTCTGGATGCAGTAAGTAATGCGATCAAGCAGTATTTTAACATCAGCTATGAATTATCCTTCTATGAGGAGCATTCGCTTACAAAGGGATCTTCTTCTAAGGCTGTGGCTTATGTGGGAATTATCTGCAATGGAAAGACATTCTGGGGTGTAGGAATCGATCCGGATATCATCAGAGCGTCCATTGAAGCCTTGATCGTTGCGGTAAATAAGATTGAAGAACTCGGGAGTGCTGATGCATGTACGGATGCAAGAATGATCGAGATCATGAATTATGTACAGGCGAATTATATTGACATTACATTAGATGACCTGGCAGAAAAATTCTTCCTGTCTAAACCTTATCTGTCAAAATACATTAAGGAAAAATCCGGAATGACATTTGGGGATCTGGTGAAGAAGATCCGCATGAAGAAAGCGAAAGCACTGCTCAAGAGCAGCAATATGACGGTTGAGAATATTGCAATGTCGGTAGGATATCAGAATGTGGAACATTTTAACAGACTGTTCAAGAAAGCTTATAATATGACTCCGATGCAGTTTAGAAATCAGAAATAGAATATGTAATGAAAAGTGACGGGGATGTGCCGGTGGTGCATCCCTTTTTCTGAGGTATAAGGTATGGTGTGCTTTTGAATGGAGGAATAAGGATGTATAGAAGTTGTAAAATTTAACAATATAAGAAAATTGAAAATATATATAGAAAAGATAGGAATCGGGATAGATTTCATGTATAATATGTAATAGACTTTACAGAAAACATGATTGGGAGGAAGAGATAGAAATGTTAAAGTACATATTGATGATCCTTGGCGGTGTGATTTTTATCGCAGGATACTACTTCATGCAGCAGAATGAAGGCAGGGGGAAGACGATGATGTTCTATTCGTTGTTTACTTATGCCGGACTGACACTGGTGATCCTTTCCGGGGCAAGAGTTCTGGATCCTTTCTTTGAAGGACTCGGAAAGAACGGGGAGATGATCCAGCTGGCAGTAGAAGTTGCCTGCTTTGTGATTGGTGCGGAATTACTTCTGAAGCCTGCATTCGAAGACCAGAAAGAGATTGGTACAAAGAAGAATATTACACCACGTGGATCCGGAGATTCATTCAGTGCGAAGGCAAATAAGAAAGAAAGCACGAAGAAGACGAAGAAAAATAATAATCAGATTAAAAGAAGTTACAGTACAGGGAATAAAAAGTATCGTAAAAAATAAGACTTGCATAAGCAAGTCTTATTTTTATGTACGGTATTTAATTCACGAATTATTTACCTTCAACCATCTTGTCGAACTTCTTAGTAAATGCAAGCATGATAACACCGCAGGCAATGATGATGATTGTAACAGCACCATAAGCTTTGATGAAATCAAAGTTTTCGAGCCAGTTATAAAGTGGTCCATAAGCTTTACCAGAGAAGAAGATGATCAGTGGCCATACACCAAGCATAGTTCCAAGAAGTTTCTTTGGAGCATATTTGCTGATGAATGAGTTTCCAAGTGGTGAGAAGATAACTTCTCCGACTGTCATACATACAGCAGCCAGGATGATTACCCAGATACCAACTGGATCTTTTGTTCCCTGTCCGGAAATAATAGCTGCAAGTACCATGGATGCTGTACAAAGACCAAGAACGATAATACCGATAGCTGTCTTTGTGAACATTCCCCAGTCACCCTGTGGACGCTGTCTCATCTTAGCCCAGATTCCTGCGAATACAGGACAAAGGATGATACAAAGAAGTCCGTTCATTGAGTCGAACCATGCAGTAGGCATCTCGAAGGAACCAATGTTCCAGTTAGCCCATCCAAGTCCTGCTTCTGATACTGGACCGAATTCATAGTAAACAGGCATGTAAGCCATGTACCAGATCAGCCAGAAAATACCAGAGAAGAGTGTTACGATACAGATAGCAATAACACGGTTTCTTTCAAGCTTGGTAAGAGGAGCGTTGTCTTTCTCTTTGTCAGCTTTGTCAACATTTTCTGTACGGTTGTCAACAAGGAATGGTTTCTTTCCGGCATCGCCGAATGATTTCATTCCGATGAACCACCATACACAGTCGATAAACAGGAAGATTCCGCAGACAAGGAACATTGCACGGTATCCGGCGCTCTTACCAACCAGTGAAAGGAAAGTAGTTCCGCAGAATGAACCGATGTTAACGAACATATACTGTAAGTTGAATACAGTGTCGAGTTCGTCCTGATCAGCTAATGGGAAGAGACGTCCGTTGATACCAGATACGTTTCCTTTGAAGAAACCAGTTCCGATAGAAACGAGAATGATCATTGCCCATAACATTGCGATGCCGTTAGCCTCTGTTGCTCTCCATGCACACAGATAACCAAGACCCATAAGGATCTCACCAACAGGAACAAGAATACGAGGACTAATCCAACGGTCAGCGATATATCCACCGATGATAGGTGTGATATAAGTAAATGCTACCAGGTTAGAACTCATTGCAGCACCAACGGATTTGTCAAGTCCAAGACCACCGTTTGCTGCAGTGGCTGCGATGAAAATCGTAAGCCCCCATTTAGCTGCATAGTATGCAAGTCTTTCAAAAGAATAAGTCAGACAGCACACATAGAAACCAAATGGTAATTTTTTCTTAGTGTTCTCCATGAGATTCACCCTCCAATATGAAATTTTTCTTTGGTTTTAACAATACGAGGAAAAACCTCTCATGTTTAAAACTCTCAACGTAGTTAATCTTATCACAAACCAGACTAAAGTACAACTGATTGTTTAAGAAAAAGTTAAGGTTTTTTATATTTTGTTAGGAATATATATGTTGATATGTAATAAAACGACCATATTATATAGACGGAAAATGTAAGCAAAAATCACTAAATGATAATAGGAATCAAAAATAAACAGAAGCGGTTATAGAGAAACCCTATAGAGAGAACACATAGAAGAGTTTATAGATAATTTACAAATAATTATAAAGTATTTTCTTGAATAATCAACTATATAAGGATATAATAAGACACAGATTTTGTAAAGGGGAAAATGATATGGCGAATTATTACCGTGTGGCATATAAAGAGTCACAGAATACGTTGAAGCAGATCTGCGAACTTTTCCGAGTGGACAGCAGTGATATTACGATTAAGTTCGTGATGACAGTGATGGGACCGCTTGTGTTCTATTTTATGTGGGAATATGGAAACCCGGGAGGCGGTACGCCGGGAGGAATGACTTTTTTTGTCATTAAGTATATTGTAGTCTGGGCACTGGCATTTGTTGCGGCAGTGATACTGAACAGAACAATCTGGAGAAAGGTGTTATCGACAACGGCGGTCGGGGATGCAGAAGATCAGTTTGACAGACGATGCAGATTAAACGGTGGACCGGTGAGTTCCGAAATCCACTTTTTTGATGATCACTTTGACAGTGTAACTGCGAAAAAGACAAGATCATTTTCGTACCAAGATGTTACCAAGATCCTGGAGACGAAAGAGGCATTCGGTGTAGTTGTGAAGGCAGATCCCGAGACGGTCGGATCGGCGAGAGCGATGATCGGATTTCCAAAGACTGCACTGGAAGGAAACAATACGGACGAACTGGCGGAGTTCCTTCTGACGAGATGCAAGAATATGAAACGGAAGAAAGTAAAGAAGTTTTAAAGCTGATTTTTGAACATAGAACAGAAATAAAACAGACAAAAAGGTCATGTGTGTACATAGATGTACGGATATACACATGGCCTTTTTCAATCGCCAGGCGTTCGGAAGAAGCTGCCAGTGGCAGGTTCTGCAGATACTGAAATACAGTATATTATTTCAGAAAAATGCATATTTAAAAGTTAACCATAGATGCCAAAAAGGTTGACTTTTGACACGGAAATGTAAGATTTTAATGCCATTTTAATAGGAAGAAACGACTCGTCAAGTATTTAACAAAAAACAATATAAAGGTATTGCGCTAAAGTGTCAAAAACAGTATAATATAATTGGAAAAAATTTGGTTTTACTTTTGATACAAGAATCAGGAAAAACCCAATTTAAAATAATGAAAATGGAGGGCTAGACTATGGGCAACATGGCAGCAGACAATGCAGCAGGTAAGAGAATCAACAGTTTACTTGATGCAGGCAGTTTTGTTGAGATCGGTGGAGCTGTAACAGCAAGAACAACTGATTTTAACATGCAGGAAAAAGAAACTCCAGCAGACGGTGTTATCACCGGATATGGAGTGATCGATGGAAATCTGGTATACGTATACAGCCAGGACGCTACTGTTTTAAATGGTGCGATCGGTGAGATGCATGCAAAGAAGATTTCTAATATCTACGATATGGCAATGAAGATGGGAGCACCGGTCATCGGATTGGTTGACTGCGCCGGATTCAGACTGCAGGAAGCTACAGATGCTTTAGAGGCATTTGGAAAACTTTATCAGAAACAGTCAATGGCTTCCGGAGTGATTCCTCAGATCACAGCAATCTTCGGAACATGTGGCGGTGGACTTTCTATCGTACCTGCTCTGACAGATTTCACATTCATGGAGACAAAGAATGGTAAATTATTTACCAATACTCCAAATGCAATTCCGGGAAATGACATTTCTAAATGTGATACATCTTCCGCAAAATTCCAGAGTGAGACAACCGGTCTTGTAGACGGAATCGGATCTGAAGAAGAGATTCTTGCAGATATCCGTTCTCTCGTATGCATGTTACCAAGCAACAACGAAGAGGATTCTTCTTATGAAGAATGTAACGATGATCTGAACCGTGTATGTGCAGACCTTGCTAATGCAAAAGAAGACACAGCGATCGCTCTTACAATGATTTCTGATGACAACATCTTCTGCGAAGTGAAGAAAGCATATGCAAAAGATATGGTGGCAGGATTCATCAAACTGAATGGTATGACTGTTGGTGCAGTTGCAAACCGTTCAAAAGTATATAACGAAGAAGCTGAAGTAGAGGCTGAATTTGACGGCTCTCTTTCTGCTGACGGAGCTGAAAAGGCTGCAGAATTCGTACAGTTCTGTGATGCATTCAACATCCCTGTACTGACACTTACAAATGTAAGCGGATTTACAGCAAGCGAATACGATGAGAAACGTATTGCAAAATCAGCAGCAAAACTTACTTATGCATTTGCAGATGCAACAGTACCGAAGGTAAATGTTGTGATCGGTAAAGCATTCGGAAGTGCTTATGTGACAATGAACAGCAAAGCAGTCGGAGCAGATATGGTATATGCATGGCCGGAAGCAGAGATCGGAATGATGGACGCAAACCAGGCAGCCAAGATCATGTATGCAGACGCTGATGCAGCAACAATCAGAGAAAAAGCAGCAGAATATAAGAATCTGCAGTCAAGCCCATTATCAGCAGCGAAAAGAGGATATGTGGATACAATCATCGAAGCAGCAGATACAAGAAAATATGTGATCGGCGCATTCGAGATGTTATTCACAAAAAGAGAGGATCGTCCGGTAAAGAAACACGGTACGGTTTAGAGAGGTGAGGCAAAGTGAAGAAAAAATTAAGCGTATTACTTTGTGTGCTTGTCGCAATGCTCTGCTTTACCGCTTGCGGAAGTAAGAAAGAAAATCTTCAGTATGATAAATCAACCATCACACAGGCAACGGATTTTCTGATCGAGTATTGCAACAGTGCAGATGCAGATACTATCGAACAGTGGAACAAGATGACAGATTTCCAGATCGAGTCTCAATTGAATCAGGCAGGAGTTCCATTTACGCAGGATAGTTTCCTTGCAGCTCTGGATGCATGGCAGCAGGGAACAAAAGAGTGTGGAGAATATGTAAGTCATGGTGATTACAAATTCGAGCCATCCTCTGATGAACTGAAAGTAACGACCAGTGCAAAATTCAAAGACCGTGATGCAGACATTACATTTGTTTTTGATGAGAACCTTTATCTGGACAGTACAACGATCGATGCACATTACAGCATCGGCGAGATCATGGAAAAAGCAGGACTTAATACAATCCTTGGTATGGGAACTGTATTCGTAATCCTGATCTTTATCTCTATTCTGATCTCTCTGTTCAAATATATCCCTGCTCTTGAAGCAAAATTCAAGAACAAAGGAAAAGCAGAAAGCACACAGGAAGCGGCACCGGCTCCGGCAGCAGTTGCAGCACCTGTAGTAGAAGAAGCATCTAACGATGATGAACTGGCAGCAGTTATTTCCGCAGCGATCGCAGCTTATGAAGCAGAAGCTGGTGGAAGCACAGACGGCTTCGTAGTAAGAAGCATCAAGCGTCGTCCATCAAATAAGTGGCACGCATAATTAATTAGGAGGATGAATTCAATGAAAAATTATACAATCACAGTGAATGGCAATGTATATGATGTAACAGTAGAAGAAAACGGAGCAGGTGCAGCACCAGTTGCAAGACCTGCAGCAGCACCGAAGGCAGCTCCTGCGGCAGCACCAGCAGCACCAAAGGCAGCACCTGCAGGCGGAGCCGGATCCATCGAAGTAAAAGCCGGAGCAGCAGGAAAGGTATTCAAGATCGAAGCAAATGTAGGTCAGGCTGTAAAGAAGGGTGATGCAGTTGTCATCATCGAGGCTATGAAGATGGAAATCCCAGTTGTAGCACCGGAAGACGGAACCGTTGCAAGCATTGATGTAGCAGTAGGCGATGCAATTGATTCAGGCGCTGTTCTTGCTACATTGAACTAACATCATTTATATGGTGTTTATCTAACACGACTGGAGGTTAAAAAATGGAATATATAACGACAACATTAGGAAACCTCGTGCATCAGACGGCGTTTTTCAGTCTTACATGGGGCAATGTAGTCATGATCGCGGTTGCATGTGTTTTCCTTTATCTTGCAATCAGACACGGATTCGAGCCTCTGCTTCTTGTTCCAATCGCATTCGGTATGTTACTGGTTAACATTTATCCGGACATCATGCTTCATGCAGAAGATGCGGCAAATGGAACAGGCGGACTGCTTTACTACTTCTATAAACTGGATGAGTGGTCAATCCTCCCTTCCCTGATCTTCATGGGTGTAGGAGCGATGACAGACTTCGGACCACTGATCGCTAACCCTAAGAGCTTCCTTCTTGGTGCCTCTGCTCAGTTCGGTATCTTTGCAGCATACCTTGGAGCGATGGCTATGGGATTCTCTGACAAAGCGGCGGCAGCAATCTCGATCATTGGTGGAGCTGACGGACCTACCTCTATCTTCCTTGCAGGTAAGTTACAGCAGACAGCATTACTTGGACCAATCGCAGTAGCGGCATATTCTTATATGTCACTGGTGCCGATCATCCAGCCACCGATCATGAAGCTTCTGACAACAGAAAAAGAACGTAAGATTAAGATGGAACAGTTAAGACCTGTTTCTAAGCTTGAGAAGATCTTATTCCCGGTCATCGTTACGATCGTTGTGTGCGTGATCCTTCCTACAACAGCACCACTGGTTGGTATGTTAATGCTTGGTAACCTGTTCCGTGAGTCGGGAGTTGTAAGACAGTTAACAGAGACAGCTTCCAATGCAATGATGTACATCGTAGTTATCCTGCTTGGAACATCCGTAGGAGCAACAACGAGTGCCGAGGCATTCCTTAATATGGATACGATCAAGATCGTAATTCTTGGTTTGATCGCATTCGCATTCGGTACAGCAGCAGGTGTACTGTTCGGTAAACTGATGTGTGTTGCAACACATGGTAAGGTTAATCCACTGATTGGTTCTGCCGGTGTATCTGCAGTTCCAATGGCAGCCAGAGTATCACAGAAGGTCGGAGCTGAAGCAGACCCGACAAACTTCCTTCTGATGCATGCTATGGGACCAAACGTTGCGGGTGTTATTGGTACAGCCGTAGCTGCCGGAACATTCATGGCAATCTTTGGCGTAGGAATTTAAGCGATATATAATTAGGAGGAAAGAAAATGGCAGATATAGTAAAAAAACCTGTAGAGATTACAGAAACGATCCTGCGTGATGCGCATCAGTCTCTGATCGCAACCCGTATGACAACAGAGCAGATGCTCCCGATCGTTGATAAAATGGACAAGGTTGGGTATCATTCCGTAGAGTGCTGGGGTGGAGCTACATTCGATGCATCTCTTCGTTTCTTAAAAGAAGATCCATGGGAAAGACTTCGTAAATTCCGTGATGGATTCAAGAATACAAAACTTCAGATGTTGTTCCGTGGACAGAACATCTTAGGATATCGTCCATATGCAGATGATGTGGTAGAATATTTCGTACAGAAATCTGCTGCCAACGGAATCGACATCATCCGTATCTTTGACTGCTTAAATGATCTTCGTAACCTGAAGACAGCAGTTAAGGCTGCAAACAAAGAAAAAGTAGAAGCTCAGATCGCATTATCTTACACTTTAGGTGATGCTTATACACTGGATTACTGGGTAGACATTGCCAAGAAGATTGAAGAGATGGGTGCAAACTCTATCTGTATCAAAGATATGGCTGGTCTTCTGACACCGTATAAGGCAACAGAGCTGATCGGAGCAATGAAAGAAGCTGTAGATCTTCCAATCCAGCTTCATACACACTACACATCAGGTGTTGCTTCTATGACTTACATGAAAGCAGTAGAGGCCGGTGTAGATGTCATTGATACCGCAATCTCACCATTCGCACTTGGAACATCTCAGCCTGCAACAGAAGTTATGGTTGAGACATTCAAGGGAACACCTTATGATACAGGATTAGACCAGAAACTTCTGGCAGAGATCGCTGACTACTTCCGCCCGATCCGTGACGAAGCTCTTGACAGCGGACTCTTGAATCCAAAGAACCTTGGTGTTAACATCAAGACTCTTCTGTATCAGGTACCAGGCGGAATGCTTTCTAACCTGACATCTCAGTTAAAAGAGCAGGGTGCTGAAGACAAGTTCTACGATGTACTTGAGGAAGTGCCAAGAGTACGTAAAGACCTTGGAGAACCACCACTTGTAACACCTTCATCACAGATCGTTGGTACACAGGCTGTATTTAACGTACTGATGGGAGAACGTTACAAAGTTGCTACAAAAGAGACAAAAGACCTCTTAAGTGGAAAATACGGACAGACAGTAAAACCTATGAATCCGGACGTGATCAAGAAAGTACTTGGCGATGATCCTGAGATCATCACATGCCGTCCGGCAGATCTGATTCCGGATGAGTTAGACACACTCCGCAAAGAATGTGAACAGTGGATCCAACAGGATGAAGATGTACTGTCTTACGCACTGTTCCCACAGGTTGCTGTAGACTTCTTCAAGTATAGAGAAGCACAGCAGACAAAGGTGGATGCGACAGTAGCGGATACGGAAAACGGTAGTTATCCTGTATAGGTTTTCGAGAGGACGTCAAGTGTAGAAGTTCCTGATTCAATGCGACTTCGGGTGCTTGCAAGGCGTAAGCGAAAAAAAGACGATAAGATAAGAACCGAATACATTCGGACGGAAAATCCTGATGATTTTCCGCCTCAGGTATTCTTTTGGGATGTGCTTGTAGCACATCCCAAATCTTATTTTATCGTCTTTTTTTCACCAACTCCTTGCAAAGCACCCTGCGAATGCATGAAACCAGGCACTTCTACACTTGGCTGTTCGCGAAAATATACGGAGGATAGCGGGGAGTATGGCTTCTCAGAAAGTAGTGGAAAAAGCGAGCTGAAAAACGTTTTCCGGCGGAGCCCCAATAGCTTGGTGGTAACAGTAAATTCACTTTCGGTTGTCGGAGTGTATGGCTGAGGGAGATGTGGAGGTTTGGGTGGATGGGCATCCGTTGGCGGGAATAGAAGATGTTAAAAGAAAGTTTGGGTAAAATCAGGATTTGCTCTGTGCTACAGGCACAGAGCGAAAGAATACCTGAGGTGAGAAATCATCAGATTTCTCGCCGAATGTATTCGGTGCCTGATTTTACCCAAGCTTTCTTTGTTACATCTTCTTCCCGTCCATAAGCGCCCATCCACCCAAACCTCCACATCTCCCGTCCCCACACACCCGACATCCGATTGACTATTCCCCCACAAAGCTATATAATAAAACCATTGTTTGAAAAAGAGGTACATCGCATGAGCGCAAAGAATGAACTGCTGAAGATGATCGATGAAAGATATCACAAATTCAGCAAAGGACAGAAAAAACTGGCGGATTTTATCCGTGAGGATTATGATAAGGCAGCTTTTTTGACAGCTGCGAAGATGGGGGGAGAGGTCGGTGTCAGTGAATCGACGGTGGTGAGATTTGCGACGGCCCTTGGATATGACGGATACCCGGAATTTCAGAAAGCTCTGGGAGAACTGGTGAGGATGAAGCTGAATTCCATCCAGCGTATGGAAGTGACGTATGGACGGATCAGCCAGGGGGAGATTCTGACATCGGTTCTGCATTCGGATATTGAGAAGATCAAGCTTACGATGGAAGCAATTGATCATGAAGCATTTGAGATGGCGGTAGATACGATCCTGAAAGCAAAGAGGATCTATGTGATCGGGATACGAAGCTGTTCGCCACTTGCAAGTTTCTTAAGTTTTTATCTGAATCTGATCTGTGAGAATGTGACAGCGGTTAATACGAACAGTTCTAGTGAGATTTTTGAACAACTGATCCGTGTCAGCGAGGATGATGTGGTGATCGGGATCAGCTTTCCCAGATATTCGATGCGTACTTTGAAAGCACTGGAATTTGCAAGTAATAGAAAAGCAACAGTGATCACGTTGACGGACAGTGTACATTCTCCGATGACACTGTATTCTTCCTGCAATCTGATCGCAAGAAGTGATATGGCGTCAATCGTAGATTCGCTGGTAGCACCATTGAGTGTGATCAATGCGCTGGTGGTAGCTCTTTGTATGAAGAAACAGAAAGAGGTTATCACAACACTTGAGACATTGGAGCAGATCTGGGATGAGTATCAGGTGTATAGCAAAGATGAATTGAATATGGTGGACGACAGAGTCGAACTTTCCGGAAATGAGAAAGAGTAGAACCGGCAGAAAAGAATATGAAGAAAAAGACAAATAGAAAAGGACAAATAGAAGATGAGTAAAGTAGTTGTCATCGGAGGCGGTGCGGCAGGAATGTTTGCCTCTATTGCAGCGGCCGGGTGTGGACATCAGGTCGTGGTATATGAAAAGAATGAAAAGCTTGGAAAGAAACTTTATATCACGGGAAAAGGCAGATGCAATATTACCAATGCCTGTGATATGGAAGGCCTGTTCGATGCGGTCAGAACAAATGCAAAGTTTTTATACAGTAGTTTTTATGGATACACGAATCAGCAGGTGATTGATTTCTTTGAACGAATCAGTGTGCCGACAAAGATTGAGCGCGGCGACCGTGTGTTCCCGGTGTCGGATCATTCTTCGGACGTGATCCGCGGGCTGGAGCGGGAGATGGACCGCCTGGGTGTGAAAGTACATCTGCGGACAGCTGTGAAAAAGGTTGTCGCAAAAGACGGACATTTTGAAAAAATCATACTTGGAGATCAGAGACAGATTCATGCGGATGCCTGTATCATTGCAACAGGAGGGCTGTCTTATCAGTCAACAGGATCAACCGGAGATGGATTCCGGTTTGCAGAAAGTCTCGGACATACGGTGACGGATTGTATGCCTGCGCTTGTGCCGATGGAATGCAAAGAGGAGTGGGTGCCTGAATTGCAGGGACTTTCACTTCGAAATGTTAATGTAACGATTCTTGACGGCAAGAAAAAGCTGTATGATGATTTTGGGGAAATGTTATTCACGCATTACGGTGTGAGTGGACCGCTGATCCTAAGTGCCAGCAGTTATGTGGGAAAGAAATTGAAGGCAAAAGAACTGACACTTAAGATTGATCTGAAACCAGCTCTTTCGGAAGAACAGCTTGATCACAGAGTGCTCCGGGAATTTGAAGAGAATCAGAACCGACAGTTTAAGAACGCGGTGCACAAGCTGTTCCCGTCGAAACTGATCCCGGTTATGATTGAACTGAGCGGGATCGATCCCGAGAAGAAGGTCAATGTGATCACGAAAGAAGAACGTCTTGGATTTGTAAGACTGATTAAGGGCCTGACGTGTACATTGACAGATTTAAGAGATTATAACGAGGCAATCATAACTAAAGGTGGAATTAAAATCAAAGAAGTTGATCCTGGAACGATGGAATCCAAACTGGTGAAGGGATTACATTTTGCAGGAGAGGTACTGGATCTGGATGCGGTAACAGGTGGATTCAACCTTCAGATCGCGTGGTCTACGGCATATGCGGCCGGAACGGGGATTCAGATATAGAGTGATAAAAATAGAAATAAGGAGAACGTATCATGGGATATAACGTAGCAATAGATGGACCGGCAGGAGCCGGAAAAAGCACGATCGCAAAACTTGTAGCAAAAGAAAAGGGATACATTTATGTAGACACAGGGGCAATGTACAGAGGCCTTGCAATTCATTTCCTGAATAAGGGCATTGAACCGGGAGAGACGGATAAAGTGATCGAAGCATGTAAAGATGCAGAAGTAACAATCGCCTATGAAGATGGTGTGCAGCATGTATACCTGAATGGTAATGATATTTCATCACGTCTGAGAAATGAAGAAGTGGGGAACATGGCATCTGTAACATCTGCAATTCCGGAAGTGCGTAAGAAGTTACTGGAACTGCAGCAGAACCTGGCGAAGACACAGGATGTAATTATGGACGGAAGAGATATCGGTACATGTGTCCTGCCGGGCGCAGACGTAAAGATCTATCTGACCGCCAGTGTAGAGACCAGGGCGAAGAGACGGTATGACGAACTTAAGGGAAAAGGCGAGGACTGCAATCTGGAAGAAATCGCACACGACATCGAAGAACGTGATCACAGAGATATGACCCGTGAGATCGCACCGTTAAAGCAGGCAGAGGATGCAGTGCTGGTAGACAGCTCACACATGACGATCGAAGAAGTGGTAAAAGCAATCGTAGATTTGTGCAAATAGACAATCCGGCACAAAGCGGCAGACGAAGATAATGGTAATATATTTGAAAAAGAGCTGTGGTACAGAAAGGAATTACACTATATGAATGTTGAACTGGCAAAAACAGCAGGATTTTGCTTTGGAGTAAAGCGTGCAGTAGATACAGTGTATAAACAGATAGAAAAACATCAAAGTGAAAAGATATTCACTTATGGACCGATCATCCATAATGAAGAAGTGATCAAAGATCTGAGAAGCCATGGAGTAGAAGTCCTGAGTGATGAAGAAGAATTGAAAACAGTGGATGCGGATGTGGTTGTGATCCGGTCTCATGGTGTAGCAAAATACATTTATGATATCATGGATGAACGCGGGATTACATGTGTAGATGCGACTTGTCCTTTTGTGAAGAAAATTCATAAGATTGTTGCAGAAGAAAGTGCCAAAGGATCGTACATTGTGATCATCGGAAATGGCGAACATCCGGAGGTAGAAGGTATTCGCGGATGGGCAGGAGAACAGGTGACTGTGATACAGACTCCGAAAGATGCAGAAAGATTTGAATTGCCTGAAAAAGAACAGAAAGTATGTATCGTGGCCCAGACGACATTTAACTACAATAAATTCAAAGAATTAGTTGAAATTATTTCAAAAAAGAGGTATGATATAGTTGTTTTAAATACGATTTGCAATGCGACGAAAGAAAGGCAGACTGAGGCTCGTCAAATTGCAGCGAGAGTAGATGCTATGGTTGTGATAGGTGATAAGCGTAGTTCGAATACTCAGAAGCTATTTGAAATCTGCAAAGAGGAATGTTTGAATACGTACTATATACAGACACTTGACGATTTGGATATTAATCAATTAAGGTCCGTGGAATCAGTAGGTATTACAGCAGGGGCATCCACGCCCAATAAAATAATTGAGGAGGTTCAAAATAATGTCAGAATTAACTTTTGAACAAATGTTGGAAGAGTCTTTTAAGACAATAAGAAATGGAGAGGTTGTAGATGGTACAGTCATCGACGTTAAACCTGATGAAATCATCTTGAATATAGGCTACAAAGCAGACGGTATCATTACAAGAAATGAGTATACTAACGAAGCAAACGTTGATCTTACAACAGTTGTATCCGTTGGTGATAAGATGAGCGCAAAAGTCCTGAAAGTAAATGACGGAGAAGGACAGGTTCTGCTGACATATAAGAGACTTGCAGCAGAAAAAGGCAATGAAAGATTAAAAGAAGCATTCGAGAATCATGAAGTATTAAAAGCTCCTGTAACTCAGATTCTTGGCGGCGGATTAAGCGTAGTAGTTGATGAAGCAAGAGTATTCATTCCTGCAAGCCTTGTTTCTGACACATATGAAAAAGACCTGAGCAAATATCAGGGACAGGAAATTGAATTCGTAATCAGCGAGTTTAATCCTAGAAGAAATCGTGTGATCGGTGACAGAAGACAGCTTCTTGTTGCTGAACGTGCTGAAAAACAGAAAGAACTGTTTGCTAAGATTAACGTAGGTGACAGAATGGAAGGAACTGTAAAGAACGTTACAGATTTCGGAGCATTCATCGACCTTGGCGGAGTAGACGGACTTCTTCATATCTCTGAGATGTCTTGGGGACGTGTTGAGAATCCTAAGAAGGTCTTCCAGGTTGGAGATAAAGTAGAAGTGATGATCAAAGATATCCATGATACAAAGATCGCACTCAGCCTGAAATTCCCAGAGACAAATCCATGGGCTAATGCAGCAGAGGATTATGCAGTCGGAACAGTAATTACAGGTAAGGTTGCAAGAATGACAGACTTCGGAGCATTTGTTGAACTGGCTCCAGGAGTAGATGCATTACTTCATGTTTCTCAGATTTCAAGAGCACATGTTGATAAACCGTCTGATGTACTTTCAGTTGGACAGGAAATCACAGCTAAGATCGTTGATCTGAATGAAGCTGAGAAGAAGATCAGCCTGAGCATGAAAGCTTTAGAACAGCCGGAAGAAGCTGCAGAAGAGACAGACGCTGAGTAATATCAAATCAGATATACAGACAGGAAAGGATAGAGGAAAGCCTCTATCCTTTCTATGCCTGAGGATAGAAGGAAACCTGCCATTGGCAGGTTTTCTGTGCGTATGTGCATTTGTTAAAAATGCAACAAGATGTTCATGAAAATATACAATGAAATTAGTCACTTTCTATAGAAATTTGTCTATATTTCCTGTATATTATATAAAGAGTAAATAGGAAGGAAGGAAAAAAGGATGGCATTGTTAACATTTAAGGGTGGTATTCACCCGGATGACGGCAAGAGCCTGGCTAAAGATAAGGCAATTGTCGATGTAAAACCTAAGGGCGATCTGGTGTACCCTGTATCACAGCATATCGGTGCTCCGGCAAATCCTGTGGTAGCCGTTGGCGATCATGTTTTAAAAGGCCAGATGATAGCAGAAGCAGGAGGATTCGTATCTGCTCCGATTTATGCATCTGTATCTGGAACTGTAAAAGCAATCGCACCACATCTGAATCCGACAGGAGGAAGAGTGAACAGTATCGTGATCGAAAATGATGGCGAATACAAAGAAGTGGAATATCCAGCTGTAACTCCGTTAGAAGACATGAGCAAGGAAGATATCCTGAATGCGATTGGAACAGCGGGAGTAGTAGGTATGGGTGGTGCCGGTTTCCCTACGAGAGTAAAACTTTCACCAAAGGAACCGGAAAAGATTGATTACATCATTGCAAACTGTGCGGAGTGTGAGCCATATATCACAGCTGACTACAGAACAATGATCGAGACTCCGGAAAAGCTGGTTGGAGGAATGAAGATTATCCTCCGTCTGTTCGACAACGCGAAAGGAATCTTTGGTGTAGAGGACAACAAACCAGACTGTATCGAAAAATTAAGAGAACTGACAAAAGATGAACCTCGTATGGAAGTTCTGGCACTGAAGACCAAGTATCCTCAAGGTGGTGAGCGTCAGCTTATTTACGCTACAACAGGGCGCGCAATTAATTCCGCAATGCTTCCGGCAGACGCAGGATGTGTTGTAGATAATGTGGCAACAATGGTAAGCGTGTACCAGGCTGTTGTAGAAGGAAAGCCTTCAATGGAACGTGTTGTAACAGTAAGTGGGGACGCTGTTGCAGAGCCAGGCAATTTCAGAGTACCATTTGGCATCAATCAGCAGGAGCTTGTAGAGGCAGCAGGAGGATTTAAAACAGAGCCTGAGAAACTGATCTCCGGCGGACCGATGATGGGATTCTCTATGTTCTCATTAGATGTACCTGTAACAAAGACTTCTTCATCTATTCTTGGATTTACCAAAGATGAAGTGGCTAAGATGGAACCATCTGCATGTATCAACTGTGGACGTTGTGTAGAAGCCTGTCCAAGCCGCCTGATCCCATCGAGACTGGCGGATTATGCAGAACATCATGACGAAGAGAAGTTTACAAAACACGAAGGACTCGAATGTATGGAATGTGGTTCCTGCAGTTTCGTATGTCCGGCAAAACGTCCGCTGAAACAGGCAATCGGATCTATGAGAAAGATTGCATTGGCGAACCGTAGAAAGAAAAAATAAACTAGAAAGAAGAAGAGGTGAACAAAAGTGAGTGAGAACAATTTGAAAATGTCATCTTCACCACATATTCGTTCCAAAGCGACTACCAGCAATATTATGCTTCTGGTAGCCATCGCACTTTTGCCGGCGTCTGCATTTGGTGTATGGAACTTTGGACTGCCGGCATTCGGAATGCTGGTTACAACAACAGTTGTAGCAGTACTGACGGAGTACATATATGAAAAATTAATGCATAAAAAGATTACGATCAACGACTGGAGTGCAGCTGTAACAGGTCTGTTACTTGGTCTGAATATGCCGCCTACAGCACCATGGTGGATGGGTGCGATCGGTAGTGTGTTCGCAATCCTGATCGTAAAACAGTTATTCGGAGGTCTGGGACAGAACTTCATGAACCCTGCCCTCGGAGCAAGATGTTTCCTTCTGCTTTCATTTACAAGCCAGATGACAAGCTTTGTATATGATGGTGTGACAGGAGCTACACCACTTGCACAGTTAAAAGCTGGTAACGCAGTAAATACAATGGATATGCTGATTGGTAAGATTCCTGGAACCATCGGTGAGACATCTGTAATCGCTATCGTGATCGGAGCCATCTTCCTGATCCTGATGGGTGTGATCGATATTCGTATTCCTGGAACATATATTGTTACATTTGTGATCTTTATCGGAATCTTCGGACATATTGCAAATCCGGATGTCGGATTCTTTGATCCACAGTACATCACAGCACATCTCTGCGGAGGCGGACTGATGCTTGGTGCATGGTTCATGGCAACTGATTATGTAACATCTCCGATCACACCGAAAGGACAGTATGTATACGGTATTATCCTTGGCGTGTTAACAGGTCTGTTCCGTCTGTTTGGCGGTTCCGCAGAAGGAGTTTCTTATGCGATCATCATCAGTAACCTTCTGGTGCCATTGATCGAAAGAGTTACTCTTCCAAAACCATTCGGTAAAGGAGGAGAAAAATAATGAATAAGATTGTTAAGAATACACTGATCCTTACATTGATTACTGTAATTGCCGGATTCTTACTCGGAGCTGTATATGAGATCACAAAAGATCCGATTGCCCAGTCTCAGGAAAAGACAAAGAAAGAAGCATGGCAGGCGGTATTTTCAGATGTGAAGCTTGATGATTTTAAAGCAGAAGATGTAGATCAGAAAGCAGCAAGTAAGGCTGTAAAAGATATGGGTACAAATGCAACAGTTGATGAAGTCTGTACAGCAGGTGATGAAGGATATGTCATCACAACAACAGATAAAGACGGATTCGGCGGCAATATCCAGATCACAGTTGGTATTAAGAAAGACGGAACCATCAATGGTGTGTCTATCCTTTCTATCAGTGAGACAGCAGGACTTGGTATGAAAGCTACAGAGCCTTCATTCTATAATCAGTATGTGAATAAAAAAGCTGATAAATTCGTAGTTTCCAAAGACGGTGGCGACGGAGAACAGATTGATGCCTTAAGTGGTGCAACCATTACTTCAAGAGCTGTAACAGGAGCTGTCAATACAGCACTCGGATATTATCAGAATGCATTTAAGTAAATTAGGAGGTAGTATATCATGAATAAATGTACTGAAAGAGTATATAACGGTCTGATCAAAGAAAATCCTACCTTCGTTCTGATGTTAGGAATGTGTCCGACCCTGGCGGTAACAACATCCGCAATTAACGGTTTAGGTATGGGACTGTCTACTACAGTCGTACTTGTACTGTCAAATATGTTGATTTCCATGTTACGTAAAGTGATTCCGGATTCAGTCAGAATGCCGGCGTTCATCGTAGTCGTAGCATCTTTCGTAACAATTGTACAGTTCCTTTTAGAGGGATTCGTTCCAAGTCTGTATGATTCACTTGGACTTTACATCCCACTGATCGTTGTTAACTGTATCATCCTTGGACGTGCAGAAAGTTATGCATCTAAGAACCCGGTACTTCCATCTATCTTCGATGGTATTGGTATGGGACTTGGATTTACATTTGGTCTTACCTGTATCGCGATCGTTCGTGAGTTTATCGGAACAGGAGCTATCTTCGGTGTTCAGATTCTTCCACTTGCAGACGCAGCAGCAGGAAAAGGCGGATATGTACCAGTAACAATCTTCATCCTGCCTGCAGGAGCTTTCCTTGTTCTTGCATTCTTAGTTGCAGGTATGAACAAGCTTAAGAAACGCGCAGCAAAGAAAGGCAAGAAGATTGCCGAGCCACAGGGATGCGGTACAGACTGTGCATCATGCGGCGGATGCGGAAGCAAAGTATTCCCAACAGGGAATGAAGAGTAGGAGGAGTACATAGTATGAAAGAATTATTGATTATTGCAATTGGTTCAGCTATCGTAAATAACGTTGTACTCAGCCAGTTCCTCGGAATCTGTCCGTTCCTGGGTGTTTCGAAAAAGGTTGAGACTGCAACCGGTATGGGTGGAGCAGTTGTATTCGTTATTACATTATCATCATTCTTTACAGGACTGATTTACAAATTCATCCTGGTTCCGCTGGGGTTTGAATATCTGCAGACAATCGTATTCATTCTGTTTATCGCAGCTTTAGTACAGTTTGTAGAAATGTTCCTGAAAAAGAGTATGCCATCATTGTATAAAGCACTTGGTGTGTATCTTCCACTGATCACAACAAACTGTGCGGTACTTGGTGTGGCACTTACAAACGTTCAGAAAGAATATTCTATCATCGAAGGTGTTGTCAATGGTATTGGTACATCTGTCGGATTCCTGATCGCGATCGTGATCATGGCAGGTATTCGTGAGAAGATGGAATACAATGATATTTCAGAGTCCTTCCAGGGAACTCCGATCGTACTGATCACAGCTTGTCTGATGGCGATCGCGTTCTGTGGATTCTCAGGATTAATTTAGGAGGAGGCAGACAATGAGTGTTACAGGTATTATTCTTGCGGCAGTTATCGTAGGAGGCACCGGATTATTCATTGGTGTATTCCTCGGCGTTGCCGGTAAGAAATTTGCGGTAGAGGTAGATGAAAGAGAAGAAGCCATCTTGGGCGTTCTTCCTGGAAATAACTGCGGTGGCTGTGGTTATGCCGGATGTTCCGGACTTGCAGCAGCAATCGTAAAAGGAGAAGCTGAAGTCGGCGGATGTCCGGTCGGAGGCGCTCCGGTAGCAGCAAAAGTCGGAGAGATCATGGGCGTTGCTGCAGGTGCACAGGTACACGAAGTTGCATTTGTAAAATGTGGCGGAGACTGTGAGAAAGCAAAACAGGAATATGAATATCACGGACTGAACGACTGTACTATGGTCAACATGATGCAGGACGGAGGACCGAAAGCCTGTTCTTATGGATGCCTTGGAGACGGAAGCTGTGTTCAGGCATGTCCATTTGATGCAATTCATATTGTGAACGGTGTAGCAGTTGTAGATAAAGAAGCATGTAAAGCATGTGGAAAATGTGTAGCTGTATGTCCAAAACACCTGATTGAGATCGTGCCATACGATCAGAAACATCTGGTAAAATGTAATTCACAGGACAAAGGTAAAGCAGTTATGCAGGCATGTACAGCCGGATGTATCGGATGTAAGATGTGTGAGAAAGCATGTAAGTTTGAAGCTGTTACAGTGGAAAATAACATTGCGCACATCGACTACGAAAAATGTAAAGACTGTGGTGCCTGTGCAGTAAAATGTCCGAAGAAAGTTATCTCATAACAGGATGAAAAAGATATTGAAAGACGGATTTGTATTATTAAAAAATGATATAAAGAAGGCAAAATGGGCGGTTATATTTATAATCGCCTATTTTGTATTTGGAAGTCAATTTCTGCCGGGTATCTGCCCTTTGGTCTGGATTACGGGATTTCCCTGTCCGGCATGCGGACTTACAAGAGCAGGAATCCGGCTTTTGCATCTGGACTTCAAGGGAGCATGGAAGATGCATCCGTTTATCTATGCATTCGCAGCAGGTGTGGTGATATTTGCATGGAAGCGCTATATCTGTAAGAAGCCGATTGGAAAATGGTTTAAGACAGGCTGTGTCGTGTGTGTGGTTCTTATGGTGATTTACTACGTGTGGCGTATGTATCGGTATTTTCCGGACCAGCCGCCAATGAGTTATTACCACTATAATCTGCTTCGACTGCTCATGGATGTTGCGTTCGGAGCCCTGAAATGATAAGATAGACGCAAAAATAAGTAAGGCAAAGGAGAATGACAGATGGATGAAGAAAATAAGCAGGTAACCGCTGAAGAGGTCTACAGTTACGGTGAATCAACAGAAGAACCGGCAGGAGAGCCGGAAGAGAAGGCGGAACCAGAACCGGAAGCAACCGGATCAGAGGATTCACAGGATAATAAATTCGTATATCAGGACAATCAATACGATTACAGCCAGCAGTACAGCCAGAACAGAAATGAGCAGTCAGACAACTCTCCAATGGATCTAAAAGACTGGATACTGACATTGATCGTATTACTGATCCCGTGTGTTGGAATAGTCATGTATTTTGTATGGGCATTCGAAAGTAACGGTAATATTAACCGGAGAAACTTCTGCAGAGCACAGCTGATCATATTCGCAGTATTACTGGGAATTTATCTGGTGTTGTTTATGCTGTTCGGCGTGGTTGCATTTAGCCAGGTGGTGGGCTATTAAATTTGTTTGGGATTTAATTTATTAACTGGGAAGCGGCCTCTCAGTCCTTGAAGGAAACAATAGATAAGGCTTCTTGTTCAGGTTCCATACCATAAGAAACACTAAGAGAGTCAGAATCACCTAAAAGCAAAGGAACTACGCTCAAACTCGGCGTTCGCCTCAAACACGTTCGCTTCGTTCATTTAACGGTGCTTCTGACTCTCTAATTGTTTCTAACGGCATTCCACATTCACAATAATCCTTATCTATTGTTTCCTTCAAGTCGTGACTGGCAGCGGATATTAATAAATGAAATGCCCGGAAGTGTAACCCAGCGTAAGCCACTGCGGTTACGCATTTGCCATTTCATTCGTAAGGCATTTGATACCCACGGAATAAAAAGTAGGAAGCTGTTCCAGTGAATGTGAAGAAGGTGTTGGAAATAGTTAAGCGTCAAAATTATGCGTTGGGTTTTCGAAATTTGCCTGTTTGAGCCGAATGGCGAGTTGCAAATTTCGGAAGCCCGTTTTTAGCATAATTTTGACGCTTTAGTATTTCCCACCGACGGAACCTGAACAGGAACAGCTTCCTACTTTTTATGCAGGTCCGGGTAATCATGCCTTCCTGAATTAAATCCCAATTTTATGCACCTTCTCATCATCCGTAATAAATATCGCCTTCACTCCATCCATACTCTGGATCAGTTCCATTCCTTTCTCGTATCCCAGTAGAAAGCAGGTTGTGCTGAGTGCATCTGCTTTTGTAGAAGAGTCTGTGATGATCGATACACTGTAAAGATTGTTCTCGCACGGATATCCGGTTCGTGGATCCAGGATGTGATGATATAGTTTTCCGTTTTTCTTAAAATACCGTTCATAGATTCCGGAAGTTACAACTGTCTGGTCTTTTAACTGTACAGAGGTGATAGCTTCACCGGATTCATCGAAAGGTTTCTGGATTCCGATGTTGTATTTGCTTCCGTCGGGTTTGGTGCCGATGACATCAACGTTTCCTCCAAGATTGATGATCGCATGTTTTATCCCTTGCTTTTTGAGATATGTTTTCACCTGGTCGGCAATGTATCCTTTGGCGATGGCTCCCAGATCGATGCCGGCTTCGGGATCTTCCAGTGTAACGGTGTTATCCTGAATGTCGACCTTTGTGTAATCAACGTGGCTTACGGCCTGGGCAATGGCATCGGAAGATGGAACCGTTGGTTTATCTGCCTTGAAATCCCAGAGAGCCGATACCGGTTCAATGGTGAGATCAAAGGCACCGCCGGAAAGTTCGCTGTAATGGATACCCTCCTGAATAAGATTGGCCGTTTCGGAAGAGACAGTGAAGGGCTGACCGTTTGCGTGGTTTAATTTATAAAGTTCACTGTCTGTATTGGTGGTGGAGAAGATTGTGTCATATTTTTTGCAAAGTTTCTTCAGACCATCCAGAATACTTTCATCTGCAGGATCAAGGATCTGGATCTTGATGACAGTGTCAAAGAGCATGTCGGTATAAGTAAGATCCTGATCGGTCTGTGTACTGCTTTTTGCGCCGGAGCATCCGGTCAAGAGAAGAGCAGAGGCAGTGAGAACCGCACTGAGTTTTTTTATGATATTATTTTTTTTACATTTCATAATACTAATAACCTCGTAGTTGATGATTTTCTATCATGTATTTACATAACTTGTAGTATAACATGAAAAAAAACAGATGCAAACCAAACATATTTTCTTTTTTGTTGAATGGGACAATTTCTTGTGATAGAATAGTACCGTTAGTAGACAAGGAGAGAACGTATGAATTGGAAGAAAAAAGATGCGGTTCTTATATTGACAGTTCTTTTGATTGCCGGTGCAGCTTTCGGTGTACATGAATTTGCCGGCGGGGATGGAGCTGATACCGTGACTGTGAAGGTGGATGGTAAGGTGACAGGAACCTATCCGCTCGCAAAGGATCAAAAGATTAGGATCAATGGCGGTACGAATATACTTACGATAAAGAACGGAAAAGCGAAGATGACAGATGCAGACTGTCCGGATCAGTTGTGTGTACATCAGAAAGCAGCTTCAAAGAATCATGAGAGCATTATCTGTCTGCCGAATAAAGTAGTGGTTGAGGTAGACGGAAGTGAAGAAAGTGAATTCGATGCAGTGGCAAATTAGGAGGGACATTGTGAAGAATAGAGTGGCATATTTTGGAGTGTTTACGGCACTGGCGCTGATATTCAGCTATGTGGAGACGCTGATCCCTATCAATTTCGGAATCCCGGGAGTGAAGCTCGGGCTTGCGAATCTGGTGATCGTGATCGCGTTATATAAGATGAAGCTGACGGAGGTATATCTGTTGTCTGTGGTCAGAGTACTACTGTCAGGATTCATATTTGGAAATTATTTCAGTATCATTTACAGCCTGGCCGGTGGATTGTTAAGTCTGACGGTAATGGCACTCTTGAAGAAGAGCAAAGGATTCAGTGTGATGGGAATCAGTGTGGCGGGCGGAGTGTTCCACAATGTGGGACAGCTGATCGTTGCAATGCTTGTGGTGGAGACATTCAGTGTCGGTTATTATTTCCCGGTGCTTCTGGTCGCAGGACTGATTACCGGACTGGTGATCGGGATCGTGTCGGCGGAAATGTTGAAGAGAATTAAGAATATACAGTTTTGATGGAGGAACTATGATTACATATATACGTGGAATTCTGGAAGGAATGGAAGAAGACAAAGTCATTGTAGATGTCGGCGGTGTCGGATATGGAATCTACATGGCAGGGAACGCAATGGGCAGGCTTCCGGCTCTTGGAAAAGAAGTAAAGATCCACACACATCTGCATGTTAAGGAAGATCTGATGCAGTTGTATGGCTTCCTTACCAGGGATGAACTCCGTGTGTTCCGGCTTCTGATCGGTGTCAGCGGGATCGGACCGAAAGGCGGTCTTGGGATTCTTTCGGCACTCGGACCCGATGATCTGAGATTTGCGGTTGCGTCGAATGATGTAAAGGCAATACAGGCGGCACCGGGAATCGGTAAAAAGACGGCGGAGAAGCTGATTCTGGAATTAAAAGACAAGTTGAAGCTGGAGGATGCGCTTGAGAATGCCGCGAATGCAGTGCAGAACACGGCAGATACATCTGCAGGCATGGCAAATGAGATGACAGGAGAAGCGGTACAGGCACTGGTTGCACTCGGGTATGGCAATACCGAGGCATTAAAAGCAGTCAGACAGGTAGAGATTACGGAAAAAATGAGTGTGGAAGATGTTCTCCGTCAGTCTCTGAAATATATGTTGTAGAAGGTAAGGCAGACAGATGAGCAGAAGAATTATGACGACTGAGAATCTGGAAGAAGATGTCAGGATCGAGAATCATTTAAGACCTCAACTTCTGGAAGATTACATTGGTCAGACAAAAGCAAAAGAAATGCTGAAGATTTATATTGAAGCGGCAAAGGCGAGGGGCGAGGCACTGGATCATCTTTTGTTCTATGGACCGCCGGGACTTGGAAAGACGACACTTGCGGGAATCATTGCCAATGAGATGAATGTAAATATGAAGATCACATCAGGACCGGCGATCGAAAAGCCGGGAGAGATGGCGGCAATCCTGAATAACCTGCAGGAAGGGGATGTCCTTTTTGTAGATGAGATCCACCGCCTGAACCGTCAGGTGGAGGAAGTGCTGTATCCGGCAATGGAAGACTATGCGATCGATATTATGATCGGAAAGGGCGCTTCGGCAAGATCGATCCGTCTGGATCTCCCAAAATTCACCCTGGTAGGGGCAACGACAAGGGCAGGTATGCTGACAGCGCCTTTGCGGGACCGCTTCGGTGTGGTGACCAGGATGGAATATTATACGGTCGAAGAACTGAAGATGATTATTTTACGTTCGGCAAAGGTTCTGGAAGTCGGGATTGATGAAAATGGTGCATATGCGATGGCGAGACGTTCGCGGGGAACTCCGAGACTTGCCAATCGTCTGTTAAAGCGTGTCCGGGATTTTGCCCAGGTGAAATATAACGGCTACATCACAGAAGAAGTGGCGGATTATGCACTGGATCTTCTGGATGTGGATAAGGAAGGTCTGGATCAGACGGACAGAGGGATCCTTCTGGCTATGATTGAGAAATTCGGCGGCGGCCCGGTCGGATTGGAGACGCTTGCGGCATCGATCGGAGAAGATCCGGGTACGATTGAGGATGTATATGAGCCATATCTGTTGAAGAATGGGTTTATTCAGAGAACTCCAAGAGGAAGAGTCGTGACGGATGCGGCATATGCCCATCTGGGAATTTGTAAGGAAAATGAATAAAATAGTTGGTTTTTCTTACAGATTAGTTTATAATAGTTATCAGAAATTATGAAAGTTCGAGGAGGCTTCTTATGGCATCATCAAAAAACTATACAGAAGTATTAATAGGAGGAAAGGTTTTTACTTTAAGTGGATTTGAAAGTGAAGACTATTTACAGAAAGTTTCTACATATCTGAACCATAAGCTGGACGAATGCAGCAATAGTGAGGGATATCGCAAGCAGAGCGCAGAGACCAGAAGTATTCTGTTGGCGCTGAACATTGCGGATGATTACTTTAAGGCGAAGAAGCAGGGCGGTACACTGGAAAGTGATATCGAGGCAAAAGATAAAGAGATGTATGACTTAAAGCATGAACTGATATCCGTTCAGATCAAGCTGGAGAATGCAGAGAAAGCGATGGACAAGCTGAAGGAAGAGAATAAGGAACTTCAGATGAAGATCGTACAGCTGGAAACAGAGATTAAGAATAATAAGTAAAAATTAGGCTGTCGTATGACAGCCTTTTTTACAAGTTTGGAATAAAAAGAAAGAGTTGAAAAAGACAGGATAGGATACTATGAATAGAGATGTAGAGATATTAGCTCCGGCAGGGTCGATGGAGTGTCTGCGGGCAGCGGTGGCCGCAGGTGCGGATGCAATATACCTTGGCGGTACAAAATTTGGGGCGAGAGCATATGCACAGAATCTTTCGGAAGAAGATCTGGTGCAGGCAATTGAATATGTGCATATTCATGGAAGAAAGATTTATATGACGGTGAATACACTCCTGAAAGACAGGGAACTGAATGAACTGTATGCGTACCTGCTTCCTTATTACAAGGCAGGACTGGATGGAGTGATTGTACAGGATATCGGTGCGGTTAAGTTTATAGGAGAATATTTCCCTGAAATGCCGGTGCATGCCAGTACACAGATGACGATCACCAATACACTTGGAGCAGACTTCTTAAAAAGATACGGAATTACGAGAGTTGTACCGGCAAGAGAACTTTCTTTAAAGGAAATCCGTGATATGAAGAAACAGACAGGACTGGAGATGGAATGTTTTGTACACGGAGCCCTTTGCTATTGTTATTCCGGACAGTGTCTGCTAAGCAGCATGATTGGTGGACGAAGTGGCAACAGGGGACAGTGTGCGCAGCCATGTCGTCTGCCTTATCAGACAGAAGGAAAGAAACCGGCGGATCTTATGAGTCTGAAAGACTTGTGCACAATTGACATTTTACCGGAACTGATCGATGCCGGGATTGATTCGTTTAAAATAGAAGGAAGAATGAAGCAGCCGGAATATGTATATACGGTTGTAAAAATGTATCGTAAATATGCAGATCAGTATCTGAAACTTCAGAAAGAAGGCAAAGGAAAATCCTCGTATCATGTATCAGAGGCAGACAAAAGAGAGTTACTTGCAACTTATCAGAGACGTGGTTATTGTGAAGGCTACTATTATCAGCATAACGGCAAGGACATGGTATCTTTGAAGCGTCCAAAGAATGGAAGAGATGGAAGTGCAGAGGAAAAGCCATGGCAGGATATAAAAGTACAAGAAAAAATTAATGGTATTTTAACACTTTCTGTCGGAAACCGTGCTAAACTAACAGTATCATGCGGTGATGTTACTGTAGAATGTATCGGACAGGAAGTGCAGGCGGCACAGAAGCAACCGTTAGATCCGGCAAGAATCGAAAAGCAGATGCGCAAAACCGGTAATACAGAGTTTACATTTGATAATCTGGAGATTCTGATTGAAGGAAATGTATTCCTCCCGATGCAGGCATTGAATGAACTGCGAAGAGAAGGTATTGAAGAACTGACGGAGCAGATACAGATGCAGTATAGACGGGAAGAAGCCGGTTGTGGAATGAAAAAAGCAACAGCGGGATTCGATAGCGATGCGGATGGTGTAACAGAAACAGCAGGCAAAAAAGAATGCTGTATATCTGCAAGTGTACAGAACAAAGCTCAGCTTGATACAGTGGTAAACAGCAAAATCCGGTACATCTATCTGGAGGAGGATGTAGAATTTGAACGGGAAGACGGTGTACAGTATTTCCTTGCCATGCCATATATTTTCAGAGAGAATACGATCAAAAGATATGAAAAAATGTATACAGAGATCGAGAAAAAATATGATGGTATTCTGATCCGGAACTGGGAAAGCTATGCGTGGCTGAAACGGCATGAATATCAGAAAGAAATCCGCAGTGATTATAACCTTTATATATTTAATCGGAAGACAAAAGAGGAATTGAGACGATTGGGAATTGCCCGGGGAACGGCATCAGTGGAATTGAATGACCGTGAACTGGCAAGAATTGGAATAGAGGAGCAGGTGTTTATCGCATATGGTTATCAGCCGGTGATGATCAGTGCAGGATGTATCCAGAAGACCAGTGCTTCCTGTGATGGAAAAGGCGGTGTACTTTCGATTTCGGATCGTTATCAGAAGAAGTTTGCAGTCAGACGATATTGCAGAGACTGCTATAATGTGATGTATAATTCGGCTCCGCTGTTCCTAGCCGATAAGGCAGAAGAGGTACATGCATTGGCACCCGCAGAATTACGTCTGGACTTTACGACAGAAAGCAGCGGACAGGTGAAAGAGATCTGTCATGCATATACGCTCGCATTCGAAAAAGGGTGTAAGACAGAACCTCCGATGCAGGACTATACAAGAGGACATTTTAAAAGAGGAGTAAAGTAGGTGAAGAGTTGGTAAATATAATTGTACAGTTATCAAAATATCTGATGATTCTGATGATCACAGTGTATACATATCTGTGCTTCAGCATTTTCGGGTATTATGATCCGGATAAAAAGAAACGGTGTCTCAGAAAGCAGAATGTGTTGATGTTCGTGATGCATCTGACAGCATTTCTCATGATGTATCTGGAAAAAAAGGACACAAAGATTCTGGCGCTATATCTGATGCAGGTAACGCTTCTTGGAGGAACCATCCTGTTATATAGTTTTATTTATCCAAAAGTATCGCGTCTGGTTGTAAATAATATGTGCATGCTTTTGAGTATTGGATTTATCATGATCACCAGATTAAATTATGATAAAGCGGCGAAGCAGTATCTGATCGCAGCAGCGGGAATTGTGCTTTGTCTTGTAATTCCGATCATCATCCGGAAGGTCCGCTTCTTATCAGAATGGAGAATCCTTTATGGAATTGTCGGAATTGTATCGCTGGCGGTGGTTGTGGTTGTCGGAAGAGTATCCTATGGTGCGATGCTTGGTTTTACGGTTGCGGGAATCAATATTCAGCCGTCGGAGCTGGTGAAGATCGTATTTGTGTTCTTTGTAGCATCCAGTTTTAAGCGTTCGACGGAATTTAAAGATCTCGTAGTGACGACGGTCGTAGCTGCTTTTCATGTGCTGATCCTGGTGGTATCGAAAGACCTTGGTGCGGCACTGATCATATTTGTGGTATATCTGGTTATGTTGTATGTGGCAACCCATCAACCACTGTATATTCTTGCCGGACTTGGCGCAGGAAGCTTGGGAGCAGTTGCGGCATATCATTTGTTTACGCACGTTAAGACGCGTGTCAATGTGTGGAGAGATCCATTCGGAACTTATGATAATGGCGGCTATCAGGTGGCACAGTCATTATTTGCCATTGGAACCGGTGGATGGTTTGGTGCGGGACTCTATCAGGGACAGCCGGATACGATTCCGGTATCTGCAGAAGACTTTATTTTTTCTGCAATTTCGGAAGAGATGGGACTGATCTATGCAATGTGCCTGATTCTGATCTGTGTAAGCTGCTATGTAATGTTTTTAAATATTGCAATGCAGCTGCATAATCTGTTTTATAAGATGGTAGCACTAGGACTTGGTACCTGTTACATATTCCAGGTGTTCTTGACAATCGGAGGGGCAACGAAGTTCATTCCGTCAACAGGTGTAACACTTCCGCTTGTAAGTTATGGTGGAAGTTCGTTGATCAGTACACTGATCATGTTTGCAATTATCCAGGGACTGTATATTTTAAGAGAAGACGAGGAAGAGGATATTGAGAGAAGGAAGAAAGAACGGTTACGAGCAAAGAGAAGCCGACAGGAGAATGCGGCAAGATATCGAGAGACAGAATATGACCCGCAAAGAGCGAAAAGAAGCCAAAAAGCGCGAAAAGAAGCGGCTCAAGGCAAAGCGCGCAAGAAACAAAGAATTCGCTAGAGTTACTTATGTGTTTGTGGGACTGTTTCTGGTGCTACTTGGATATATCGGATATTTTCAGGTGAAAGAGAGTCAGGATATCATACGCAGTCCATATAATGCGAGACAGAATTCCAATGCAAAGCGCGTGACCAGAGGAATGATCGTAGACAAGAATGGAAATGTGCTTGCGAAGACAGATACGGCTACAGATGGAAGTGAGACAAGAGAGTATCCATACGGAAACGCATTTGCACATGTAGTTGGTTACAATGTGCAGGGAAAATCAGGAATCGAATCGTTGGGAAATTATGATCTTCTGACATCGGATGAGAATTTTCTGATTAAGCTTAAGAATGAATTCCAGGATAAAAAGAATATGGGAAACACGGTTGTGACTACATTGGATGCGGATCTTCAGGAAGCAGCATATCAGGCACTGGGAGATAAAAAAGGTGCGGTCGTAGCTATGGAACCAAAGACAGGAAAGATTCTTGCCATGGTATCCAAGCCGGATTTCGATCCGAATACAGTGGAAGAGAACTGGAACAGCTTAAGTTCAGATACGAACAGTGTGCTGCTGAATCGTGCGACGCAGGGGCAGTATGCACCGGGATCAACATTTAAAGTTGTAACACTTCTGGAATTTATGCGGGAGAATCCGGATTACAGCTCTTATTCTTATAACTGTACGGGTTCGATCGAGAACAGCGGAATTAAGATTCATTGTTATAATGGACATGTTCACGGACAGGTAAATCTGCAGGACAGTCTGGCATATTCGTGTAATACATCATTTTCTAATATTGGTCTTTCGTTAGACCCGTCGAAGTTTAAAAAGACGGCAGAGGAAGTTCTGTTTGATTCTAAACTGCCTTCGGATCTTCCATACAGTAAGAGCAGCTTCACACTGGATGGTTCAGCCGGGAATGGCACGAAGATGATGACGGCAATGGGACAGGGAGAGACGCAAGTGAGTCCGTATCATATGGCGTTGATTACATCTGCAATCGCAAATGGTGGAAAGCTGATGAAACCGTATCTGGTTGACAAGGTAACGAATGCATCGGGTGCAGTTATGAAAGAGACGGATCAGGAAGAGTATAAGCAGCTTATGACCGAAGAAGAAGCGTCTCAGATCAAAGAGTATATGAAGAGTGTAGTAGATTACGGTACGGCATCTGTATTAAGTGGACAGAGTTATACGGCGGCAGGAAAGACAGGTACCGCAGAATACAGTTCGGATAAAGAAAAAGATCACTCCTGGTTCATTGGAATGTCGAATGTAGAAGATCCGGAACTGGTTGTCAGCGTGATTATTGAATCTTCGGATGGAACTGCTAAAGCGGTAAATGTTGCAAAAGAGATTTTTGATTCGTATTATCGTTAGAGTTAGGATCTGGTATCGGTCAGATATCATGAGAGATATAGTTAAAAAGAAATGTATAGAAGGACGGAAAATATGCGATACTATAAGCATCTGTACCTGACAGAAGGGCTGGAAAAGAAAAAAGAAAAAATCATCCGTAAGCTGGAAGCCGGTAAACTGCAGCCAGGTGTGCATGTGATCACACTGGCAGTCAGCGAGAGAAACCAACTCGAGATCTATCCGACGATTCAGTTTAAGCAGCCTGCATTCCCGGAGCAGGAACTGTTCGTGGTGGGGATCACGAAAGGATATGATGAAGCGGTGGAACTGGTAGAACAGATTGTACAGGAAGTATATGACCAGACAGGTACATGCGATATACGGTCTTATATATTAGAAAAAGAGCAGGGAAGATAAGATGGTGTTACATATTCTTTTGATCATTTTAAAAATAATAGGGATCATAATTGCGGTGCTTCTCGGACTGATACTTTTACTTCTGGTGATTCTTTTGTGTGTTCCGGTCAGATACCGCATGGAGGCGTCGATGCCCGGCGAGATAAAAGAAAGTACCGTACGCGGGCGCGTGACGTGGCTTTTGCGCCTGATACGGATAGATGCATCCTTTGAAGAACAGGAACTAAAATGGCGTGTAAGAATTGCATGGAAATCTTTTGGAAGTGAACCTAAAAAGGAGGTAACTCATGGAGAAGAAAATACAGATCGGGAAGAGACTCGGAAAGAACAGAGAGTGGAAAGCAGTCGCGGACTACCGAAAGTGGAAAAAGAGTCTGCAGAAGAAAAAACAATTGTGGAAAGCGGCCAGGCAGCTTCGAAGGATATGGAAGAAAGGTCCGGAAAAAAGACTGAAAAAAGCCCAGAAAGCATTTTACAAAAAACTCATGAGAGACCTGAAAAAGTTCAACCGGAAAAAAACAGTGAAAAACCGGAGAAGACGGATAAGATAGAAAAAAAGGAAGAAAAAACCGGAAGATTTGAGAAGATCAAATGTACAATTGTAAAGTTCTGTGATAAGATAAAGCATACAGTCGGACATGCGGAAGAAAAGCTGGAGAGTTTGTCGGAAAAGAAAGATAAGATCATAAAAGAACTGGAAGATCCGGTACATCAGAAAGCTTTTTCAAAGGCCAAAAAAGAAACAGGGAAACTGCTGAAACGCTGGAAACCAAAAGTGATAAAAGGTACCGTTCGTTTTGGATTCGAGGATCCATGCCATACAGGGCAGGCACTTGCAGCTTTCAGTATAATCTACCCATTTATCGGAGAATTTTTATCGATAGAACCGAATTTTGAAAGAAGGATTCTGAAAGGGGATATAAAGGTCCGCGGAGGATTCCGCATGGTGCCTCTGGTTTGTTTCCTGTGGAATCTGGTGTGGTGCAGGGAAATCCGAAAGACTTACCATGATATCCGGGAGTTTCAATTATAATCCGATGATAGATCAGACGAATATAAACAGAACAAGTATAGATTAGACAGTGCAAGTCGATAGTACGAGGAGGAAAAAAGATGGCTGAAAATAATTTTAAGGGAACCGTAGAGGCGCTGTTCCATGGGATGGACGCAGTTGTGTCATCCAAGACGGTAGTAGGAGATGCAATCCATATCGGAGATACGATCATCTTACCGCTGGTGGATGTGTCATTTGCGGTAGGTGCGGGCGCGTTCAATGCAGATAAGAAAGAAAAAGGTGCCGGAGGTATCGGTGGAAAGATGACACCAAGTGCAGTGCTGGTGATTCAGAATGGTCACACCAAGCTTGTGAATATCAAGAATCAGGATACGATCACTAAGCTTTTGGATATGGTTCCGGATGTGATGGATCGTTTCACATCCAGAAAAGAAGACAATGTTACAGAAGACGATGTGAATAAGATCCTGGACGAAGCAGAAAAATAACCGGAATTTTTTGAAGCAGCATACATATAATGTATAAAAAGCAGGTGTGTGTCTGTGAAGAGAATCGTAGGATTTGCGTTGTTCTGGGTGGCAGCAGGAATGGTTTTGGCTCTGGTCTTACCGGGCTTATTCTGCCAGATCCTGTGTATTATTCTGTGCATTGCGGTGGGATATTGCCTGTTTTGCTGCTAAAAATAAAATGTAAACAAAAAAATATTAAATAACTCTTGCAATTCTTGCAACAGTCTGCTAGAATAACTATTGTTGCGAGTTCGGACAAAGAACTTATTATGAGCGTTAGGAGGTGCAGTCATGGCAAAATGTGCTATTTGTGAAAAGGGTGCTCACTTTGGAAACAATGTCAGCCACTCTCATAGAAAATCACCAAAGATGTGGAAATCAAATGTAAAATCTGTTCGCGTGAAAACAGAAAACGGAGCTACAAAGAAGATGTATGTTTGTACTTCTTGTTTGAAATCAGGAAAAGTTGAGCGTGCATAAGATGTATTGAAACTCAGATTTCGCTGTGTGGAATCTGAGTTTTTTTGCGCAACAAGAACTATTGTAATTGAAGATAGAACAGGGTATAATAAAATATATTGTGTTTTGATTTTGATAGATAATGAAAGAAGTGGAGGTTTTGGCTATGAAAGGATGTATGAGTACAGATTTAGGAATTATTACGATCGATCCTGAAGTAATTGCAAAATATGCAGGAACAGTAGCTGTAGAATGCTTTGGTATAGTAGGAATGGCAGCTGTGAATATGAAAGATGGACTGGTTCATCTGTTAAAGAAGGAAAGCCTGACAAGAGGAATCCATGTAAATATAAGTGATGATAACCATATCAGTATTGACTTCCACATTATTGTGGCATACGGCGTAAGTATTTCCGCTGTAACAGATAATCTGATCAGTGATGTAAAATACAGAGTGGAAGAATTCTCCGGCATGCAGGTAGATAAGATCAACGTCTATATTGAAGGCGTCAGAGTCATTGATTAGTTTGTGGATTTAAGGAGGAACGTAAGAAGTGGCTACGAAAACGATTAATGTGGACATACTTGCAAAGATGTTTCTTGCAGGTGCTCAGAACATTGAAGCGAAAAAAGATTATATTAACGAATTAAATGTATTCCCGGTGCCGGATGGTGATACGGGAACCAATATGTCTATGACGATTATGTCAGCGGCAAAAGAAGTAACAGCATTAAACAAACCGGCTATGAAAGATCTTGCAAAGGCGATTTCTTCAGGATCTCTGCGTGGTGCAAGAGGTAACTCCGGGGTTATCCTTTCACAGCTTTTAAGAGGATTTACAAAAGCAATCAAAGAAGAAAAAGAGATTGATGTACTTGCACTTGCAGCAGCATGCCAGAGAGCAAGAGATACAGCTTACAAGGCCGTTATGAAGCCGAAAGAGGGAACAATTCTTACTGTTGCCAGTGGAATTGCGACAAAGGCAGCAGAGATGGCAGAAGAAACAGATGATCTGGAAGTGTTTATCCCGGCTGTTATTGAGCATGCACAGGATGTATTGAACCAGACACCGGAGATGCTTCCGGTATTAAAAGAAGCAGGTGTAGTAGATTCCGGTGGACAGGGACTTCTGGAAGTGATCAAAGGAGCATATGATGCATTCCTTGGTAAAGAGATTGATTACAGTGTAATTGAACCAAGCACAGGTGTAACGGTAAATAAAGCAAATGCAGAAGATACCGCAGATATCAAATTCGGTTATTGTACAGAATTTATCATTCTGACAGAGAAAGAATTTACGGAGGACGATGAGCGTGAATTCAAGAAATTCTTAAGTTCTATCGGAGATTCTATCGTATGTGTTGCAGATGATGATGTGGTCAAGATTCATGTACACACGAATGATCCGGGACTTGCGATCCAGAAGGCACTTACTTATGGACAGCTTTCCAAGATGAAGATTGATAATATGCGTGAAGAACATCAGGAGAAGCTGATCCGTGATGCAGAGAAACTTGCCGAACAGCAGGCAAATGAAGAAGCAGCACACGAAGAAAAGAAGCCTGCAGAGCCGAGAAAGGCGATGGGATTTATCGCAGTTTCTATCGGAGCAGGTATGAATGAGATATTCAAAGAACTGGGAGCAGATTATATCATCGAAGGTGGACAGACCATGAACCCTAGTACAGAGGATATGTTAAATGCCATCGATCGGGTAAATGCTGACACTGTATTTATTCTCCCGAATAATAAGAATATTGTACTGGCAGCGAACCAGGCAAAATCACTGGTAGAAGAAAAAGAGATTATTGTAATCCCTACAAAAACAGTTCCACAGGGAATTACGGCAATCATTAATTTCATGCCGGACGCAGATGCCAAGACAAATGAAGAGGCAATGCTGGAAGAGATCAAGAATGTAAAGACCGGACAGGTAACATACGCAGTCAGAGATACACACATTGATGATAAAGAGATCCATGAAGGAGATATCATGGGTATCGGTGACAGCGGAATTCTTGCAGTTGGAAAAGATCTGGAAGAGACTACAAAAGAATTGATCGCTAATCTGGTAGATGAAGATTCAGAACTGATCAGTATCTATTATGGTGAAGAAGTATCAGAAGAAGATGCTGAGAAATTTACAGAAGAGATCACAGAACTGTATCCGGATGTAGATGTGGATATTCAGTTTGGCGGACAGCCGATCTATTATTATGTTCTTGCTGTAGAGTAAACAAGGTGCAGAATTATAAATGAACAAAATCTGTTCAGTTTTACAATTGGAACAGATATGTATAGAACCGAATTTATATACCGGAAGTGACAATGCTTTAGGTGTATGGGTTCGGTTCTCTGCATACATGAACCGGAAATGATTTTGCAATGTGAGATTGTAGTTATAAGATAGGAGAAGTAAGAAGGGTATGATAGAAAAGACAGACATCGGAGATTTAAAAGGAATCGGAGAGAAGACGAAGAAGCTTTTTGAAAAGATTAATGTTCATACAGTAGGCGACCTGATCCGCTATTATCCGCATGGATACGATGTATATGAGGAAGCAGTACCCATCAGTGAGCTGGAGGAGGATAAGATTCAAACAGTTACTGGTGCGATCTATGGACGTGTACAGGTATCCGGAAGCAGCCGGATGCAGGTAACGACACTTCATGTAAAAGATCTTACCGGAACGTTAAAAGTAATCTGGTTCCGTATGCCCTTCCTTAGAAATACGTTATCCGGCGGAGGCGTGATCACACTGCGTGGAAGAGTCGTCCGTAAGAAAACAGGCGATCTGGTCATGGAACATCCGGAGATGTTCTATCCTTCTGCAAAATACGAAGAGAAGCTGCATACATTACAGCCTGTATATGGTCTGACGGCCGGATTATCCAACAACATGGTTATGAAGGCCATGAAGCAGGCACTGGATGGTCTGGATCTTACAAGAGAGATCCTGCCGGATTCACTGCGTTTGAAATATGGTCTGGCAGAATACAATTATGCGGTGAGAGGAATACATTTTCCTGAAGATAAGGAAGTTTTTTATCATGCAAGAGAGCGCCTGGTATTCGAAGAATTTCTGGAATTCATTTTGTCGATCCGAAGACTAAAGGAGAAAAATGAACGTCTGGACAATAATTATCCGATGCAGTCCCGGCCGGAGGTACAGAAATTTTTGGAAAATCTGCCTTTTGAACTGACCGGTGCACAGCAAAAAGTCTGGAAAGAGATTGAGAAAGATCTTGGTTCGGACAAGACAATGTCAAGACTGGTACAGGGGGATGTCGGTTCCGGTAAGACGATTGTTGCGGTACTTGCGCTGATGAATGCGGCATTCAATGGTTATCAGGGGGCAATGATGGCACCGACAGAGGTGCTTGCAAGGCAGCATTATGAGAATATAACGAAGATGTTCGAAGATTATGATATCCCGATCAAGGTTGAACTGCTTACGGGTTCTATGACAGCGAAAGAAAAACGGCGTGCATATGACCGGATTGAATGCGGACTGGCGAAAATTATTATCGGAACGCATGCATTGATCCAGGGGGCTGTAAGCTATGATAACCTCGGGCTTGTCATAACTGATGAACAACACAGATTTGGAGTAAAACAGCGGGAAACATTTGCATTAAAGGGTGGAGAACCTCACGTATTGGTTATGAGTGCGACGCCGATCCCAAGAACGCTTGCGATTATTTTATATGGTGATCTGGATATATCAGTGATTGACGAACTTCCGGCGAACCGTCTTCCGATTAAAAACTGTGTGGTAGATACCGGATATCGCAATAAAGCCTATAATTTCATGAAAAAACAGATCGCAGAAGGACGCCAGTGCTATGTGATCTGTCCGATGGTAGAAGAAAGCGAGACAATGGAAGCCGAAAATGTAACGGATTATACAGTAGCACTTCAAGAAGAGATGGGTGATCAGATCCAGGTGGCCTGTCTGCATGGAAAGATGAAGCAGGCACAGAAAGACGATATTATGGACCGGTTCGGAAGAAATAAGATTCAGATTCTGGTGTCAACCACAGTTATCGAAGTTGGAATCGACGTGCCAAATGCAACCGTCATGATGATCGAAAATGCCGAACGATTCGGTCTGGCGCAGCTTCATCAGTTAAGGGGACGTGTGGGACGTGGAAAATATCAGTCTTACTGTATCTTCATGAGTGCCTCAAAATCAAAGGAAACGAAAGAACGGCTGGATATTCTAAATCACTCAAATGATGGATTCAAGATTGCAAGCGAGGATTTAAGACTACGTGGTCCCGGAGACCTTTTTGGTATCCGCCAGAGCGGACTTATGAATTTCAAGCTTGGAGATATCTATCAGGATGCGAAGATCCTTCAGATGGCAAATGAGGCCGCAGATCAGCTTACGGAAGAAGATGAAGAATGGATCAGAAAACTGCCGAATTATGAGAATGCGGCAGGAGTTGTGATATAACATAACGGAGGAAATCACTGCAGATGGATCCGGCGGATATAACAAAGAAGCCGCAATGTGCAGACTCTGTGAATATAACAAAAAATAATCAACACATGACAACTTTGTAATAATAGAAATCATGTGTTGATTTTTTTAATTTTCCAGTCTGCGTTTCTAGCTTTTGCAGGCGGTGTCAGACTATTTGCCTGCCATCTGTTTTTCCTGCTGTTCAATCATTTTCTTAACCATATAACCGCCGACAGATCCGTTCTGTCTTGATGTCAGGTCTCCGTTGTAGCCGTCTGATAACGGAACTCCAAGTTCGCTTGCCACCTCATACTTGAATTTGTCTAATGCACCCTTTGCCTCAGGTACGGCTGTTTTGTTTGATGAACGATTTGCCATTTTTATACTCCTCCTTCTGGTAACTTTGTAACTTTTTCCTTGTTGTTACATCCATAGTATGTGGAGAAATATAATTAATACACTAGAAGAGTTTTCATAATCTGGAAGAAATTTCAGATTCAAAAATTTTATACACAGGTTATTCGTCCCAGCCTTCGTAGAAACGGATGTTCATGGAGATATTGCGGATGATCTCACCGTCTTTTACTTCGATATCTTCAATATCAGATACGTATGGGATCATCGGTTCATCTTCGGAAAGTTCCAGTGTGATCCAGTCACGTGCCGCTTCATTGGCGCTTTCAATGGCTTCATCCAGAGTCTCACCTTCTCCATAACAACATTCCAGGTCCGGGAAATATCCTTTATAATGTCCTTCCTCGGTTTTGTGAAATACTGCAGGGTATATAAATTTCATAATTTGTCATCCTTTCAAAAAGTGTTCCTGTCTATTATATGATTTTTGGTGAGGGAAAACAATAGAGTTATGGAATAATATACAATTTCTCCGAGTAAGATAATAATAATCGAAAAAATGTCAGCGAGGAATCAAAAAAGATGCGGCATAGACGATGTATCAGCGCAATACTAATGTCTTTTGTACTCTTTTTACAACCTGCATATGCAGTTCCGTCGGAAGAGAATCAACCGGAAAATTCACAAGAAAATAATACAGAGAATGAGAAAAGACAACAAGAGCAGATCAGTGCACCGTCGGCAATCCTGATGGAAGCATCAACAGGACAGATCATATATGAAAAAAATCCGGATGAGAAATTACCGCCTGCAAGTGTAACAAAAGTTATGACATTGTTGTTAATATTCGATGCACTGGACAGTGGGCAGATCAAGCTGGGGGATGAAGTGACAACATCTGAATATGCAGCATCCATGGGTGGCTCACAGGTATTTCTGGAGCCGGGGGAGACACAGACGGTAGATACACTGATTAAATGTATCTCTGTGGCAAGTGCGAATGATGCATGTGTGACGATGGCCGAATACATCTGCGGAAACGAAGAAGAATTTGTTACAAAGATGAACAAACGGGCAAAGGATCTTGGCATGAAGAATACACATTTTGTAAATTGCAACGGTCTGGATGCAGACGGTCATCTGACAACGGCAAGAGATATTGCATTGATGTCAAAAGAACTGATCACTACATATCCTCAAATCTTTGATTACTGTAACATCTGGATGGAGAATATCATACATAAAACCCAAAAGGGCGAATCAGAATTCGGACTTACGAATACAAACAAACTGATCCGTCAGTATGAGTATGCAACCGGGTTAAAGACTGGCTCTACCAGTAAAGCCAAATTCTGTATATCCGCAACCGGAAGAAAAGATGATATTGATCTGATCGCCGTGATCATGGCAGCAGATGACAGTAAAGCCAGAGTCAGAGACGCGATTACTTTATTGAATTATGGTTTCGGCAAATGTCAGAAATACACAGAAAAGAAACAAAAGAAGATATCACCGGTTGAAGTCAGGGGTGGCAGAGAAAAACAGGTAAAGGTACGCCAGCAAGGTGCATTCACCTATGTAGACACCACAGGTGCAGATTTGACCAAGATAGAAAATAAAACCAGAAAAGATAAGAATGTAAAAGCACCATTAAAAAAAGGTGAAAAAGTGGGTGAAACAATGTATTACCTGAACGGTAAAAGAATCGGATCCATAGACATCATCACGACAGAAGAAATCGAGAAACAAAATTATAGAAGCGCATTAGAGAATGTGCTGGAAGAGTATGTACTTTAAAAGCAGTATATGCTCGAAATAGGTTGTTGTTGGAAAATCTTAAGGGACAAAATTCTGCGTTAGAGGTTCGAAATTTGACTGTTTGAGGCGTATGCCGAGTTTCAGATTTCGGAACTTTGTTTTTAGCAGAATTTTGTCCCTTTAGATTTTCCTGCCGACGGAATCTGAACAGGAATAGCTTGTTAAGTTTTGTGGAGGTCCGGGAGTCCGGTTCCCAAGATTAAATAGCCCGAGTATACTCCTTCAACCACTCACGTTCCTCATCATTAAGATGCGGAGCAACAATCTCATAAACTTTCTTATGATACTCGTTTAACTGCTCGCGTTCCTGATCTGTCAGCATCTCTGGAATGATTGCATCCAGATCGATCGGAACATATGTGATAGGCTCGAAGTATAAGAACTGTCCGTATTCATTCTTAGGACCTTTTCTTACCAGAAGTTCATTTTCAGTACGGACTCCGTGGCTGCCTTCGATATAGATACCAGGTTCGTCTGTGATGACAAGTCCGTCCATCAGAGGAGCCTGCTCTTTTTCACGGATTGCGCAGCGGAATCCGCAGGAAGCTTCGTGGATGTTCATCAGATATCCGACATCATGTCCGGTACCGTGGTTAAAGTTGATGCCACGTCTCCATGCCGGCATTCTGGCCAGAACATCCAGGTTGTATCCGGTAGTTCCTTCAAGGAACACGGCATGTGCAAGATTGAAGTTACACTGTAATACAGTTGTGAAATCTTCTTTCATCTGCTGTGTGAGTTCACCAAATGCAAAAGTACGGCTGATATCGGTAGAACCTTCTAAGTATCCTCCGCCTGTATCGGTCAGGAATAATCCGTTCTGTGTCAGAGGAACATCTGTCTCCGGAGTCGGTTCATAGTGAACGATCGCAGCATGCTCAGCAGAAGCGCAGATTGGTTCAAAGCTCTGCCATAAGTAACCTTCCTGTTCTTTACGCAATGTTTCCAGTTTGGCAGCAGCACTGAGCTCTGTGATCTCGATCTTGCCGATATTTGTCTTCAGCCAGTACATCCATTTTGTCATGGCTACGGCATCTTTTTTATGAGCGTTGATGATGTTTCTGATCTCGACATCATTTTTCTTTGCCTTCATTGCAATTGTCGGGTTCACCTGCTGAACAACCTTTGTGCCGCCAGGAATGTTGTTGAACAGTGCATAGTTCAGACGGTTCGGGTCTACCAGAACTGTAGATGCGGTGTCTAAGTTCTTGATGTCCTCATAGATTGCATTATACGGATGGATGGTGATGTTGTTCTTTGCAAGATCAGCTTTCATATCGTCATTTAATTTGCGTTCATCGATGTAAAGCTTCATTTCGTCCATTGTGATGACTGCATAAGAAAGTAATAATGGGAAGAAATCTACATCATCTCCACGTAAATTCGTGATCCAGCATACATCGTCAAGTGCAGCGATAACATGTACATCGGCACCTGCCTTTTTCATAGCCTCACGGACACGTGCAAGTTTGCTCTCTGTACTTTCACCTGTGTATTCTTCGCCGAGTGCGAAAGCCGGCTTTTCAGAAAGCGCAGGACGGTCTGCCCATACTTCTCCGACAAGATCTTCGGAATAGTTGATCTTGGCATCTTTAGAAGCAACGGCTTCTTCCAGTGCAGCTCCCTCTTCGATGGCAACGACACGTCCGTCGAATCCGAGTGTACCACCTTCAGGTAATGCAGAAGCAATAAATTCTTCTACTGTAGGAACGCCAGGCTCGCCCATCTTATAGAGCTTTACGCCTGTTCCGGCTAACTGCTGGTCAGCCTGAAGAAAATATCTTCCGTCAGTCCAGAGGCCTGCTTCATCCTTTGTGAAGACAGCAGTTCCGGCAGAACCTGTAAATCCTGTGATATATTCTCTTACTTTAAAATGATCGCCGACATATTCACTCTGATGAAAATCATCGGTAGGAACCATGTAGACGTCATATCCTCGTTCTTCCATTAATGCGCGAAGAGCGGAGATTCGTTCTGGTATATTCATAACAAAAACCTCCTTATAATGAATTGAATAACCTACAAGAATGAATTTTAGCACAATTAATTGAAAATGAACAGAAAGAATTATATAATAAACCCGGATGTAAAGGAGAAGTAGAAATTGATAAAAATAATTCTGATAATTGTGGCAGTTTTTATAGTGTACTGCCTGATAGAAATGATAAGAGAACTGCGGGATTTCCGCGTGACGAAGTATCGGATCTGCTCACAGAAATTAAATGGAATCAAAAGGGAAAAAAAGATTATATTCTTAAGCGATCTACACAACCGGATGTATGGAGAAGAGAATGAACGCCTGCTGGAAAGTATTCGGAATCAGCATCCGGATCTGATTCTGATCGGCGGTGATATGCTGGTCAGAAAGGATGGAAATTCTTATGATAAGACGGTTCATTTTCTTGCAAAACTGCCGGGAATCTGCCCGGTTTATTGTGCAAATGGTAATCATGAACAGAAATTAAAAGAACTGCCGGATAAGTATGAACAATCTTATGAAGAGTACAAAAAAGCACTGACGGCATCTGGAATCCACATGTTAGAGAATGCATCAGAGACAGTAAAATTGGACGAAGTGCCTGTGAAACTTTCTGGCCTGGAGATCCCGCTTGGAGCGTATGCAAGATTTGGAAAGAAAGAACTTTCGTTAAAAGAAATCACAGACCGTATCGGAGAACACGGGGATGATTATCAGATTCTGCTTGCACATCATCCGGGATATATGAAAGAATATCTGGCATATGGGGCAGATCTGATCCTGGGCGGGCATTATCACGGCTGTGTGGTACAACTCCCGGGGATCGGTGGAGTCATTTCGACGAATTTTACACTGTTTCCAAAGTATTCCGGGGGAATTTACCCGGAAGGAGAACAGACAGCAGTTGTAAGCCGCGGACTTGGGACGCATTCGGTGCCGTTAAGACTGTGGAACTGGCCGGAGCTGATTGTTCTGGAATTATCCGGAAATGAAAGATAAAGACTTGAGTAATTTCCAAATGTCCTGTATAATAATTAAGTTATGATAATGGAGGATATGTATGGGGATTCCGGTAAAATTACAGGTATTTGAAGGTCCGTTAGACCTGCTGTTACATTTGATCGAAAAAAATAAAATAGACATTTACGACATTCCGATCGTCGAGATCACGAATCAATATATGGAATATATTAAAGCCATGCAGAAAGAAGATCTGAATATTATGAGTGAATTTCTTGTGATGGCAGCGACACTTCTGGATATCAAATGCAGAATGCTCCTTCCAAAAGAAGTGAATGAAGAAGGAGAAGAAGAGGATCCGAGACAGGAACTGGTAGAACAATTGCTGGAATACAAGATGTATAAATTCATGTCATATGAACTAAAAGACCGTGAACTGGACGGTGACCGGGTTATGTATAAGTCGGCGACGATTCCGGATGAGGTAAAAGGATATGTACCGCCGGTGAACTTGGATGAACTTCTGGGAGATCTGACACTGGTGCAGCTTAACCGTATTTTCAAAGAAGTAATGAAAAGACAGGAAAGTAAGGTTGATCCGGTACGAAGTAAATTTGGAAAAATTGAGAAAGAAGAAGTAACACTTCCGGACAAGCTTGATTATGTGACGGAATATGCCAGGTCGCACAGGAAATTTGGATTCCGGGCGCTATTAAAAAAGCAAAGCTCCAAGGTACAGGTGGTTGTTACGTTTCTTGCAATCTTACAGTTGATGAAGGAAGGCGTGATCTTTATAGAGCAGGATCAGCCATTTGATGAGATTATGATTACATCAAAAGTTGAAGAAGTATAAGGAAGATAACATGGCAAAGTTAAAAATAAAACAGATGGAAGGGATCATCGAGGCGATTCTTTTTACAATGGGGGATTCTGTAGAGATCGGAAAGATCGCAAGAGCGCTGGAACAGGATGAAGAAACTACGCGTAAAGTAATACATAAAATGATGGATAAATATGTGGCGGAAGACAGAGGCGTCCGCATCATAGAATTGGACGGTGCGTATCAGATGTGTACGAAGACGGAGATGTATGAATATTTGATCCGTGTGGCATCGCAGCCGAAGAAGCATGTCCTTACGGATGTTTTACTTGAGACACTATCGATCATTGCCTATAAGCAGCCAGTTACAAAGCTTGAGATTGAAAAGATACGTGGTGTGAAGTCAGATCATGCGGTAAATAAACTGGTAGAATATAATCTTGTATCAGAAAGAGGACGAATGGATGCTCCGGGAAAACCAATTCTTTTTGGAACAACGGAAGAATTTCTGCGAAGGTTCAGTATTCATTCATTGGATGACCTTCCAAGTCCGAATCCGGAACAGGTAGAGACGTTTAAAGAAGAAGCAGAAGAAGAAGTACAGTTAAAATTGGATATATAAATAATAGAAAGAAAAATCATTTCATGTGTCAGAAACAGGTGGAGTGATTTTTTCGCGTTACCGGGCATATATTTTCACAACGGAGTATGCGCCGGGGTGGAAGGATATGAAAAGACGACCACATAAAGTGATATCAGTCCTTTTGTTAGCAGCATTAATTGCCGGCATGGGTATGGCATGCCGCGAGAGAAGCCTGGAAATAAGAAATAAAAGATGGGAAGAGAATGCAGAAACTGTAACACAAAATTCCGGCCGGATATTCGGAGATGAACCGGAAAATCTTTATGCAAGATCGGCAGTGCTGATAGATGCGGACAGCGGTCGTGTATTGTTTGAAAAAGAAGCAGATGTAATTCGGCCAATGGCAAGCACAACAAAGATTATGACGTGTATCATCGCGCTGGAGTATCTGAAAGAACATCCGGACCAGACGGTAGAGGTATCGGATCAGGCTGTGTCACAGCCGAAGGTGCATCTGGGAATGCAGAGAGGAGAAGCATTCTATCTAAAAGATCTGCTGTATTCTCTGATGTTGGAATCGCACAATGACAGTGCGGTAGCAGTGGCCGAAGGAGTTGCTGGAAGTGTCGAAAAATTTGCAGAGAAAATGAATGCAAAAGCGGCAGAGATCGGTTGCAAGGACACGCATTTTATTACACCGAACGGGCTGGATGCTAAAGATGCAGAGGGTGTACATTCTACGACGGCCAAAGATCTGGCGAAGATCATGCGTTATTGCATCATGATATCCACGGAAAAAGAGACATTTCTCGAAGTTACCCGGGCAAAGGAATATCAGTTCCAGAATACGGAAAAGAAACGGTCATTTTCCTGTCATAATCATAATGCATTTCTGGATATGATGGACGGGGCATTAAGTGGCAAGACAGGATTTACGGCAGATGCAGGATACTGTTATGTAGGAAGCCTGAGGCGGGATAAACGTACATTTATTGTAGCGCTTCTTGCATGTGGATGGCCGAATAATAAAGGATATAAATGGAAGGATACCAGGAAGTTGATGGAGTATGGGCTGGAGCATTATCAATATCGGGAAATAGATAAAAAAATGCAGATACCGGAAATAAAAGTTGCCGGTGGCGTGGATGATAAAAAGCCGTATCAGTATTGCCTGAACGTTCCTGTGAAAATTGAGAGATCGGCGGAAGAAAACTCCAAAATCCTTATAAGAGACGGGGAAGAATTACAGGCAAAGCTGGAACTTGCAAAATACTGGAATGCACCGCTGAAAAAAGGTGAAAAGGTTGGAATGCTGACATATTATCTGGAAAGTCAAAAAATAGCAGAATACCCGTTAAGTATAAAGAAGACAGTAAAGAAAAGAACGGTTTGGTGGTGCATATGCTGGGTTGTAAAAAACGCAAGACTTTAAAAATGAAAAGACGGAAGAAAACGGGGGATTATCTTGACGCCGGAAAGTTTTATGTGATATGTTAAATATATCTGGATCACAGATGGTTGTATTCTTTTACATTTCTGTAAAATACTCCGAGATATACAAAAGAAAAGTAATGAGGGAAAATTAAATATTGACATTCGGGATGAAGTATAATACTATATTAACCAGAGAACGAACACTCGTTCGATGAACGGAAAAGGAGAATTATAATGGCAAATGAAGATAAGAAGCGTGCATTAGATGCGGCAATTGCAAAATTAGAGAAGGATTTTGGTAAAGGAACAGTTATGCGTCTGGGAGATCCGGCAGCACAGGTGGCAGTTGAGACGATTCCGACAGGATCATTAAGCCTGGACCTTGCACTGGGGCTCGGCGGAGTTCCAAAGGGGCGTATCGTAGAGATCTACGGACCAGAGTCAAGTGGTAAGACAACAGTCGCATTACATATGATCGCAGAAGTACAGAAGAGAGGCGGTATTGCAGGATTTATCGATGCAGAGCATGCGCTGGATCCTGTTTATGCGAAGAATATCGGAGTAGATATTGATGAGCTGTATATTTCACAGCCGGACAGTGGAGATCAGGCTCTGGAGATTACAGAGACAATGGTAAGATCCGGAGCGATGGATATCATCGTAGTGGATTCGGTTGCTGCGCTGGTACCAAAGCAGGAGATTGAAGGAGATATGGGAGACAGCCATGTCGGACTTCAGGCAAGACTGATGTCCCAGGCACTCCGTAAGCTGACACCGGTAATCAGCAAGTCCAACTGTGTGGTCATCTTTATCAACCAGCTGCGTGAGAAAGTAGGTGTGATGTTCGGTAATCCGGAGACAACAACCGGTGGACGCGCGCTGAAGTTCTACTCATCTGTACGTATGGATGTCAGAAGAATTGAGACTCTGAAACAGAGCGGTGAGATGGTTGGTAACAGAACACGTGTAAAGATTGTGAAGAATAAGATTGCACCTCCGTTTAAAGAGGCGGAATTCGATATTATGTTCGGTAAAGGAATTTCCAAAGAAGGAGATATCCTTGATCTTGCAGTGAAGTGTGATCTGGTCAGCAAGAGTGGTGCCTGGTTCGCATACAATGGAGACAAGATTGGACAGGGAAGAGAGAATGCGAAGACATATCTTTCTGAACATCCGGAGATCATGGAAGAACTGGAGCAGAAGATCCGTGCACACTATCACATTGGAGCGGAAGGTGACGTGGAAGAGAACGAAGAAGCTGCAACTGCAGAAGGAATTACAAAAGAGGAAGAATAATCTATGATGACGGTTACGAAGATCGAACCGCTGTCAAAGACGAGATATAAAGTATATTTAGACGGACAGTTTGCTTTTACATTGTATAAGGGCGAACTGTCCCGTTATCATATAGCGGAAGAATCTGTGATCGAAGACGATATCTATGACAGTCTTCAGCAGATTATTACCAAAAGGGCGAAGCTCCGGGCAATGCATCTGCTTTCTGATATGGGAAGAACGGAATCGCAGCTTCGGACTAAATTGAAACAGGGCGGTTATGCGGAAGATGCAGTTGAGGCGGCAATCCGGTATGTGAAGTCATTTGGTTATATTAATGATGTGGAATATGCGAGAAGTTTTATTGACAGCAGGAAGGAACGGAAAAGCAAAAAAGAACTCTATGCGGCACTTGTGCAAAAAGGCGTTTCATCAGAAATTGTAGAACAGGTATTTGAAGAAGCGGACTACGGGGAAGAAGATTCCAGACAGGCGATCGAAGCGCTGATGCGGAAACGAAATTATAACCCGGAAACAGCGGATGCGAAGGAAAAGCAGAAAATGATGGGCTATCTGATGCGTAAAGGATTCAGTTATCAGGATGTTCGCAATGTGTTACAAGTTTGCGAGTGAAAGCTTGACATATTTGTGTAAAAAGTATAAAATTGAACTGTTGTAATAATCGTACAATGAAAATTAAATAAGGAGGTGCTCCTGTGCCGATAGGAATAGTGATTGCTGTAGCAGTCGTACTTATCGTTGTGGCCGCTGTGATCAGTCATTTTTTGACAGTCTCAAACCTGAAGAACAATGCAGAATCCAAGATTGGTAATGCAGAGGCAAGGGCAAGAGAAATCATTGATGATGCAGTAAAGACAGCGGAGGCCAAGAAGAAGGAGTCTCTTTTAGAAATCAAGGAAGAGTCTATCAAGAATAAGAACGAACTTGAAAAAGAGACAAAGGAACGCAGATCGGAATTGCAGCGTTACGAGAAGCGTGTACTTTCCAAAGAGGAAACTCTTGATAAAAAATCAGAGGCCATTGAAAGACGAGAAGCAGGATTTACAGCGAAGGAAGAAGAGCTGAGACAGCGTGAAGCGAAAGTAGAAGAGCTGAGTCAGCAGCGTGTACAGGAACTAGAAAGAATCTCAGGACTTACCTCCGAACAGGCAAAAGAATATTTGTTAAAAACTGTTGAAGAAGATGTAAAACATGACACTGCAAAGATGATCAAGGAATTAGAAGCGCAGGCAAAGGAAGAGGCAGATAAGAAGGCGAAAGAGTACGTCGTAACTGCAATCCAGAGATGTGCGGCAGATCATGTTGCGGAAACTACAATTTCGGTTGTACAGCTTCCAAGTGATGAAATGAAAGGAAGAATTATCGGACGTGAAGGACGTAATATCCGTACTTTAGAGACACTGACGGGTGTGGAACTCATTATTGATGATACACCGGAAGCAGTTGTCCTTTCCGGATTTGATCCGATAAGACGAGAAGTGGCAAGAATCGCGCTGGAGAAGCTGATTGTTGACGGACGTATCCATCCGGCAAGAATTGAGGAGATGGTAGAAAAGGCGCAGAAAGAAGTTGACACGATGATTCGTGAAGAGGGTGAAGCAGCGGCACTGGAAGTCGGTGTGCATGGAATTCATCCGGAACTGATTAAACTTCTCGGACGTATGAAGTTCAGAACAAGCTATGGACAGAATGCACTGAAGCATTCGATTGAAGTGGCACAGTTATCCGGACTTCTTGCGGGAGAGATCGGATTAGATGTCAGACTTGCAAAACGTGCAGGACTTCTTCATGATATCGGTAAATCGATCGATCATGATGTAGAAGGATCACATATTCAGATTGGTGTGGATCTTTGTAGAAAATACAAAGAATCTCCTACAGTTATCAATGCTGTAGAGGCACATCATGGAGATGTAGAACCGGAAACTCTGATTGCGTGTGTGGTACAGGCTGCAGACACGATTTCGGCAGCAAGGCCGGGCGCAAGACGAGAAACATTAGAGACATACACAAACAGGTTAAAACAATTAGAAGATATCACCAACCAGTTCAAGGGTGTTGATAAATCTTTTGCAATTCAAGCAGGTAGAGAGATTCGTGTTATGGTAGTTCCAGAACAAGTATCTGATGCAGATATGGTATTACTGGCCAGAGATATTGCGAAACAGATTGAATTTGAATTAGAATATCCAGGACAGATTAAAGTTAATGTAATTCGTGAATCACGAGTTACAGACTATGCCAAGTAGAAGATAAATGAAATGACAGGAACCGGTTGATTTTTGGTCAACCGGTTCTTATTTTGTGTACAAAAGTATGTATGAGAAACAGCCGGTTACCAAACATCCGAAAGATGCTGCCACGGGCAAGTTCTACAGGTGGCAGATCCTGTAGAGTGGCTGAAGTTAAAAAAGATACTTTTGAAAGAATAGCAGGAGGAAGTAAGAATGAGTGAAGATGTAATACGTACAGGAAGAGATCTGGCGTATCAGGGAACGGTTTTAAAAGTATACAAGGATCATATGAAATTTTCAAATGGAAATACAGAAGAATGGGACTTTATTCATCATGACGGCGCTGCTGCAGTTATCCCGGTTATGGAGGATGGAAAGATCTTGATGGTAAAACAGTACCGAAATGCGTTGGAACGAGACACATTGGAAATTCCGGCTGGAAAACTGGATGATCCGAATGAAGAGGGGATTGTATGCGCAGCGAGAGAGCTAAAAGAAGAAACGGGATACAGTTCTGAAAATCTGGAATGGATACTTACAATTCGGACAACGGTTGCATTTTGCGATGAAAGAATCGAAGTTTTTGTCGCAAGAAATCTGATACCGGGAGAGCAAAGCCTTGATGAAGATGAATTTGTGGATGTAAAAGCTTATGAATTGGATGAGTTGAAACAGATGATTTTTGAAGGAAAGATACAGGATTCAAAAACTATGGCAGCAATCCTTGCATATGAATCAAAGTATCTGCACGGATAAAATCATATCCACCCAAAGAGCACATATAATAAGATATCTGAATCTGAAAAAAGGAGAATGATATGTGAAGATACAGACAAAACAAAAATATGTGCTTCTGGCTGGAATGACAGGATTTGTACTGGGAATATGCAGTGCGAATCTCTGGATGAAGGAGTATATACTCGACATTGGAATTTTTAATCAGTTTTTTCTGGAACAATATAACCGGTTAGAGATCGTATATGAGGAGTATTTCTGGTACCTGATAAAAAACAGAGGGGTATTTCTACTGATTCTTACGGCGGCAGCTGGAACAAGGTATAGAAAAAGTGCGGTGATATTAACAGTAATATGGCTGGGTTTTTGCGTTGGAATGGTGATCTGTACGGCCATTGCCAGACTTGGAATTAAAGGGATTGTCCTTTGCGTGATTGCTGTTATGCCACAGGGCGTATTCTATATTTTGTCCGGGATACTATTGTTTGAATATATGCTGGAATATCCTGTAGTCAGGTGGAATTCCGGAAAAACTATAAAACTGATAATGCTGGTGTTGTTGGGAATGATAACAGAATGTTATGTGAATCCTGTCATTATCAGAATGTTTCTGAAAACATTGTAGGTGATCTACAGGACCTGCCAATGGCAGCTCCTTACGAACGCATGGCGATAAAGATCGACACATAGTATGAAATGCAAACATACTGTGTGTCGATCTTTTTATGAAAAATTCTTTATGTAGATTACGAGACGAAGTATACAGCACAAAAACAAAAAGATCTGGCTGATCAGCAGACCTGTAAGATATCCGTTTATGCCCCATATAGGTATAAAAAGACATACACCTGCAATCCGTATGCAAAGACTTAAAAAGTTGATAATAAAAGAAAAAGTAGTTTTTCCCAAACCATTGATCATGCTAAGAAGAACCGTGTTAGTGTATAAAAACGGACAAATCCAGGAAAGCGTGAGAATAAAACTACCCGCAAGCGGACTTTTGAACAGAAAGATTCCAATCCATTTCCCGGATATTAGCAGGAAAATACAACAGAAACATCCAAGAAATATGCAGGAACAAGCGATTTTTGAAATGATAGCCTGAAGTCTGCGCTTCTCTTTCATTTCCTGAATTTCGGCCACTGTAGGAAGAAGCATGGAGGATACAGCGTTGGTAATAGCAGAAGGAAACAGAATACAAGGAAGTGCCATACCGGTCAGAACTCCATATACCTGCAAAGACAGAGAAGAAGACATTCCGGAATACTGAAGAAAAACGGGGATGGATACGGCTTCTATACTTTGCAGAATGTTCAATAATACCCGGCTGGCAGTAAGAGGAAAGGCGTGTCTGAAAAGCCTGGAAAGATGGATGCAGAAAGTACTTGCAGAAAGCAAATTCTGCACTTGTTTCGAAGCTGTGTGGTGTATAGAGTACAGGCAATAGCAAGATGCAAAGATCTCCCCCATAGCAAGACCAACAACGGCAAAAGAGATGGAAAGATCCAGCTGATGGCTGGTGCGGTAATAACAGAAAAGAAACACGAATAAAATACGGAATGTCTGTTCAAAAAGTTGGGAAACAGCAGGAATTTTTGTCTGCTTTAAGCCAAGCGAATAGCCGCAGATGCAGCTGTGGATTGAAGCAAAAGGAAACGTATAGGACAATAAAATCAGCAGTTCTTCGCATCTGGAATCATGGAGAAAAGAGATGGCGGTCATATGTGCATTGTGCTGTAAAAAAATGGTCAGAATACAGGAAAGAACAAATGTAAATATCAGGCCGGTTTTTAATAATTCTTTTGCTTTTTCCGGATGGCCTGCAGCATTTTCCTGTGCAACGCAGCGGGAAAGAGCAAGTTCGGTTCCAGCAGAGGAAAAAGAGATGCCAAGGGCATATACAGGAAATACAAGTTGATAAAGGCCTACATTTTCTTCGCCAAAGGTATGACCCAAAAAAATGCGATAGAAAAATCCCATAAAACGGGTGACAAAACTTGTAATGGTCAAAATAGCTGTTCCACGGATGAGAGCGCGCTTTCCGGACATAATCGGCTCCTTTATATATGAGAATTGTATCTTTATAAGTTATTCAAGAATAGTGCTTGACAGAACTAAAAAGCAGTGATATTCTACAGGAGTAAAAATCCTAGTAAAATACTGGGGATTAAAAAGAGGTGATAAGATGAAACTTTCCACGAAGGGTAGATATGGACTGCGTGCCATGATAGATCTTGCCAGATACAGTGAGAAAGAACCGGTGTCGATCGGAAGCGTGGCCGCAAGACAGGAAATTTCAGAACGCTATCTGGAACAGCTTGTTGCACTTCTGAAAAAGGCAGGGCTGGTGAAAAGTATTCGTGGAGCCTCTGGCGGATATGTACTGGCGAAAAAACCGTCGGAAATCTCTGTCGGAGATATCTTAAGAGCACTGGAGGGAAGTCTGGAGCCGGTCAAATGTGCGGCATTTGATACTACAACAGGAGAAGGCTGCATGGCATCGGACGGATGCGTGACAAAGTATGTATGGCAGAAGATTAATGACAGTATTAATGATACGGTGAATCAGATCATGCTGGATGAGCTGATACAGGAGAGTAAAAGCATTAATCCGGACGGAGAATGTGAAAATCCAAAGTGCAGCCAGTAATCGGCAGACAAAAATTCTGATAAACAAAAACATTACAGAATATACAAAGAAAATGGAGGAGATAAAATGAGTAAATTATTATATCTTGATAATGCAGCAACAACAAAGACAGCACCGGAAGTTGTAGAAGCAATGCTTCCGTATTTTACAGAAAAATTCGGAAATCCATCCAGTGTTTACAGCTTTGCCGCTGCAAACAAAGAAGTGATCAACCAGCAGAGAGATGCAATCGCTGAAATGATCGGTGCAAAATCAAATGAGATCTATTTTACAGGCGGTGGATCTGAATCTGATAACTGGGCTTTAAAATGTACAGCCGAAGCTTATGCGAACAAAGGTAACCATATCATTACAACAAAGATCGAGCATCATGCGATTCTTCATACAGCAGAGTATCTTGAAAAAAGAGGATTTGAGGTAACATACCTTGATGTAGATGAAGACGGAAAAGTAAAACTGGATGACTTAAAGGCAGCGATCCGTCCGACAACTATCCTGATCTCTGTTATGTTTGCAAATAACGAGATCGGTACCATCCAGCCAATCAAGGAAATCGGTGAGATCGCTCATGAACATGGCATTCTGTTCCATACCGATGCAGTACAGGCTTTCGGACAGCTTCCGATCAATGTAGATGAATGCCACATTGATATGTTAAGCGCCAGCGGACACAAGTTCAACGGACCAAAGGGAATCGGAATCATGTATATCCGTACGGGCGTAAAGATCCGTTCGTTTATCCATGGTGGAGCACAGGAGAGAAAGCGTCGTGCAGGTACAGAGAATGTTCCTGGAATCGTAGGAATCGGAACAGCAGCAAAACGTGCAGCAGCCAACATGGAAGAAAGAACAGCAAAAGAAAGAGAAGTCAGAGACTATCTGATCGACAGAGTGCTGAATGAAATTCCATACTGTCGTCTGAACGGACACAGAACAGACCGTCTTCCAAATAATGCAAACTTCAGCTTCCAGTTCGTAGAAGGTGAGTCGCTTCTGATCAAACTTGACATGAAAGGAATCTGTGGATCAAGCGGATCTGCATGCACATCCGGATCATTAGACCCATCACACGTTCTGCTTGCCATCGGTCTGCCTCATGAGATCGCTCACGGATCATTAAGACTGACATTGAACGAAGAAATTGAAAAAGAAGATATCGATTATGTTGTAGATAATCTGAAAGAGATCGTTGCGCACTTAAGAGAAATGTCTCCTCTGTATGAAGACTTCATTAAAAAACAGAAAAAACAGGGCGAGAAATAATTCAGATTGTGTACAGAACACATTCGGACAAAACAGTCAAAACATTTAGATAAAAAGACAAAAGGAGTAATTTAGATATGTATTCAGAAAAAGTAATGGATCATTTTGAACATCCAAGAAATGTAGGAGAAATTGAAAATGCCAGTGGCGTTGGAACCGTAGGAAATGCAAAATGTGGAGATATCATGAGAATTTACCTTGATATCGACGACAATCAGATCATCCGTGATGTAAAATTTAAAACATTCGGATGTGGTGCCGCAGTTGCAACAAGCAGTATGGCAACAGAGATGGTAAAAGGAAAGACAATCCAGGAAGCTATGGAAGTTACGAATAAAGCAGTTATGGAAGCTCTGGATGGACTTCCGCCGGTAAAAGTGCACTGCTCACTGCTTGCAGAGGAAGCAATCCACGCAGCTTTATGGGATTATGCAGAAAAGCATGATATCAAGATTGAAGGACTCAAGAAACCGAAGTCTGATATTCACGAAGGTGAAGAGGCGGAAGAGGAAGAATATTAAGCCGGAGAACTTTATATGGAAAAGAAAAAAGTTGTAGTCGGGATGTCCGGAGGGGTTGACTCCTCCGTGGCAGCCTGGCTTTTAAAAAATCAGGGATATGATGTAATAGGAGTCACGATGCAGATCTGGCAGGATGAAGAAGAAGCCGCGATGGAAGAACATGGCGGCTGTTGTGGACTCAGTGCAGTGGATGATGCCAGAAGAGTGGCAGCAGCGCTGGATATTCCGTATTATGTCATGAATTTTAAAAAAGAATTTAAAGAAAATGTCATTGATTATTTTATCGATGATTATCTGCATGGCAGAACGCCGAACCCGTGTATCGCCTGTAACCGATATGTGAAATGGGAATCATTGTTAAAGCGAAGCCTTGATATTGGTGCGGAGTATATAGCAACGGGACATTATGCCAGGGTAGAGAAGCTGTCGAATGGAAGATATGCAATCCGTAATTCTGCGACTGCGGCAAAAGATCAGACATATGCACTTTATAACCTTACACAGGATCAGCTTTCGAAGACACTGATGCCGGTTGGAGAATATACAAAAGATCAGATCCGTGCAATGGCAGATGAAATAGGCCTTCTTGTTGCACATAAGCCGGACAGTCAGGATATCTGTTTTGTGTCAGATGGAGATTATGCGTCTTATATCGAAGAAAATTCAGATGCAAAGATTACGCCGGGTAATTTCGTGCTTTCGGATGGAACGGTTGTCGGAAAACATAAAGGAATCATTCATTATACGGTGGGACAGAGAAAAGGTCTGGGATTGTCTCTCGGACATCCGGTGTTCGTATTGGAGATCCGCCCGGAAACCAATGAAGTTGTAGTGGGATCAAATGAGGAATCTATGTCCCGTTATGTGCGCGCAGATCAGGTGAATTTCATGACGGTAGAAGATCTGACAGAGCCGAAAAGAGTGTGGGCGAAGATTCGTTATAATCACAGAGGTGCATGGTGTACCGTTGAAAAGACGGGAGAAGATGAGATCCTCTGTACATTTGAAGAGCCGCAGAGAGCGATCACACCGGGACAGGCTGTCGTATTATATGACGGAGAATATGTACTTGGCGGCGGAACGATCATTGCGGATAAGTAGGAAACATAAAGAATATTGATAAAATACAAAATAAAGAGGAATAAGTTATGATACAGGCGGATATGCATATGCACACATGGTTTTCAACGGATTCCGAAGCCTGTCCACGCGATATGGCGGATGAGGCAGTCAGAAAAGGGTTGAAAACCATTTGCTTTACGGATCATTTTGACAAGGATGATCTGGAATGGGGAGAAGAAGGTATCTTTGATGTGGATGCTTATTTTGTGGAAATGCAGAAACTTCAGGAAGAATATGCAGGAAAACTGAATATCAGGATTGGAATAGAACTGGGACTTAGGACATATCTGAAAGATTATTATGAAGAACTGACGAAGAAATATCCGTTTGATTTCGTGATTGGATCGGTTCACAATGTTCCGTATAAGAAAGATGCGGAAGGGAACATATTATATACTGATCCTGCGGCAGAAAAGCTTTTTACAGACCGTACTGACAAAGAGGCGTACCGTCTGATGATGGAGACAACGCTGGAAAATGTGAGAACTTCGGACTGCTTTCAGACACTTGGTCATCTGGATTATGTTGTAAGATATGGAAAATCAAGGGAAAAAGAATATTCGTATACAGATTATGCGGATATTATAGACGAGATTTTGAAACTATTGATTGAGAAGGAAAAGGGTCTGGAAGTGAATTCGGCCGGATTGAAGTATGGACTTCCGTTCGCACATCCACATCCGGATGTATTGAAGCGTTATCGTGAGCTTGGCGGTGAGATCATTACGATTGGAGCCGATGCACATAAACCTGAGCATATTGCGTATGATTTTGCAAAGGCAGAAGAAATTTTGAAGTCCTGTGGCTTTAAATATTATACAGAATTTTTTGAACAAAAGCCTGTTTTTAAGCAACTTATATAAAAATAGGAAAACCTCTTGAAATTTTGTATCAGATAAAGTACAATTATTAGCAGTTGAGAGGTCTTGATAGAGCTTCTAAAGGGCTTGAGAAAGATTTCACAATGTAGACTGCATAAGTAGTTAATAAACAAACTTTAGGAGGAATTAATCATGGCAGTAAAAGTAGCGATTAATGGATTTGGACGTATTGGACGTCTTGCATTCAGACAGATGTTCGGAGCAGAAGGATATGAAGTTGTAGCAATCAACGACTTAACATCTCCTAAGATGCTTGCACACCTGTTAAAATATGATTCTTCACAGGGAAAATACGCTTTAGCTGATACTGTAAAAGCAACAGATGATTCTATCATCGTTGATGGAAAAGAAATCAAAATCTATGCTAAAGCTAACGCTGAAGAACTTCCTTGGGGAGAGATTGGTGTAGACGTAGTTCTGGAGTGTACAGGATTCTATACATCTAAAGAAAAAGCATCTGCTCATATCAAAGCAGGAGCAAGAAAAGTTGTTATTTCCGCACCAGCTGGAAACGACCTGCCAACTATCGTATATAACGTAAACCACGAAACACTGAAACCAGAAGATACAGTAATTTCTGCAGCTTCTTGTACAACAAACTGCCTGGCTCCAATGGCAAAAGCTCTTAACGATCTTGCACCAATCGAGTCTGGTATCATGTGCACAATTCACGCTTACACAGGAGATCAGATGACTCTTGACGGACCACAGAGAAAAGGTGACCTCAGAAGATCTCGTGCAGCTGCAGTTAACATCGTACCTAACAGCACAGGTGCTGCAAAAGCAATCGGACTTGTTATCCCAGAACTGAACGGAAAGTTAATCGGATCTGCTCAGCGTGTACCAACACCTACAGGATCTACAACAATCCTTACAGCAGTTGTAAAAGGACATGTAACAGTTGATGAAATCAACGCAGCTATGAAAGCAGCTTCTACAGAGTCCTTCGGATACAACACAGATGAAATCGTATCTAGCGATATCGTTGGAATGAGATATGGTTCATTATTCGATGCTACTCAGACAATGGTACTTCCACTGGAAAACGGAACTACAGAAGTTCAGGTTGTTTCTTGGTATGACAATGAGAACTCATACACAAGCCAGATGGTAAGAACAATCAAATACTTCTCTGAATTAGCATAATTTAGAGCATGAATTAAGACTCACAAAGGGTCCGGTCTTATTGGGCCGGACCCTTTTTGCAGTTATAAAATATATAACCAGGAGGCAGTACTATGCTTAATAAAAAATCTGTAGATGACATTAACGTAAAAGGGAAAAAAGTACTTGTAAGATGTGACTTCAACGTTCCGCTTATCGATGGAAAGATTACAGACGAGAATCGTCTTGTTGCAGCACTTCCTACAATCAAAAAATTAATCGCTGATGGCGGAAAGGTTATCCTTTGCTCTCATCTTGGAAAGCCAAAGGGACAGCCGGTTCCAGAATTATCTCTTGCTCCTGTAGCAGTTCGCCTTTCAGAACTCCTTGGACAGGAAGTAAAATTTGCAGCTGATCCGGAAGTTGTTGGACCAAATGCGAAAGCAGCAGTAGCTGAGATGAAAGATGGAGATGTTATCCTCCTTGAAAACACACGTTACAGAGCAGAAGAGACAAAGAATGAAGATGCATTCAGTAAAGATCTCGCTTCTCTTTGCGACGTATTTGTTAACGATGCATTCGGAACAGCACACCGTGCACACTGCTCTAACGTAGGAGTTACAAAATACGTAGATACAGCAGTTGTTGGATACCTTATGCAGAAAGAAATTGATTTCCTTGGAAATGCAGTCAACAATCCGGAAAGACCATTCGTAGCAATCCTTGGCGGAGCAAAAGTTTCAAGCAAGATTTCTGTAATTGAGAACCTTCTTGACAAAGTAGATACTCTGATCATCGGTGGAGGAATGGCATATACATTTGCAAAAGCACAGGGCGGAACAGTCGGAAAATCCCTTCTGGAAGAAGATTACTGCCAGTATGCACTTGACATGATCGAAAAAGCAAAAGCCAAAGGTGTAAAACTTCTTCTTCCTGTAGATAACGTTGTCGGAGATGATTTCTCTAATGATGCAAATACTCAGGTAGTAAAAGCTGGAGAGATCCCAGAAGGATGGGAAGGACTCGACATCGGACCAGAGACAGCTAAGATCTTCAGCGATGCAGTAAAAGATGCTAAGACAGTTGTATGGAACGGACCAATGGGATGCTTCGAGATGCCTAAATTTGCAAAAGGAACAGAAACGGTTGCAAAAGCACTTGCAGACACAGACGCTGTAACAATCATCGGCGGAGGAGATTCTGCAGCAGCAGTTAACCAGCTGGGATATGGAGATAAGATGACACACATTTCAACAGGTGGTGGAGCTTCTCTTGAATTCCTTGAAGGAAAAGAACTCCCGGGTGTAGCAGCAGCTAACGATAAATAGAATAAGGAGATTTGGAAAGATGGCAAGAAAGAAAATCGTAGCCGGAAACTGGAAAATGAACAAAACTCCAAGTGAAGCAGTAGCTTTAGTTGAAGAATTAAAACCATTAGTAGCTAATGAAGATGTAGACGTAGTATTCTGCGTACCTGCAATCGACATTATCCCTGTAGCAGAGGCTGTAAAGGGAACAAATATCCAGGTTGGTGCTGAGAATATGTATTTTGAAGAAAGCGGAGCATATACAGGAGAAATCTCTCCGGCTATGCTTACAGATGCAGGAGTAAAATACGTTGTTCTTGGACACTCTGAAAGAAGAGAATACTTTGCAGAGACAAACGAGACAGTAAATAAGAAAATGCTGAAAGCTTTCGAGCATGGTATTACACCAATCATGTGCTGTGGAGAGACTCTGGAGCAGAGAGAACAGGGTGTAACAATGGACTTCATCCGTCAGCAGGTTAAAGTTGGATTCCAGAATGTAACAGCTGATCAGGCTAAGACAGCAGTGATCGCTTACGAGCCAATCTGGGCTATCGGAACAGGTAAGACAGCTACTACAGAGCAGGCTGAAGAAGTTTGCGCTGGTATTCGTGCATGCATCGCTGAAGTATATGATGAAGCTACAGCAGAAGCTATCCGTATCCAGTACGGCGGATCTGTAAACGCTGGAAATGCAGCAGAGTTATTCGCTCAGGCTGATATCGACGGCGGACTTGTAGGTGGAGCATCTCTGAAAGCTGATTTCGGAAAGATCGTAAACTACAAATAAGATTTAGAAAATCAGCCGCAGGAGGCTTTCGTTTGACTGCTTCCTGCGGTTTTATGCTGTAAAAGTGATATTTAAGACGAAAGGTGATATTAAAAATGAGTAAGAAACCAACAGTACTTATGATCTTAGACGGTTATGGACTGAATGAAAAGACAGAAGGTAATGCAATTGCTATGGCAAAAACACCTGTTATGGATAAACTGATGTCAGAATATCCATGTGTAAAAGGAAATGCCAGCGGACTTGCAGTAGGACTTCCGGACGGACAGATGGGTAACTCAGAAGTTGGCCATATGAATATGGGTGCCGGACGTATCATTTATCAGGAACTGACAAAGATCACAAAGGCAATTGAAGATGGTGTATTCTTTGAGAATAAAGCACTTCTGGCTGCATGTGAGAATGCCAAGAAGAATGATTCTGCACTGCACCTGATGGGGCTGGTATCTGACGGTGGTGTTCACAGCCACATCGGACATATTTTCGGCCTTCTGGAACTGGCTAAGAGACAGGGACTTGAGAAAGTATACGTTCACTGCTTCCTTGACGGTCGTGATACACCACCGGCTTCAGGAAAAGAGTATGTAGAGCAGTTAGAAGCTAAGATGAAAGAAATCGGCGTAGGAGAGGTTGCAAGTGTTTCCGGACGTTATTATGCAATGGACCGTGATAACCGCTGGGATCGTGTAGAAAAGGCCTACAAGGCACTTTCAGCAGGCGAAGGCGAGACAGCTGCTTCTGCTACAGAGGGAATCCAGGCTTCTTATGATGCAGATGTAACGGATGAGTTCGTTGTACCATTTGTAGTAACAAAGGACGGCGCACCGGTTGCAACGATCAAAGAAAATGATTCGGTAGTATTCTTCAACTTCCGTCCGGACAGAGCAAGAGAGCTTACAAGAACCTTCTGTGACGACAACTTTGACGGATTTGAAAGAGGAAACAGAATCACGACAACATTTGTATGCTTTACAGAATATGACGCTACAATCGAGAATAAAAAGGTTGCATTCGTAAAAGAAGAGATCACCAATACATTTGGTGAATTCCTCGCAAAGAATGGCAAAAAACAGGCGCGTATCGCTGAGACAGAGAAGTATGCACATGTAACATTCTTCTTTAACGGCGGTGTAGAGGAACCGAATGAAGGGGAAGACAGAATCCTTGTAAAATCTCCTAAGGTTGCTACTTATGATCTGAAACCGGAGATGAGCGCATATGAAGTATGTGACAAACTGGTTGCAGCAATCAAATCAGACGAATATGATGTGATCGTGATCAACTTTGCGAACCCTGATATGGTAGGCCATACAGGTGTAATCGAAGCTGCTGTAAAGGCGATTGAAGCAGTTGACGAGTGTGTAGGAATGGCTTACGAAGCATTAAAAGAAGCTGACGGACAGATGTTCATCTGTGCGGATCACGGTAATGCAGAGTACATGATCGATGAAGAGACAAAAGAGCCATTTACAGCACATACAACCAATCCTGTACCATTCATCCTTGTAAATGCAGATCCTGCATACAAGTTGAAAGAAGACGGATGCCTGGCAGATATTGCACCTACACTGATCGAACTGATGGGTATGGAACAGCCGGCTGAGATGACTGGAACATCACTTCTTGTGAAATAATACAAACATATTCAACGTATGTTATATACTATAATGAACAGATTGTGGAAAATGTAAAAGCGTATTTTCTACAATCTGTTCTGTATTTATCAGTATAATTATAAAAGGAACATCATGAGGAGAACGACATGAAGATTGTTATTGTAGAAGATGATCCGGGTATCCGAAAGGAATTAAAACAGCTCCTGGAAAATGCTTTTTATGAAGCAGAGATAATCGAAGAATTTAAAGATACGGCAGAGCAGATATGCAGCATGATACCGGCACCGGATCTGGTACTCCTGGATTGGAATCTTCCGGGGGAAAGCGGCTTTGACATCTGTACGAAGCTGAAAGAACATTCAGATATTCCAATCATATTTCTGACCAGCCGGACAGATTCCATGGATGAACTGACCGGAATCTTGAAAGGGGCAGATGATTATATCACGAAACCGTTCAATCCACCGATTCTGCTGGCAAGAATAGGCGTAGTACTAAAAAGAACTACTGATAAAAATGCAGAGAAATCAAGGGGTAATGCCTTGAACATGGAATATAAAGGTGTAATCCTAAATGTTGTGGGAGGCTGCATAGAGCATGAAGGAAAAAAGACGGATCTTACGAAAAATGAGTTGAAGATCCTGCATCTTCTATATCAGAAAAAGGGTGAGATTGTTCCGAGACTGGATATGATCGAATACCTGTGGGACAATGAAGTCTTCATAGATGACAATACATTAAGTGTGAATGTTACAAGACTCAGAGGAAAACTGGCTGACATCGGAGTGACGGATTTCATTGAGACAAAACGGGGAATGGGGTACCGCATATGAGATTTTCGGAATATATAAAAGATAAGATTCTAATATGTCTGCTGCACCTCCTGTGTATGATATTACTGATGGGGTTCTTCTATATTACAGGGTATAACAGAAACGCAGCTGCACTGATTCTCATTTTCTGGTGGATCATCCTTGGGATATGGATTGTGACAGGATATTATCGCAGGAAGAAATATTTTGACAGGGCAGAACATATTCTGGAAAATGTAGATCAGAGATATCTGCTTGGAGAATTGCTGCCAGCTTCACCATATCTGGAAGATCGGATCTACCGGGAGTTGATCAGACGATCGAATAAATCTGTGATCGAACGGATCCGTATGCTTGAAGATGAACAGAATGATTATCGGGATTATATCGAAAGCTGGGTGCATGAGATCAAAGCACCGATTACCAGTATCCAGCTTGTGTGTGAGAATCATAAAGACGAAGTGACCAGACAGATCAGTCTTGAGAATCAACGGATTGAAAATGACGTAGATATGGTTCTGTATTATGCCAGAATGGAAAAGGTATACAAAGACTATATGATTGAAGAGACAGACCTTGGGAAGGCGGCTTCTGAAATTTTGATAAAAAATAAGTATTATCTAATTAGTAACGGAGTGCGCGGGGAAGTGGAGTGCCCTGATCTTGCGTATACCGATAAAAAGTGGATCCTTTTTATACTGAACCAGCTTATGCTGAACAGTGTGAAATATAAAAGTGAGAATCCAAAGGTCCATCCGTATATTCATATTTACACGGAAAGGTACGGTCATGGTGTCCGGCTGATCGTAGAAGATAACGGAACCGGAATACGGGAAGAAGAGATGTCCAGAATCTTTGAAAAAGGTTTTACCGGTTCCAATGGAAGAAATGGTAAGAAATCTACGGGGATGGGTCTTTATCTGTGCAGACGGCTGTGTGAAAAGCTTGGAATTGCCATCGAGGCGGAATCTGTCCGTGGTGAAGGCACGAAGATGATCCTTACATTTCCGGTCAGCAGTTATCTTTCAAAAATGTAAGATAACTGAAAGATACATCGATACATCTTTCTGGTCCGGACGGGTAAAGTAGAGATGAAAAAGAGTATTACAAAAAGACCGGAAAGGATGATATGGATGAGAAGAATAAGAAAGCATGGCAAGACAACAGAGAAAAAAACAGACAGAATCCTGGCAGGAGGCAGAATCCCGGATGGAGAGATCCGGGTGTGTGATGTGGAAAAATATTACGGAAGTGATACGAACATCACCAAAGCGGTAGACAGGGTAAGCTTTTGCGTCCAAAAAGGAGAATTTGTGGGAATCATGGGAGCATCGGGTTCCGGAAAGACAACACTTTTGAATATGCTGTCTACGATTGACCGTGTGACTGCAGGGCATATATACTACGGAGAAACGGATATTACAGAGTTGAGTGATGAGGCACTGGCGGAATTTCGGAAAGACAATCTTGGATTCATATTTCAGGATTACAACTTGTTAGATACACTTACGATAGAAGAGAATATTGTGCTGGCAATGACGCTGCACAGCAAGAGTAAAAGAGAGATCCAAGAGAAATGTGATCACATATTGAAGCTGCTTGATATCGAAGAAATCCGGGATAAATTCCCCTATCAGGTATCCGGTGGCCAGAAGCAGCGTTGTGCCTGTGCCAGAGCGATGATTCATCGTCCGAAACTGATCCTCGCAGATGAGCCGACCGGTGCGCTGGATTCCAGAGCGGCACAGATGCTGCTCGAAACATTCCGCAAGATGAATCATGATATGCACTCTACGATCCTCATGGTTACACATGATGCGTTTTCAGCCAGCTACTGCAGCCGTATTCTTTTCCTGAAAGATGGAAAGATATTCCATGAACTGGTAAGAGGAGTGGAAGAAAGGCGGGAATTTCTGAATAAGATCCTGGATGTATTATCTCTGACAGGAGGTGAACTGTCAGATGTTCGGTAAGCTTGCACTGCGCAATGTCAGACGTTCCGCCAGAGATTATCTGGTGTATGTGCTGACGATGACATTTGTGGTATCATTGATGTTTGCATTTAACAGTATCATTTTTTCGAAGGATCTTCAGAAAATGTATGAAATGGCAGCGATAATGGCAGCGATGATCGGTATTGCCACATTCTTTATTGTACTGATCGTTGCATGGCTGATCAATTATATGGTACGGTTCATGCTGGAAAAAAGGAGCCGTGAATTCGGTATCTATCTGTTGATCGGAATGAATAAAAAGGAAGTGTCCGGGCTTTATATGAAAGAAAATCTGCTGCTCGGTGTGTGTTCCTTTGTGATAGGACTGAGCCTTGGAATGTTGCTTCAGCAGGTGCTGCTCGTTGTCCTTTATAGTGTCATACAGGTGGAACTAAGACCCCATCTGGAATTCAATGGATATTGTTTCCTTATGACTGTGTGCTGCTTTGCAGGATGTTATCTGCTGGCACTGTTCCGGTGCAGCCGGAAATTCCGCAAGATGAACATTCATGATCTGATGAGAGAAAATCAGAAGAATGAGGAATTAAAAGAAAAGAATGAAAAAATAAAGCGGTTATTACTGCCGTTTTCCATTCTGTTCATCTTTGCGTTCGGTGTCTGGATACTGAGCGGAAATATACAGTCGCCGGGAGGGGCAGCAGTATTTCTGACGGGTCTGTTTATTACAATGTATGTGTTTTATACAGGGCTTTCCGCATGGATCATCTGCTATGTGAAGAAAAAAGGAAATGCGGTCTACCGGGGGCAGAATCTGTTCCTGCTGCGTCAGTTTGCATCTAAATTGAAAACGATGCGGTTTACCATGGGAACACTTACGGTGCTTTTTATGGTCGCATTTCTGGGGTGCTCGGTTGCATTAATGTTTACGGACTGGCAGAATCAGGTTTTAGAGATGAAATTTCCATTTGATGTACAGGTGAACAGTCAGAATCCGGAATATGATTTTGCAAAGGAATTGGATATTGTCGGAGAAGAAGCAGGTGTAAAGGATTCGTGCGTGTACCGTATTTATGAAAATCATACGAACACAATGAATACATGGCTGTATACGCATCTGCGGTATTTTGGAGATGAGTACCGCAGAGAAGACGGAACACCGGATGAGAAAAAGATACGTAAAGGTTCCGATGATGATGCATATTGCAGATATGATACATATATGGGGCTGAGTGATTACAATCATCTGAGAAAAATGCTGGGATATTCCACGGAAACGCTTGAAAAAAATGAATATATCCTTCAGATGAAGCAAAGAGTATATAAGGAAACCGGAGATTTTACGGATGACGTGAAGCTTCAGGACCGAGGAGAGACACTGACCTGTAGGAAGATCTGCACCGAATCATTTTCGCAGGACGGACATAACGGCGGCGATTATATCATCGTTGTGCCGGATGAACGGATACAGCAGATGACACCGTACTATTCGGAACTTGCGGTAAGTGTGAAGAAAAAAGTACCGGATAACCTGCAGAATAAGCTGGATGATCTGTCAGATAAACATGATTATGCCGGTCATACATACATGGAAGAAGACGATGATAATGTATGTTATGGTACGGATACCATTGTCACATATGCTGCGGTGAATCTTGTGCGGGAAAATGCATCGGCTGAGGTCAGATATATGATGAGTTGCATCACATTCCCATGTATGTATATCGGGCTGGTATTTTTGTGTATTGCATTGACGGTGCTATCGGTACAACAGCTGAGCGATTCGGCAAAATATAGGTTCCGCTACCAGGTGCTTTCGAAAATCGGCCTTGGAAGACGCGAGATCCAACAGACCGTATTCCGTCAGCTGTCCGGGTATTATCTGTGTCCGGCAATCCTTTCGGCAGTGATCAGCGGGATCATAGCGGTGTATATGGGTGCCGGATTTAACTTTTATACAGGAGTCAGTACACCGGTGTTACAGTATTTTGCAATTTCATTCGCCCTGTTCTTTGGCGTATATGTAGTTTATTTTGGAGCGACCTATGTCGGATTTATCAGAAATATCGAAGAATGAAAATGGAGAGGGAAGTATGAGTAGAAATGCAATAAAATATCTGGCAATGGCAGCTATGTTCTGTAATCATTTTGCCTATATATTTTTAAAAGAAGGCAGTACAGGGCAGGAAGTTATGGTTGATATCGGGTATTTTACAGCCATTACTATGTGCTATTTCCTTGTGGAAGGATATCATTACACAAGATCTGTAAAGAACTATGCACTGCGGCTGCTTGTATTTGGGATCCTTTCACAGATCCCCTTCATGCTGGCATTGAAACAGACGAACCTGAACATGATGTTCAGCCTTCTTCTATGTCTGGGAGTGGTGTGGGTTGCAGATCACGTAAAACATAAAGGGGAGAAAATGCTATGGCTGTGCGTGCTGGTAATCTGTTCGCTCTGGACGGACTGGGCACTTCTGGCACCGGTATTTACGATGCTGTTTGCAAATGCATATGGGGACAGGAAAAAAGTATCACTGGCATATGGAAAAGCAGTGGGACTCTTCTTTCTGTTGAATGTGTTGTCATACAGGGCGGACTGCGGGCTGGAGAGTGCGCTCATACATTCTGCATGTGCCTGTATCGGGCCGGCAGCATCGGGAGTGGTTATACAGTGTATGTATAATAAAGCAGATAAAACAGCACACGGCTGGGAAAAATGGTTTTTCTACGGATTTTATCCGGTGCATCTTCTGCTTCTCTGGATGATACAGTTTGCAAAAGTATAGAGGGAACGGTTATAATAATACCGGGGGTGTGACGAATGCGGAAAAAACGCAGAAGGACAGCTCCGGTATTTTTTGAAGCAGGCAGGTAGAGAATATGGAAAAAGAAAAGCTTGATAAAATGTATGATATCTGTTTCTTTGATCTGGATGGCACGATCATCGATTCTTCACCGGGAATTACGAATTCGGTGATGTATGCGCTGGAGAAATTCGGAATCGAAGAGACCGAACGGGAAAAATTATATAAATTCATCGGTCCGCCGCTTACCGATTCGTTCGCCAGATTCTATGGATTTGACGATGAGAAAAGCTGGAAGGCGGTGGAGTATTACAGGGAATATTATCAGGATACGGGGATTTTTGAGTGTTCGGTGTATCCCGGATTTGAAAAATCATTAAAGGCATTGAAGGCAGCAGGAAAAAGACTTTTTGTCGCGACGTCCAAACCGGAAGTATATGCGAGAAGGATCATTGAACATTTTGACCTGGATCAATATTTTGAATATGTGGCAGGTATGGAACTGGACGGAGGCAGAGGCAGTAAGGCAGAGGTGATCGGATATCTGATCGATACCTGCCGGATGCAGGATAAGAAGAGGATACTGATGATCGGTGACCGTGAACATGATGTGCTTGGGGCAAAGCAGGAAGGGCTTGACTGTATGGGGGTATTATACGGATTCGGCAACCGTGAAGAACTGGAAAAAGCGGGCGCAGTATACGTTGCCGGGACGCCGGAAGACATTGCCGGGATCATCTTGAAATAATGCGGTAATCCTGCATTTTGTGAAAAATGTAAAAATATGGGTGCCAATACTTGACAAAAGAAGAAGTAGTTGTTATTATAAAAAAACAGAACGCACTCTGTTTTTTATAAATGATAGAAAAGAGGTGCAATATGCAAAGAGTATTTTCATTGTTGGTAGACAATAATCCCGGTGTATTAAGCCGTGTATCCGGACTGTTCAGCAGACGAGGATACAGTATCGACAGTATAACTGCCGGAGTTACGGCAGATCCGAGATTTACCAGAATTACCATTGTGGCCAGCGGAGATGAGCTGATCTTATCGCAAATCGAAAAGCAGGTCAGAAAGCTGGAAGATGTCATTGAGATCAAAGTACTTCAGCCGGAAGATTCGGTATATCGTGAACTGATCATGGTGAAAGTTCGGGCGAATAAGACGGAGAGAACGGAGATCATATCTGTGGCGGATATATTCCGCGCGAAGATTGTTGATGTAGAGAAGGATTCCCTGATGGTGGAACTGACAGGAAATGGTTCAAAAGTAGATGCGTTTCTGGAACTTCTGGAAGGTTACGAGATTCTTGAACTTGCAAGAACAGGTATTACCGGATTGCAGAGAGGAATCAAGGATGTAACAGTCATTGATCAGGAAGGAAACATCAACACATTATAATTGATATATTATAATGGACAAACAGTAACACATTTTAATCAGACATTAAACAGAGACGAGCCCGGTGGAAGGGCGACCCCTTGTTTAAGAAAATAAAAAATCATTTATTTTTTAGGAGGTATGCTATAATGGCAGCAAGAATTTTTTATCAGGAAGATTGTAATTTATCAGTATTAGAGGGACAGAAGATTGCTATCATCGGTTATGGTAGCCAGGGACATGCACATGCTCTGAACTTAAAAGAGTCTGGATGCGATGTTATCGTTGGTCTTTATGAAGGAAGTAAATCATGGGCAAAAGCTGAAGCTCAGGGATTCAAAGTATTCACAGCAGCTGAAGCAGCAAAACAGGCTGACATCATCATGATCCTGATCAACGATGAGTTACAGGCAGATATGTACAAGAAAGATATCGAACCAAACCTTGAAGAAGGTAACATGTTAATGTTCGCTCATGGTTTCAACATTCACTTTGGATGCATCAACCCACCAAAGAATGTAGATGTAACAATGATCGCTCCTAAGGCACCGGGACACACAGTAAGAAGTGAGTATCAGGCTGGAAAAGGAACACCTTGCCTTATCGCTGTAGAGCAGGATGCTACAGGAAAAGCTTGGGATCGTGCACTTGCATATGGTCTTGCAATCGGTGGAGCAAGAGCTGGTCTTCTTGAGACAACATTCAGAACAGAGACAGAGACAGACCTCTTCGGTGAGCAGGCAGTACTTTGCGGTGGTGTTTGTGCACTTATGCAGGCTGGTTTCGAGACACTTTGCGAAGCTGGATATGATCCAAGAAACGCTTACTTCGAGTGTATCCATGAGATGAAACTGATCGTAGACCTGATCTATCAGTCAGGATTCGCTGGAATGAGATACTCTATCTCTAACACAGCTGAATATGGTGACTATGTAACAGGACCTAAGATCGTTACAGCTGAGACAAAGAAAGCTATGAAACAGATTCTGACAGACATCCAGGACGGAACATTTGCAAAAGACTTCTTATTAGACATGTCTCCAGCAGGACGTCAGGTACACTTCAAAGCTATGAGAAAACTTGCTTCAGAACATCCATCAGAGAAAGTCGGAGCAGAGATCAGAAAGCTCTACAGCTGGAATGGAGAAGACAAACTGATCAACAACTAATCATCAGATTTGTTAGAATAAGAATACATACGAAAAGGGTACGGCGATTGCTGTATCCTTTTTCTAGTTAATTCACTAAGCTGGTTATCCGGAGCGAACTGTTTGAGCCCCGTAGGGGTGAGTTTGAGCGGAGTGGCTTTTGCCCTTAGGGAAGGCGGACTGCCTTAGAACTTCTGCATTGTGACATCCAGCAACAAACAGAATACCAAGTCTTTCTCGTGGACTGAGAGGCCGCGATGATGAATTAAATAGAAAAAAACCCAGATCATTGACGGGATGATCCGGGTTCTAAAAATTTTGCAACTCGAGTTTAATCTCTATTATTAAGCAATTCCGTTAACAGCTTTTGTCAGACGGGAAATCTTTCTAGAGCATGTGTTTTTGTGGTAAACACCCTTGCTTCCAGCTTTGTTGATTTCAACGATTGCAACTTTTAATGCGTCTGCAGCAGCAGCGGCATCTTTGTTAGCTACAGCTGTTTCAACTTTCTTTACGCAAGTTTTTACTTTAGACTTGATTGCTTTGTTTCTAGCAGCTTTTGTTTCGTTTACTAAAATTCTTTTCTTTGCAGATTTGATATTAGCCAATTTGTCCACCTCCGATAACAATGTATTTCGATTTTTTTAATTCGATTTCCAGTTCGTTAGAGCCGGACACGGACGATCTAACGAAACATACGAATTTATTTTAGGGCATGAATTGGAATCTGTCAATACATATTTCTGAAAATATTGGAAAAACTAGCATTAATTTGAGAAAGGATGGATAAAAATGATGGTGGAGAAGTATAAGATACGGACGGATCTTGCGATGGAACAGAAAGAACGGTTTGAATCGGATCATGTGGAAGTATCAGGTGTCGTTCTGGAAGAGGAGTATGATGAAGAAAAGGAGATTAAGATCACAACGGTCAGGATTGAAACGGAAAATGGGGCGAAGTCGATGGGAAAACCTGTGGGAACATATCTGACACTGGAAGCGCCGAATATGGCAGCTGCAGATGAAGGGTATCACAGGGAAATATCGGAGACATTGGCAGATTTTTTGGAAAAATATATGAAAGATACGGAAGAAAATCAGGAAAAAGGATATTCGGTACTTGTTGTAGGCCTTGGCAATCGTGAAGTGACACCGGATGCACTGGGACCGTATGTGGTGGATCAGTTGAATGTTACCAGACATATTGTGCAGGAATATGGAAGGTATGCAGTGGGAAAAGGCGGAAGCAGGATTGTAAGTGCGATCGTTCCGGGAGTGATGGCACAGACCGGGATGGAGTCTGCAGAAATTATACGGGGAATAGTAAATGAGACAACCCCTGATCTGATTATGGTAATTGATGCACTGGCAGCAAGAAGTACCAAAAGACTGAACCGGACAATACAGATTTCTGATGCGGGAATTTATCCGGGAGCAGGGGTTGGAAATCACCGAAGTGAGATTACAAAAGATACGATGGGAATTCCGGTCATTGCAATCGGAGTGCCGACAGTTGTGGATGCGGCAACCATTGTGAATGATACAATGGAGAACTTTATTACGGCACTGGAAACATCAGAAACATTAAAAGGGGTGGGAGTGGTATTGCAGGGATATAATTCCGCAGAGAAATATGAACTGGTAAAGGAATTGATTGCTCCGCATCTGAATGGTATGTTTGTGACACCAAAAGATATTGATGATACAGTAAGACGAATCAGTTATACAATTTCAGAAGCAATGAATATGCTTTTTGCGGGGAAAGAAAAAATAATGCAGTCATAACATTTACAATATTGCCATAATTATAGTAAGAACTAAGATATCGTAAAAATCAGTAAACGGCAGAGGTGTTAAAAATGTGAAAAAGAAAGACAGGCAGAGAATGTTGGAAAAATATATGAAGTGTGCAGCCTGGGGCAGTGCTGGAATACTTCTGACCTGTTTCATAAGAGGTCATGTAATAAAAGAAAATGGAACAGTACGAGAACTGAAAATATCATTCCTGGAAAAAGAAAAAGAGGTCATTGCAGATTGTGCTGTCGGAAATATAATGACGACACTGACTTATACATCGGAAAAAGACCATGTCGGAGGTCCTGCAGAGGATGTGACACAGACAGTGATGAAATTGTTCCCGATTGGAACCTATCTGTCAGCGGAAAAAGAGGATACTATCGCCGAAGATTCCCAGACCTATGCCATGATATTAGAAAAGCAGGCAAATGATGAAAATGCCGTGGATGAAAATGGAAAGCTCATTACGCAGGAGCAAAGTGTCACGCAGCAGGAGATGGTGAAGATACCGGAGGCTAAAGTAGACATATCCATGGATAAATTAAGAGATTACGAATATCTGATGAGCCATTTTTACACAGTGGACAGCAGTACGATGGCGGATGCAAATCTGATCAATGCAGACCGGCTGCTTGGAAAGAATATGAAGCTGAATTCCAATTCTAATGAAGAGGCAGCCGGACCGAAGGTGCTGATCTATCATACACATTCCCAGGAGCAGTTTAAAGATTCTGTTCCGGGGGATGCGAATACATCGATTGTAGGTATGGGAACGTATCTGACAGATCTTTTGAATCAAAAGTATGGAATCGAGACGTATCATCACACAGGTGTTTATGATCTGGTAAATGGCAAACTGGACCGCAGCAAAGCATATCAGCTTGCGGAACCGGATGTGCAGAAGATATTAAAAGATAATCCAAGCATAGAAGTGGTGATCGACCTCCACCGGGACGGTGTGGCGGAAGGGACACATCTTGTGACAGAGGTGGATGGCAGACAGACGGCGCAGATCATGTTCTTCAACGGACTCAGCAGAACGCGGGCAAATGGAAATATCAGTTATCTTCCGAATCCATATCTGGAAGACAATCTGGCATTTTCCCTTCAGATGGAGATTGCAGCAGCCAAATATTATCCGGGATTTGCCAGACACATTTTCCTTCGGGCATACCGCTATAACATGCATTTCAAACCGAAGACACTTCTGGTCGAGGCAGGAGCACAGACGAATACAGTAGAAGAGATGCGAAATGCCATGGAACTTCTTGCAGAGCTTCTGCATCAGGTGCTGTCTTGATTCGAAAATATTTTTATGATAAGATATCCAAAGTATGGGAAAATCTGTATGATACTTGTGGAAGGTATCAGATGTGATGTTTTTCAATGTCTGTCATACAGATGGAAACGGAGAAAGGATATAGAAAGAATGGCGAAAAAGAATACATATGATGCGGGAAGTATCGCGATCCTGGAGGGACTGGAAGCGGTAAGAAAAAGACCCGGAATGTATATAGGAAGTGTTTCAACCAAAGGTCTGAACCATCTGATCTATGAGATCGTGGATAATGCGGTGGATGAGCATCTTGCCGGATATTGCAGCGAGATTCATGTGACACTGGAAAAAGACGGTTCGGCAACGATCGCAGATAACGGACGTGGTGTACCGGTAGACCTTCATGCAACAGGAGTATCGGCAGCTCGTGTGGTATACACGACACTTCATGCGGGCGGAAAATTCGACGATTCGGCATACAAGACCAGCGGAGGTTTGCATGGTGTCGGTTCTTCTGTTGTAAATGCGCTGTCTACCTATATGGATGTGCAGATCAGCAGGGACGGATATATCCACCATGACCGGTATGAACAGGGAAAACCGGTGATCGAATTGGAAGACGGATTACTGCCGACGATCGGAAAGACAAGAAAGACCGGAACGAAAGTGAATTTTCTTCCGGATGATACGATATTTGAAAAGACAAAGTTCAAAGCAGAAGAGGTAAAGAGCCGTCTTCATGAGACTGCTTATCTGAATCCGGATCTGAAAATCGTATTTGAAGATAAAAGGGGAGCAGACCCGGAACAGATCATTTATCATGAGCCGGACGGAATCCTTGGATTCATCCGTGAACTGAATCATAAAAAAGAAGTCGTACATGATCCGGTGTATTTCAAAGGGGAAGCAGAAGGCATCGAAGTAGAAGTGGCCTTCCAGTACGTCAACGAGTTCCATGAAAATGTACTTGGCTTCTGTAACAATATCTACAATGCAGAAGGAGGAACGCATCTGACCGGATTCAAGACGACATTTACAACGGCGATCAACCAGTATGCAAGAGAACTTGGTATTCTGAAAGAAAAGGATGCAAACTTTACCGGAGCCGATATCCGTAACGGTATGACGGCAATCGTATCGATCAAGCACCCGGATCCGAGATTTGAAGGTCAGACGAAGACCAAGCTTGACAATCCGGACGCGGCAAAGGCCTGCAGTAAGGTCACGAACGATGAGATCATCCGTTTCTTTGACCGTAATCTGGAGACGCTTAAGAAAGTCATTGGCTGTGCGGAGAAGGCGGCAAAGATCCGTAAGACGGAAGAGCGTGCGAAGACGAATCTTCTGACCAAGCAGAAATATTCCTTTGACAGTAACGGAAAGCTTGCGAACTGCGAAAGCCGTGATGCATCAAAATGTGAGATCTTCATCGTAGAGGGAGACTCTGCCGGGGGGTCTGCGAAGACAGCCAGAGACCGTATGTTCCAGGCAATCCTTCCAATCCGTGGTAAGATCCTGAACGTGGAAAAAGCAAGTATCGATAAAGTGCTGGCGAATGCAGAGATCAAGACGATGATCAATGCATTTGGCTGCGGATTTTCCGAAGGATATGGAAATGACTTTGATATCAGCAAGCTGCGGTATGACAAGATCATCATCATGGCCGATGCCGACGTGGACGGTGCCCATATCTCGACACTGCTTTTGACGTTGTTCTACCGCTTTATGCCGGAACTGATTTTCGAAGGACATGTCTATATTGCGATGCCGCCTCTTTATAAGGCGATGCCGAAGAAAGGCGAGGAAGAATATCTGTATGATGATAAAGCACTGGAAAAATACAGAAAGACGCATGACGGTCCATTTACCTTACAGAGATACAAAGGTCTGGGAGAGATGGATGCAGAACAGTTGTGGGAGACAACCCTCAACCCGAAAACCAGACTTCTGAAACTGGTAGAGATTGAAGACGCAAGAATGGCATCCAGCGTAACCGAGATGCTGATGGGATCAGAAGTACCGCCAAGACGTTCATTTATTTATGAAAATGCGACAGAAGCGGAACTTGATATATAGAGATATATAGGATAGGAGAAATACAATGCAGGATTCACAGATCATCAGAACCGAATATTCGGACGTGATGAAAAAATCATATATCGATTATGCAATGAGCGTAATCATTGCCAGAGCCCTGCCGGATGTAAGAGACGGACTGAAACCAGTACAGAGACGTACACTTTACGATATGCACGAACTGGGGATCCGGTATGACAAACCGTACCGTAAATGTGCGCGTATCGTCGGAGATACCATGGGTAAATATCACCCGCACGGAGACAGTTCCATCTATGACGCACTGGTGGTCATGGCACAGGAATTTAAAAAAGGAATGATCCTTGTAGACGGACACGGTAACTTCGGTTCGATCGAAGGAGACGGTGCAGCCGCAATGCGTTATACTGAGGCGAGACTTGCGAAGATCACACAGGAAGCGTATCTGGCTGATCTGGACAAGGATATTGTAGACTTCATGCCGAACTTTGACGAGACGGAGAAGGAACCGGTCATACTTCCGGTGCGTATCCCGAACCTTTTGGTGAACGGTGCGGAAGGTATCGCGGTCGGTATGGCAACCAGTATCCCGACACACAATCTGGGAGAGGTTGTAGACGGTGTCAAAGCTTATATGAAAAATGAGGAGATCACGACCAGACAGCTGATGAAATATATCAAAGGGCCGGATTTCCCGACAGGTGGAATCGTGGTCAACAAAGACGACCTGCCGGAGATCTACGAGACAGGAACCGGAAAGATCAAAATCCGTGGAAAAGTTGAAGTAGAAGATATGAAGGGCGGAAAGAAACGTCTGGTCATCACAGAGATTCCTTATACCATGATCGGTGCGGGAATCGGGAAATTCTTAAATGATGTCTGCAATCTGGTAGAGACCAAGAAGACAACAGACATCGTGGATATTTCCAATCAGTCGTCCAAAGAAGGAATCCGTATCGTCATTGACCTGAAGAAAGGTGCGGATGTAGAGAATCTGACCAATATGCTCTATAAGAAGACCCGACTGGAAGATACCTTTGGAGTTAATATGCTGGCAGTTGCGGACGGAAGACCGGAGACCATGGGCCTGAAGCGTATCATCGAGGCACATGTAGACTTCCAGTTCGATATGGCGACGAGAAAATATAAGACATTACTTAAGAAAGAGCAGGATAAAAAAGAGATCCAGGAAGGTCTGATCAAAGCCTGTGACGTGATCGATCTGATCATCGAGATCTTAAGAGGAAGCCAGAATGTAAAAGACGCAAAGGCATGTCTGATGAACGGGGAGACAGAGAACATTAAGTTCAAGTCCTCCATTTCCAAAAAGATGGCGGGAATGTTAAGATTTACAGAGCGTCAGGCAACAGCGATCCTGGAGATGCGTCTGTACAAGCTGATCGGTCTGGAAATCGAAGCACTTCAGAAAGAACATGAAGAGACGCTGGCTAAGATTGAAAAATATGAAGATATCCTGAATAATTACGATTCGATGGCAGCAGTTATCATGGAAGATCTGGACCGTATCAAGAAGGAATTCGCAAGAAAGAGACGTACGGTTGTAGAGAATGCAGAAGAAGCTGTATTTGAAGAGAAGAAAGTCGAAGAACAGGAAGTTGTGTTCTTAATGGACCGTTTCGGATATGCGAAGACGGTAGATGTAAGTACTTATGAGCGTAATAAAGAAGCGGCAGATAATGAGAATAAATACATCCTGCACTGCATGAATACCGGCAAGATCTGCATTTTCACAAAAGATGGAAAGATGCATCAGGTGAAAGTGATGGATATCCCATATGGAAAATTCCGTGACAAGGGACAGCCGATCGACAATATCAGTAATTATGACAGCACGCAGGAAGAGATCGTGTACATCTGCGACTCCGAACAGATGCGGTATGCGAAGCTTTTGTTTGCCACAAAGCAGGGGATGATCAAGAAGGTCGAAGGAACGGAATTCCAGGTAACAAAGCGTACCATTACAGCAACTAAGCTTCAGCCGGAAGATGAGGTCGTGAAGATTCAGGTTGTGACGGAGAACCAGCATATCGTACTGCAGACAACGGACGGATTCTTCTTACGCTTCCCGGCAGCAGAAGTGACGGAGAAGAAGAAAGGTGCGATCGGAGTGCGCGGCATCCGTCTGAAGAAAGACGATGCACTGACAGATGTGTATCTGTTTGAAGAAGGAACCGAGTGTAAGATTTCATACCATGAAAAAGAAGTTACCCTGAACCGCCTGAAACTTGCAAAACGAGACGGAACAGGAACCAAATACAGAGGGTAAACGATATGATACAGAACATAGAACCACATGTATATAGAAATGAATATGTACCGGATCCGCCAAAGGAAGACAGCGTGATCTTATATTATGAAGGAAGAAAGATCCTGGTGAAGATTGAGGATCAGGAGATCTCGTTCCTTACATTTAAAGAGGCGGCAGTTTACAATCCGGATGTATATGAAGAGTATACGTATCTCTTTTCAATTGACGGACAGGGATATTATCTGGCAGAAGGAATTGACCCGGAGAATTTCCCGGGATTCGAACTGAAGGACAATCAGTATTTCCGCGAGGCAAGACCGAAATACAGACAGTTTGCGGCAGTGACGGGATGGCAGCTTTACCGCTGGTATCAGTCGCGGAAGTTCTGCGGTCACTGCGGACAGCCGATGGTGCATGACGACAAAGAGCGTATGATGCGCTGCCCGGACTGCGGTATGATGGAATTCCCGAAGATCTGTCCGGCGGTGATCATAGCTGTCACACATGGGGATAAGATTCTGATGTCAAAGTATGCGGGAAGAGAATACAAAAAGTATGCACTGCTTGCAGGATTTAATGAAACAGGCGAATCTATTGAAGAGACGGTAAGGCGTGAGGTCATGGAAGAGGTCGGACTGAAGGTGAAGAACCTGCGGTATTATAAGAGCCAGCCGTGGTCATTTACCGATACGCTGCTGATGGGATTCTTCTGTGAACTGGACGGGGAGGACGGTATCACACTGGATACCGATGAACTTGCCATGGCGGAGTGGTTTGAACGGGATAAGATGCCGGTAGAGGCAGAAGACTTAAGCCTGACAAATGAGATGATGATGGCGTTCAAACACGGAAAAGTGTAAAAAATACGCAAAATCCCTTGATTTTACAAAAGAACAGTGCTATAGTTAATTTAGTTACATAAATCAATCGGCAGAAGAGTGGACATATTGTTCACTCTTCTTTGTTGCATATCAAAGTATGTGCAGATAAGAGAGTGCCGACTGATATAGAAACATAGATAAGTAAGGTCTGCATAAGGAGGATTTTAGATTGTCAAAAAGAGAAATGTATGAACAGAAAACAGAAGAGATCCTGCTTCCAATCGTGGAAGAGTATGGATTTGAACTGGTGGATGTCGAATATGTAAAAGAAGGAAGTAACTGGTACCTTCGTGCATATATTGATAAACCGGGTGGAATCGGAGTGGATGACTGTGAGGTTGTAAGCCGCAGACTTTCCGATATTCTGGACGAGAAAGATTATATCGAAGATTCGTATATTCTGGAAGTCAGCTCACCGGGACTTGGCAGACCACTGAAGAAGGAAAAGGACTTCAAGAGAAGCCTTGGAGAAGAAGTTGAGATCAGAACCTACCGTATGATCGACAGAAAGAAGGAATTCACCGGGATCTTAAAGGATTACGATGAGACAACGGTTACGATCGAGATGGAAGATGAGACTGAGAAAACATTTGAAAAAAGCGAGATCGCACTGATCCGATTAGCATTTGATTTTTAAACGGCATGGATAAGTAAGGAGGAACAGACCATGAATACAGAATTATTAGAAGCGTTAAATATACTGGAGAAAGAGAAAGATATCAGTAAAGAGACACTGTTAGACGCCATTGAAAATTCACTGATGAATGCCTGTAAGAACCATTTCGGTAAGACAGACAACATCAAACTGATCATGAACAAGGAGACATGTGAGTATCAGTTATACGCTGAGAAAACGGTTGTAGAAAAAGTGGAAGACAAACTGGAGCAGATCAGTCTGGAAGATGCAAAAGAGATCGACAGCAAGTTCGAGCTTGGTGATATCGTGCATATTCCGATCGAGTCCAAATCATTCGGACGTATTGCAACACAGAATGCAAAGAACCTGATCTTACAGAAGATCCGTGAAGAAGAGCGTAAGGTTGTATACGATCAGTATTTTGAAAAAGAAAAAGATATCGTGACAGGTATCGTACAGCGTTATGTTGGAAAGAATGTCAGCATCAACCTTGGTAAAGCAGATGCTATGCTGACAGAGAATGAGCAGGTAAAAGGTGAGGTCTTCAAACCGACAGAACGTATCAAATTATATATCGTAGAAGTAAAGAATACGACAAAGGGACCTAAGATCCTGGTATCCCGTACACATCCGGAACTTGTAAAACGTCTGTTTGAATCAGAAGTTACAGAAGTAAAGGACGGTATCGTAGAGATCAAGAGTATCGCAAGAGAAGCAGGAAGCAGAACAAAGATCGCTGTATGGTCTAACGATCCTGATGTGGATCCGGTCGGTGCATGTGTTGGTATGAACGGAGCCAGAGTCAATGCGATCGTCAATGAACTGCGCGGCGAGAAGATCGACATCATCAACTGGAGTGACAATCCGGCAATCCTGATCGAGAATGCATTAAGCCCTGCAAAGGTTATTTCTGTAATGGCTGATCCGGATGAAAAGACAGCAAGCGTTATCGTTCCGGATTATCAGTTATCACTGGCTATCGGTAAAGAAGGTCAGAATGCAAGACTGGCAGCAAGACTGACAGGATATAAGATCGACATCAAGAATGAGACACAGGCAATCGAATCCGGTGAACTTCCGGAGAACTACATGGAATTAAGCGAAGGCGTATACGAAGAAGAGTACGATGACGATGCAGAAGAATTCGATGTAGAGAACACAGCAGATGCTGAATATGATGATGACGACGCAGAGATCACATTCGATGAAGTAGAGGATACAGAGGAATAGGTGATAATTCGTGGGAGCAAATAAAAAAGTTCCTATGCGTAAATGCGTAGGATGTCAGGAAATGAAGAGTAAAAAAGAGATGATTCGTGTCATCCGCACATCGGAGGGAGAATTTCTACTGGATGCAACAGGAAGAAAGAACGGACGCGGTGCTTATCTCTGCCCGAACAGTGACTGCCTTGCAAAAGCAGTGAAGAATAAGGGCCTGGAGAGATCCTTTAAGCAGGCTATCCCGAAAGAAGTGTATGAAGCACTGGAAAAGGAGATGGAAGTACTTGAGTCAGAATAAAGCATTATCTATGATCGGTCTTGCCACGAAAGCCGGCAAGGTTGCAAGCGGGGAGTTCTGTACGGAGAAAGAAGTAAAATCCGGAAGGGCATATCTTGTGATCGTTGCAGACGATGCATCCGATAATACCAAGAAGAAATTTCAGAACATGTGTGACTTTTATCAGGTCCCGATCTATTTTTACAAAGATAAAGATACATTGGGGCATGCAATGGGAAAAGAGTTCCGTGCATCTTTGGTTATCCTGGATGAGGGATTTGCAAAAGGAATCCGGAAGCATATAGACACAGAGAATCAGACAATTGCATAGAGGAGGCAGATTATATGTCAAATAATAAAGATATAGAAACAAATACAAACGAAAATACACAAAAATCAGAAACACCAAAGAAAAAGAATATCGTGCATGTAATACGTCCGCAGAATGCACAGAACGGTGGTAACAAAGGAAGAAGATCCGGAGGAAATCGTCAGAATTCCGGACAGGGAAAACCGATGCAGGTAAATAACGGCCGTCCGGCAAGACGTTCTGACCGTTCTGCAGCACAGAATGCGTCTGCAGAAGAAGCACAGGCTCCAAAGAGGACAGAGAAGCCGGCAGCAGAAAGAACACAGAACAGACGTCCGGAAAGAAGTGAAAGACCGGAGAGATCTGAAAGAAATGAAAGATCTGATAGAAACGACAGATCCGATAACAGAAATAACCGTGGTGGTGAAAGACGTGGCGGAAGAGACGGACGTAACGGTGACCGCCAGGAAGGAAGAGGCGGACAGAGATTCCAGAGAGGAGACCGCCCGCAGAACGGACGTTCCGACAGAAACCAGGGAGACCGTGATAACAGACGAGACAATAACCGTGGCGATGACAGACAGGGACGTAAATTCGGAGACAGAAACGACAACAGAAGAAATGACAGAAAGAACAACCCAAGCATTCCGGCTCCTGCAATCGAAGGACAGAAACCACAGAGAAAGAATGCCAAGGGAAAAGACGATCACAAGAAGAAAGATTATCGTCGTGATGATGAAGAAAGAATGCCAAAGGGCAAGAAGAAAAACGAGCCAAAACAGCAGCTTCAGAAACCACAGCAGAAAGAGCAGAAGGTAGAGGAAGAGATCAAACAGATCACAATCCCAGAGGTTCTGACAATCAAAGAACTGGCTGATAAGATGAAGATTGTTCCGTCTGTAATTATCAAAAAGCTCTTTATGCAGGGAAAAGTTGCTACGGTGAACCAGGAGATCGATTATGAGACAGCAGAAGAGATCGCGCTGGAATTCGACGTTCTCTGCGAGAAAGAAGAAGTTGTAGACGTGATCGAAGAACTTCTAAAAGAAGAAGAAGAGGACGAAAAGAAGATGAAGAAACGTCCGCCTGTAGTCTGCGTTATGGGTCACGTTGACCACGGTAAAACTTCCCTTCTGGATGCAATCCGTCATACAAATGTCATCGACCGTGAGGCCGGCGGTATCACACAGCACATCGGTGCTTATGTTGTAGAGATCAACGGAGAGAAGATCACATTCCTGGATACTCCGGGACATGAGGCGTTCACAGCAATGCGTATGCGTGGAGCAAGCTCTACAGATATCGCAGTTCTCGTAGTAGCAGCAGACGATGGTGTTATGCCGCAGACAGTAGAAGCGATTAACCATGCAAAAGCTGCAGGTGTAGAGATCATCGTAGCTGTCAACAAGATGGATAAACCAAGTGCCAACATTGACCGTGTAAAACAGGAACTGACAGAATACGAACTGATTCCGGAAGACTGGGGTGGAAGCACAATCTTCGTTCCGGTATCTGCCAAGACAGGAGAAGGTCTGGAAGATCTGATGGAAATGATTGCTTTAACAGCAGAAGTAATGGAATTAAAAGCCAATCCAAACCGCCGTGCAAGAGGTCTTGTACTGGAAGCAAAACTGGATAAGGGAAGAGGTTCCGTTGCAAATATCCTGGTTCAGAAGGGAACACTCCGTGTCGGAGATCCAATCGCAGCAGGTTCTGCATTTGGTAAAGTAAGAGCCATGATGGATGACAAGGGAAGAAGAGTCAAAGAAGCAGGTCCGTCTACACCGGTAGAGATCCTTGGACTTAACGATGTACCGAATGCCGGAGAAGTTATCGTCGGATGTGGAAATGAAAAAGAAGCAAGAAACTTTGCAGAGACATTCATTTCACAGAGCAAGGTAAAACTTCTGGAAGAGACAAAATCTAAACTTTCTCTGGATGACCTGTTTACACAGATTCAGGAAGGCAACTTAAAAGAACTTGGTATCGTAGTAAAGGCAGATGTACAGGGATCTGTAGAAGCAATCAAACAGAGCTTACTGAAGCTGTCTAATGATGAAGTAGTCGTTAAGATCATTCACGGTGGCGTTGGTGCAATCAATGAATCTGACGTAAGTCTGGCTTCTGCATCAAATGCGATCATCATCGGATTCAACGTTCGTCCGGATGCAACAGCAAAAGAAACAGCAGACCGTGAAGGTGTAGATATCCGTCTGTACCGTGTCATCTACAATGCAATCGAAGATGTAGAAGCAGCTATGAAGGGTATGCTGGATCCTGTATTTGAGGAGAAGGTACTCGGACACGCAGAAGTACGTCAGACATTCAAGGCTTCCGGAGTCGGAACAATTGCAGGATCTTATGTTCTGGATGGTGTATTTGAAAGAGACTGCTCTGTCCGCCTGACACGTGACGGTATTGTAATATTTGAAGGACCTCTGGCATCTCTGAAGAGATTCAAAGATGATGTAAAAGAAGTAAAAGCAGGTTACGAATGTGGATTCGTATTTGCAAACTTCAATGACATCAAAGAAGGAGACCTCGTAGAGGCATTCAAGATGGTAGAGATTCCACGCTAGGAGTTGATATAAATGAGAAAAAGAAGCATTAAGAATACAAGAGTAAATACAGAAGTGCAGCATGAGTTATCGAACATCATCCGCGGGGGATTAAAAGACCCGCGTGTTGCACCGTGGACTTCGGTCGTGGCTGCAGAAGTTGCACCGGATCTTAAGACGTGTAAGGCATATATCAGTGTACTTGGAGATGCTTATGAGCAGGAGCAGACAATTAAGGGGCTGCAGAGTGCAGAAGGCTATATCCGTCGTGAACTGGCCAGAACACTAAATCTGCGTAATACACCTGAGATCAAGTTTGTACTGGATCAGTCCATTGAGTATGGTGTGAATATGTCAAAGAAGATTGATGAAGTAACCAAAGACCTGAAAACGGAAGGTGTTGAGGAAGATGCTGAATAAAGTATTGGAGAACGTGTCCACGATCGCGATCGGCGGACATGTGCGTCCGGATGGAGACTGTGTGGGTTCCTGTGTGGGACTCGGACAGTATATCCGTGAAAACTACAGTGATAAAACCGTGGATATTTATCTGAAAGATATCCCGGAATCGTTTCATTTCTTAAAAGGGACAGAGACAATCCTGGAGTCTGTGGATGATGAAGAGAAAGTATATGATCTCTTCATTTCCCTGGACTGCGGGGATACAGACAGACTGGAGTATTCTAAAACGTTATTTAATAAAGCAAAGCATACGTTCTGTGTGGATCACCATATCAGTAACATCGGCTTTGCAGATGTAAATCATATCGTTCCGGAAGCAAGTTCGACATCAGAACTGGTATACGGACTTCTGGATGAAGAGAAGATTTCCCAAAATGTGGCGGAAGCACTGTACCTTGGAATTGTGCATGATACAGGCGTATTCCAGTATTCCTGCGCCGGACCGGAGACATTCCGGGTGGCCGCAAATCTTCTGGAAAAAGGCATTGACGGACCAAAGATCATAGAAGATACATTCTATGCGAAATCTTATGCGCAGAATCTTGTGATGGGCCGTGCACTGATGGAAAGTATCCTGTTTTTAAATGGAACAGGTATCGCGTCCTATATTCGGAAAGATGTGATGGATTTTTACGGTGTGGGACCAAAAGATCTGGAAGGAATTGTAAGCCAGCTTCGCGTGACAGAAGGAGTAGAGATTGCTGTATTCATGTATGAGTTGAAACAGAATGAATTCAAAGTAAGCCTCCGTTCCAAAGAGAAAATCGATGTCAGCAAGATCGCACAGTATTTTGGCGGCGGCGGTCATAAGAAGGCATCCGGATTTACAATGGCGGGAACACCGTTTGATGTGCTGAATAATTTGTCCAAACAGATTGAGGCACAGATGGAAAAACTGGAAAAGACACAGGAGCAGTAAACTATGATACACGGAATTATCAATGTGTATAAAGAAAAGGGATTTACATCCCATGATGTGGTGGCGAAACTTCGCGGGATCGTCGGACAAAAGAAGATCGGACATACAGGGACACTTGATCCGGATGCGACAGGTGTCCTTCCGGTGTGTCTTGGAAAAGCAACCAAGCTTTGTGATCTTTTGACTGACAAGAACAAGACATATGAAGCAGTGTTGCTTCTTGGCAAGACAACGGATACACAGGATATTACAGGTGAAGTTCTGGAAGAAAAGTCAACAGAGGCACTGACCGAAGAAAAAGTCAGAGAAGCTATTGAAGGATTTATCGGAGATTATGAACAGATTCCTCCAATGTATTCGGCTCTTAAGGTAAATGGAAAGAAATTATATGAGCTTGCCAGAGAAGGAAAGGTCATAGAGAGAAAAGCACGTCCGGTTAAGATCCTGGATATTCAGATTCTTGAGATTGATCTTCCGAAAGTCCGTATGGAAGTATCGTGTTCGAAAGGGACCTACATCCGTACGCTTTGTCATGATATAGGTGAGAAACTCGGATGCGGAGGCTGCATGGAATCACTGATCCGTACAAGGGTGTCAACGTTCCGGATTGAAGATGCGAAAACGCTGGATGAAATCGAAACCTTGAAGCAGGAAGGAAAGCTTGCAGAGCTTCTGGTACCGATCGATGCGATGTTCCCGTCTTATCCGAAAATCACGGTGAAAGATGATTGGAAGGCATTTGCTAAGAATGGGAATCCTCTGGATCTTAAAATGTTAAAAGAGGCATGCGGACAAGACGAAGAAACTCAGGTGCGTCTGTATGATGAATCAGGTAAATTCATCGCCATTTACCAGTGGAAAGAAAAAAAATACCACATCGTCAAGATGTTTTTTAACGAGTAAACGAGGAAGAAAAGACTATGCAGTATATCAGAGAGCTTGCGGAATATAACGGAAACGGAAGGGCAGCAGTGACTTTTGGAAAGTTCGATGGATTACACAGAGGCCATCAGATGCTTGTGACAAAGGTCCGTGAATTAGGAAAACAGGAGAATATAAACAGTATCGTATGTTCGTTTGACATGAGACCGTTATGGAAGGAAAAAGGGATTGCCCCGGAACTTCTGATGGTCGGAGAGGAACGACAGGAAAGGGTAAAAGATGAGGTCGATTACCTGATCGAATGCCCGTTTACCGAATCTTTTCGTCAGAAGAGTGCGGAAGATTTTATACAGGAGATCATCCATGATCTGTTTCGTGCGAAATATATCGTGGTAGGGACAGATTTTACATTCGGATGTGAGAAACGCGGGGATGTGCATATGCTGGCGGAATATGCAGACCAGTATGATTATGAACTGATCGTTATAGAAAAAGAACGTTATCACGACCGGATTATCAGCAGTACTTATGTAAAAGAAGTAGTAAAAGAGGGCGATGTAGGGCTGGCAGAAACTCTGCTTGGTTATCCGTTTGAAGTAGAAGGAACGGTTGAACATGGCAGACAGCTTGGCCGTACGCTTGGATTCCCGACGCTGAATGTAGCATGGCCGGAAGGAAAGATCGTGCCGGCGCACGGAGTCTATTTCTGTAAGATAGATATCGAAGGAAAGACTTATCCGGGAATTGCCAATGTCGGTATCAAACCGACCGTGACAGAAGAAAAGAAGCTGTTGATCGAGGCATTTCTTTTCGGATATTCCGGAAATGCATACGGGGAAAAAGTACGGATTAATCTTAAAAAATTCCGGAGACCGGAGCAGAAATTTGACGGAATTGATGCACTGAAAAGACAGATCGATAAGGATATTGCAAAAGGAATGGAATATTTCGGAATTGTATAAATTTCTCTTTACACGAGGAATTTCATATGATATACTAAGCAACGTTGAAGCCGGTGTTCGGTAACTGGAAACTCCAACCGTTACTTAATATCAGGCGTTTTAATTAAGAGTATATAGGAGGAAACAAACATGATTTCTAAAGAGCAGAAAGAACAGATCGTAGCACAGTATGGTAGAACAGCAGGAGATACAGGATCACCGGAAGTACAGATCGCTATCCTGACAGCAAGAATCAATGATCTCACAGATCACTTCAAAGCTAATCCAAAGGATCACCACTCAAGAAGAGGACTTCTTAAGATGGTAGGACAGAGAAGAGGACTTCTTGCATACCTGAAGAAGACAGACATCGAAAGATATCGTGCACTGATCGAGAAACTTGGATTAAGAAAATAATTCATGCTTTTTATGGGGACATTCGGAAGAATGTCCCTTTTTCGTTGCCTGATATCGGTGAAAAGTTATTATCTGTAAGGTTTTTTGCTGGCAATTTTTGGGGGATGCTTTTCGAAGTGGCAGTTTCTGCAGTAGTAAGTGTTTTTGGTGTAGCTTTTTATGTAAGGGTATGTTATAATAACTAAGATTGTGGATTGGGAAAGCTTCACCGAGACCACTGAAAAGTATATTTGATGCAGAAATGCTGCTTTATATGGCATTTGCATAGTGAAAAATGTGTTTTTCAGTAGTTTCGGGGTAATCTTGAACCACAAAAGAAAAATAAAGGAGAAAACATTTATGTATAAAACATTTGAAATGGAACTCGCCGGAAGACCTTTAAAAGTTGACGTAGGCAGAGTTGCAAAACAGGCAAATGGTGCTGTATTAATGCATTACGGTGACACAACTGTACTTTGTACAGCAACTGCTTCAGAGAAGCCAAGAGACGGAATCGATTTCTTCCCACTGAGCGTGGAATACAACGAAAGAATGTATGCAGTAGGAAAGATTCCTGGAGGATTCAATAAGAGAGAAGGAAAAGCATCTGAAAATGCTATCCTTACATGCCGTGTAATCGACCGTCCGATGAGACCACTGTTCCCAAAGGATTACCGTAACGATGTAACACTGGAGAACCTTGTATTATCTGTAGATCAGGACTGTGCTCCGGAGCTTACAGCTATGCTTGGTGCAGCAATCGCAACAACAATTTCCGATATCCCGTTTGACGGACCGATCTCTACTACACAGGTAGGTCTGGTAGACGGAGAATTCGTATTCAATCCTACAGCAGCTCAGAGAGCAGTATCTGATATGGCTTTAACGGTTGCTTCTACAAGAGAGAAAGTCATCATGATCGAAGCCGGAGCAAACGAAGTTCCAGAGCAGCAGATGATCGATGCAATCTTTGCGGCACATGAATTAAACCAGAAAGTAATCGCATTCATCGATACAATTGTAGCAGAGTGTGGAAAACCAAAACACGAATATGAAAGCTGTGCAGTTCCGGAAGAACTCTTTGCAGCAATCAAAGAGATCGTTACTCCGGAAGAGATGGAAGTAGCAGTATTCTCTGATGATAAACAGACAAGAGAAGAAAATATCCGTGTCGTAACAGAAAAGTTAGAAGAAGCATTTGCTGAAAATGAAGAGTGGCTTGCAGTTCTTCCTGAGGCTGTATACCAGTACCAGAAGAAGACGGTACGTAAGATGATCTTAAAAGACCACAAACGTCCGGACGGAAGAGAGATCGACCAGATCAGACCACTTGCAGCAGAAGTTGATTTGATTCCTAGAGTACATGGTTCTGCAATGTTCACTCGTGGACAGACACAGATCTGCAACATCTGTACATTGGCACCACTTTCTGAAGCTCAGAAACTGGATGGTCTGGATGAAGCAGAGACAACAAAGAGATATATGCACCACTACAACTTCCCATCATACTCTGTAGGTGAGACAAAGCCATCCAGAGGACCGGGACGTCGTGAGATCGGACATGGAGCACTGGCAGAGCGTGCACTGCTTCCGGTACTTCCAAGCGAAACAGAATTCCCATATGCGATCCGTACTGTATCTGAGACATTTGAATCAAATGGTTCTACTTCTCAGGCAAGTGTATGTGCATCTTCTATGTCACTGATGTCAGCAGGTGTACCGATCAAGGCTGCAGTAGCCGGAATCTCATGTGGACTTGTTACAGGTGATACAGATGATGATTATCTTGTACTTACAGATATTCAGGGACTCGAAGACTTCTTCGGAGATATGGACTTCAAGGTAGCCGGTACACACAAAGGTATCACAGCGATCCAGATGGATATCAAGATCCATGGACTGACAAGACCGATCATTGAAGAAGCTATCGCTAAGACAAGAAAAGCAAGACTTTACATCATTGATGAAGTTATGAATAAAGCAATCGATGCTCCAAGAGCACAGGTTGGAGAATTTGCTCCAAAGATCGTTCAGATGCAGATCGATCCACAGAAGATCGGCGATGTAGTCGGACAGCGTGGAAAGACAATCAACGCGATCATCGAGCAGACAGGCGTGAAGATCGACATCACAGACGACGGTGCCGTATCTATCTGCGGAACAGATGCTAAGAGCATGGAAGAAGCGCAGAAGCTGATCCACATTATCGTAACAGATTTCGAAGCAGGACAGGTTCTGGAAGGAAAAGTTGTCAGCATCAAAGACTTCGGCGCATTCCTTGAATTTGCACCTGGAAAAGAAGGAATGGTACACATTTCTAAGCTTTCCAAAGAAAGAGTAAACCGCGTAGAAGACGTTCTGACACTTGGCGATGTTGTTAAGGTTGTATGCCTTGGTAAGGACAAGATGGGAAGAATCTCATTTTCTATGAAGGATGTAGCGGAATAAGATTATAAATTTAATATAAGATGTAATGTGAATGCCCCAGGATTCCGGTAGTGGAAGCCTGGGGCGTTTTTGTTACTAAAGTATGGGAAAGAGATTGGAAAATAAGGCAAATTGAGTCAGACGTGAAGGATGAGAGAGTGGTTTACGTGAAGAAAGAGCAGAAGAGAGAATTTGTCTGGTGAGGAGATTATATGATAGAGGAATGAATTCGGCCCAGATTAGTGAACTTATAGGACTAGATAAAGAGCAAGTAGAAGAAATGCTGCAAACAAAGAGCAATTTTGAAAATAATGGATAATCTTGTGATTATAAGAAGTATAAAATGGATATAGGAATAAAGGTGATATGAAACAAAACACAAAATTTCATATCACCTTTTTGCGTCCCCAGAAAAATACCAGTCATAATCTCTATCCATCCACATATACATGGGTGTAAAGAGGTGATGAACATGAAAGAAGATACAATCTTAAAAGTCCTGCCATGGGATGTCAGAAGTATTATACAAAAGGAAAAGCTGGAATTTGAATACTTGCAGGAGATTCGTCTTCGGGAAGGAAAACCACTGATCTTCCTGTATCATGACACGGAAGTTATCCCCGGAGCGAAAGCCAGACGTCCATACCTGGTGACAAAAGATAATATCCGCGAAATGCTGGAATACATCAGTAATTATTCTCTTTACGCATGTGAACAGGAGATGCGGCAGGGATTTATTACAATTGAAGGAGGACACAGAGTGGGATTATCGGGACAGGCTATTATGGAAAATGGAAAGGTAAAGAACCTGAAATACATTTCTTCGGTGAATATCCGTGTGGCGCATGAGATGATCGGATGCGCCGATGCGGTATTTCCTTATATTGTATGTAACCGGGTGTTGTGTCATACATTAATCGTATCACCGCCGGGATGTGGAAAGACCACGATGTTAAGAGATTTGATCCGTCAGATATCGGAAGGAAATTCCTGGATTCCGGGGCTTGCGGTAGGAGTGGTGGATGAACGTTCGGAGATCGGTGGCTGCTATATGGGCGTGGCACAGAATCATCTGGGAATCCGGACGGATATTCTGGACGGCTGCCCGAAAGCGGAGGGAATGATCATGCTGATCCGTTCAATGGGACCGCAGGTGATCGCAGTGGACGAGATCGGGACACCGGAAGATGTACATGCCATTGAATATGCGATGCACTGTGGGTGTAAGATGCTGGCAACAGTACATGCTGAGTCTATGGAAGAATTAAGAAAGAAACCGTTGTTCAACCGGATGATCGGAGAGGGAAGATTTGAACGGTATATTTTACTTGGAAATAATGCACACGTAGGACAGATTGAAGGGATCTTTGATAACAGGGGCAGTCTTCTTTACAAAGAAGCAATGGAAATGGCAAAATGATAAAGGCAATCGGAGCAGTCATGGTGATTCTTGCGGGCAGCGGCTGGGGGATGCTGCAGGCGGCGAAAATTGAAGAATGTTACAGGCAGATGCGTTACCTGAGAAAATTAATTTTCCGGATCAGAAGTGAGATTCGTTATTCCAGACGGGTGCTTCCAGAAGCATTCCTGAGTGTAGGGAGTGAAGCTCAGGAGCCGTATAAGATGTGGCTGTTATCTTTGTATGAGCGGCTGGAAAACAGACAGGGTACAAGTCTGGCGGGAATATGGGAAGAAGAGACGAGAACACATCTGCCGGTAATCGGAATCCCACAGGATATGCTGGAGAGCCTGATCCGTCTGGGAGGTGAATTGGGAACAATCGATATCGAGATGCAGGTAAGGACACTGGATCTGTATCTGGAACAAATGGAGCAGAAAATGGAGGACATGAGAACAGAACAGAAGGAGAAAATCCGTCTGTATCAATGTATCGGAGTGACCGGAGGGGTATTTCTGGCAATCATCCTCTTGTAAGAAAAGGGAGAGTATGTATGACGATAAATCTGATATTTAAAATTGCAGCGGTCGGGATTCTGGTATCGATACTGTGTCAGGTGCTGAAGCACAGTGGGAGGGAAGAACAGGCTTTTCTGACCAGTCTTGCAGGACTTTTGCTGGTACTGTTCTGGATCGTGCCGTATATTTATGATCTGTTTGAATCCATCCAGAATTTATTTTCATTATAAAGGAAAGGGGCTATATGTTGTAAAAAATGTATTCTGTACAGGCATGGGAGGTGGAACGCATGAGCATGCTGTAGATTGGGATACTGGGGGTGGCAGGAGTTCTGCTGGCACTTCAGTTCAAAAGCGGGAAATCGGAATATGGCATCTATATCAGTATCGCTCTTGGCATGCTGATCTTTGCATCTCTGCTTGGAAAGATCAGTCTGCTCAAAGATGTACTGAATGAGGTCAGTAATGTAGTAGGGCTTAACAGTGATTATTTTAAAACATTGTGGAAAATTCTGGGAATTACATATGCAGCTGAATTTTCGTCGGCAATCTGTAAAGATGCGGGGTATCAGACGATCGCATTACAGATTGAAGTGTTCGCAAAGATTACGATTCTGGTTTTGAGCCTTCCGGTTTTAAGTGCGCTTTTGCAGACGATACGGGGATTTCTGGTATGAGATACGATATGAAATATAAGAAATTGAATGTGGAAGATAATGAGAGCTGTAATCTGCAATGTGAAAAGAAATGTGAAAAACTGGCAGGTGTTTTTATTTGCTGTATTTTGGCTTTTTTTCTGTTGTTTTTATCGACGAGAAATGTAGGACTTATATATTGTTATGCAGATGAATTATCTGAAGACAGTGAAAATACTGCGGAAGATGCAGAACAGGAACAACAGAAAATAAAAGAAACCATCCTTTCGGAATTTGAATATGGAGAAATCGATGATTCCTTACGCTCACTGTTTCCTGAAAAACGGATTGCATTTCAAGAAGTAATATCAGAAATTTTAACCGGAGATCTGAAATCTTCCGTCAAACTTCTTACCGAATTTGCCGGAGAACAGATGTTTTATCTGCTTCAGACAGGGAAGAAAAATCTGGTACATATTTTGCTGATCGCAATGATCGCAGCATTCATGAATCAGTTCGCGGGTACCCTTCAGAACCGACAGGTGGCAAGTGTCGGTTTCTATATGATTTATATATTATTGGCGGCACTGACGGTTGCGGCATTCGATGTGGTTATTCAGTGGGTGGAATCCGGGATACGTAATATCACTGCTTTTATGGGAGTGTTTTATCCGGTTTACTTTCTGGCAGTTGCGGTTGCGAAGGGAAGCGTGACCGGAGTGGCCTTTTATAATCTTGTTCTGTTCCTGATCTATGCGGTTGAGATCATAATCGGAAATGTACTGTTGCCGATGGTGCGGGTATATATGATCATCCGTGTTCTGAACTTTCTGGGACCGGAAGATATGCTGGGAAAATTATCGGAATTCCTGGAACTGATCATCCGCTGGACACTGAAGACGGCACTTGCGTGTGTCATCGGTGCGAATCTGATTCAGGGAATGATCAGTCCCGCGATCGATACGGTGAAGAGAAGTACTGTGCTGAAAGGGGCAGAGGCAATTCCGGGAGTAGGAAATCTTCTGGGCGGAATGACGGAAGTAGCGCTTGGAACGGCAGTGCTGGTAAAGAATGGAATTGGAATGGCAGGAGCAGTAATCTGCATTGCCCTGTGTGTGATACCGCTGGTTCAGACTGCGGGAACGGCTCTGCTTTATAAGCTTGCGGCTGCCGTGATCCAGATGGTGTCGGATGAACGTGTCACAGGATGTGTAGAAGCAGTGGGAGAAGGATGTCAGATACTGCTGCAGATTGTATTTACCGTGGGAGTGTTATTTCTGCTGACGATCGCAATCGTGGCGGCGGTAACAAATGCATGACTGGGAAGGAGCGGAACAGATGGAGATGATCTATAACTGGATCTTGAAATTATCATTTTTTGCCGTGCTTGGAAGTGTGATCCTGCAGATGATACCGGATCATGGATTCCAAAAATATGTCCGCTTTCTCCTGGGACTGATTCTGGCGGCAATGCTGGTTGTACCGGTACTGGAATTGTTTGATAAGAGAGCCGCATTTGAAGAGATTTATCATGATAGTGCATATAAGATTCGGACCAGTGAACTGGAAGAAAAAAGTCAGAAAGTTCAGGAAGATATTCTCGATATAGATGGACAGAACGTAGCGAATCAAAACATAGAAAATTCGGGTACGGGCAGCCAGAATACAGAGGATCAGATACAAGATTCGAACACAGACAGGAGTTCAGATGAAAATGTAAGCCAGAACAGGAGAATCGAGGTGGAGCAGATTGAAATCGGCAAAGAATCTGAGTGATTTATTTTCAAATAAACTTGGAAACTGGAAAAAGTTCTCATTAAAAAATCTAAGAAAAGATCAGCTTCTGATCCTGCTCCTTACAGGAATTCTTCTGATGGTGATTGCAGTCCCTGCAGGAAAGAAAAAGGAAAATATGTCGTCCGCATCGAACGATAATACAGAAAAATCAGTAAACGGGACATCTGCCGGAACGGATGAGGAAGCGTATACAGCTTATCTGGAAGACCGCCTGAGCCGAACCTTATCGCAGATTGAAGGAGCCGGAGAAGTAAAGGTGATGATCACGCTGAAATCCTCGGCGGAAAAGGTACTGGATAAGGATACGGAATCGGATCAGGAAACAGTGACGGAAGAAGACAGCCAGGGAGGGACCAGACAGTCGTCAAAGACATCCAAAAAAGAAAATACGGTGTATAGGACGGACAGTGAAAGCAACAGTCAAGGAAGTGGATCCCCGTATGTGAGTAAGGAACTAAGTCCCAAGATCGAAGGTGTGGTAGTGATCGCAGACGGTGGGGAAAATGCAGTAGTAAAAGAAAATATCAGCAGTGCGGTCCAGGCATTATTTGATATTGAACCGCATAAGATTAGAATAATGAAAAAGCAGACAAATTAAGAGCAGTATGAAAGAGCAGGAGGGCAAGATAGTGAAAAAGATCGCAAAAAAGAATCAGATTGTGATTGCAACGCTGGCAGTAATGATCGCGGCAGCAGGGTATATGAATTACTCTGGCAAATTATTCCCAGGTAAGACGAAAACACAGGAAACAAATTCGGAACTTGCAAATAAGGAATTATTAGATATTTCTGATGAAGATACATCTGTATCATCTGGGGATATTAAAAGTCAGGATGGAGATACTGGCAGCACAGACGGTAATGCCAGCAGTACAGATGACGGCAGTGTAGACGGAACGCCTGGGGAAGCAGTCCTCGCCAACGGAACGGTAAGTTCTGTGGCAGCACAGGCGAAGGTGAGCAGGGAACAGGTACGCTCCAAGAATAAAGAGACATTACAGAGCATTATCGACAATAAGAATCTTAGTGATGCAGAGAAAGAAAATGCAGTGAACCAGATGGTACAGATGACAGAAATCGCAGAAAAAGAAGCGGCAGCAGAATCACTGCTCGCGGCAAAAGGATTTAACGATTCTGTGGTAAGTATTACGGATGATCAGGCAGATGTGATCGTAGGTGCTTCGGAATTAAGTGATGCGAACCGGGCGCAGATCGAGGACATTGTGACAAGAAAGACGGGCGTGGCAGCGCAGAATATTGTGATCAATCCAGTGAATGCAGATTCGAAGTAATTATCTAAAAACACAGGAAAACCTTGAAAATACAGGAAAAATGTATTTGAGCATTTTATAGACATATGTTATACTGACTAATAGTGCCTATAAACGGATATACTATAAATTAGGAGTGTATAATATATGTCACAGATTACGAATGAAGTAAAGAATCAGATAAAGAAAAGAAGAACATTTGCAATTATCTCACATCCCGATGCAGGTAAGACGACACTGACAGAGAAGTTCCTTCTCTACGGAGGTGCCATCAATCAGGCGGGAAGCGTAAAAGGAAAGGCAACTGCAAAGCATGCGGTTTCTGACTGGATGGAGATTGAAAAAGAAAGAGGTATTTCGGTTACTTCTTCTGTACTGCAGTTTAATTATGACGGATACTGTATCAATATTCTGGATACACCGGGACATCAGGACTTCTCGGAAGATACGTACCGTACATTGATGGCGGCAGATTCCGCAGTGATGGTCATTGACGCATCCAAGGGTGTCGAGGCGCAGACAAGAAAGCTGTTCAAAGTATGTACGATGCGCCATATTCCGATCTTCACATTCATTAACAAGATGGACCGTGAGGCAATGGATACATTTGAACTTCTTGATGATATTGAAAATGAACTTGGAATCGCCACATGTCCGATCAACTGGCCAATCGGTTCCGGTAAAGAATTCAAGGGAGTATATGACAGAGCATCTAAAAAAGTTGAGATCTTTTCCGATACGAAAAAAGGAACAACTCAGGGAGAGGTAAAGAAGGTCGATATCAATGATCCGGAGATTTCCTGGCTTATTACAGATGACCAGAAATTACAGCTGGAAGAGGAGATTGAACTTCAGGACGGTGCCGGAGCAGAATTTGATCAGGAACTGGTAAGCAAAGGAGAACTTTCGCCGGTCTTCTTCGGTTCCGCTCTTACGAACTTTGGTGTAGAGACATTCCTTCAGCATTTTCTTCAGATGACGACCTCACCGCTTCCGAGAATATCTGACAGAGGTCCGATCGATCCGATGGAAGAGGGAGATTTCTCAGCGTTTGTATTCAAGATTCAGGCCAATATGAACAAGGCTCACCGAGACAGAATTGCATTCATGCGTATCTGCTCCGGAGAATTCGAAGCCGGTATGGATGTATATCATATGCAGGGTGGCAAGAAAGTACGTCTTTCCCAGCCGCAGCAGATGATGGCAAGTGAGCGTAAGATGATCAGTAAAGCTTATGGCGGAGATATTATCGGTGTATTTGATCCGGGGATCTTCTCAATCGGAGATACATTGACGACAGCACAGGACAAATTCACATACGAAGGAATCCCGACATTTGCACCGGAGCATTTTGCACGTGTACGTCAGGTTGATACGATGAAGAGAAAGCAGTTTATCAAAGGAATCAACCAGATCGCACAGGAAGGTGCGATCCAGATTTTCCAGGAATACAATACTGGTATGGAAGAAATCATCGTCGGTGTTGTCGGCGTACTTCAGTTTGATGTGTTGAAATACCGTCTGGAGAACGAATATAATGTAGAGATCCGTCTGGAAAATCTTCCGTATGAGTACATCCGCTGGATTGAAAATGAAGAGATTGATCTGGATAAGCTGACAGGAACTTCAGATATGAAGAAAGTTAAAGATCTGAAAGGCCATCCATTACTGCTGTTCGTGAATGAATGGAGTATCCGTATGACGATAGACAGAAATGATGGATTAAAACTTACGGAATTTGGCAGATCATAAAAATATAAACAGAAATAAAACTCCCAGGCTGACTGGGGGTTTTCAAATGTATGTAAGTTTGTTATAATAAAAGACAGTGAAAAACCAGACGGGAGGTTTCTGAAAAGATGAGTAAAGAAGAAAAGAATACGTATACAATAAAAACAGATGAAAATCTTGGAGAAGTAAAGATTGCAGATGAAGTTGTAGCTATTATTGCAGGTCTTGCAGCAATGGAAGTAGAAGGTGTTGCTTCTATGGCAGGTAATGCAACAAGAGAACTGATCAGCAAACTTGGAATGAAGTCTTTATCCAAGGGTGTAAAGGTAGATGTACTGGATGGCATTGTAACTGTATCCCTGGCATTAAATCTTAATTATGGATACAGCATAAAAGAGATTACTTCTAAAGTGCAGGAAAAAGTAAAAACTGCAATTGAGAACATGACAGGACTTGAGGTGGCAGATGTGAATATTCGTGTTGCCGGAGTCGAGATACCGGAGGAAGCATAAGTGAAGAGAACAGAGCAGAGAGAACATATCTTTAAGTTAATATTTGGTGCTGATTTTAATGAAGAGTCAGAACAGGGAACGCAGACAGAACTGTATTTGGAGCAGATTGAAGGTGCCACGGAAAAAGATATGCAGTATATCAGCCAGAAAGCACAGAAGATTATAGAGAAGATTGATGAGATCGACACATTGATCAATGAACATACAACAGGATGGAAGACTGGCCGTATGAATAAGGTAGATCTTACAATCTTAAGACTTGCAGTCTACGAGATGAAGTGGGACGAGGACGTTCCGACAGGTGTTGCGATCAACGAAGCTGTCAATCTTGCAAAGAAATACAGCAGTGAAGACGGTGCATCATTTGTAAATGGAGTACTGGCAAAACTTGCAGATTAATCAGAGGTAGAGAATGGCTCGAAATGTATATACAGTAAAACAGGTGAATTCTTATATAAAGAATATGTTCACCCAGGACTTTATGCTGAACCGTATCTATGTAAAAGGAGAAGTCTCTAACTGTAAGTATCACACATCGGGACATATATATTTCTCATTAAAGGATGAGTCCGGAACGATTGCCTGTGTCATGTTTGCGGGGCAGCGAGGCGGGCTCTCTTTTCATATGAGAGAAGGACAGCAGATCATTGTACTTGGTTCGGTGAATGTCTACGAAAGAACAGGCTCTTATCAGCTCTATGCGCAGGAGATCCGTCTGGACGGAGAAGGCACACTTTATGAGAAATACCAGATGCTGAAGCAGGAACTGGAAGAGATGGGAATGTTTGCACCGGAATATAAGAAAGCAATTCCGAGATATGCGAAGCGAATCGGCGTAGTGACTGCACCGACAGGAGCGGCAGTCCGGGATATCATGAATATATCTGCAAGACGTAATCCGTATGTACAGTTACTTCTGTATCCGGCACAGGTACAGGGAGAGGGAGCGAAAGAATCAATCGTGCGTGGAATCCGTATGCTGGAGACAAAAAATGTAGACGTGATCATTGTCGGAAGAGGAGGAGGCTCGATCGAAGATCTGTGGGCATTTAACGATGAGTGCGTGGCAAGGGCAATTTTTGACTGTCAGGTTCCTGTGATATCGGCAGTGGGCCATGAGACAGATGTGACAATTGCAGATTATGTGGCAGATCTGCGTGCACCGACACCTTCGGCGGCGGCAGAACTTGCAGTCTGGGATTACAGACAGTTACAGGGATATCTGGATGAATGCAGATTGAGAATGAATCGGAGCATGACAGGAACGATTCGTATAAACCGGTTACGACTGAAAGAATTGGATGTGAGGCTTTCTTATCTGCATCCACGTCACAAACTGCAGGATCAACAGCAAAGACTGATAGAACTGGAAGAGGAACTTCGAACGCTGATGAGAGACCGGGTAAAAGAAGCAAGACATCGCCTGGCGATTCAGATTGAAAAGCTGAATGGATTGTCTCCGGTCAGAAAGCTGAACCAGGGCTTTGCCTATGTGGAAGAAGCAGACGGTGGTGTTGTAAAGAGTATCCGTCAGGTGGAAATGGGTGATGAGCTGACAGTATATGTAACGGATGGACTCATCCGTACATCTGTTAAAGCTGTGCAGAAAAAGACATATAAAATATAAGGATTATTAAGATAACAGACAGATACCGGGAGAAATGCAATGGCAGAAAAAAAGGAACAATCTTTGGAAGACCAGAGCCTTGAGGAGATTTTCTCAGATCTGGAACAGACGATAAAAGAGATGGAAGACGGGGAGATTTCGCTGGAGGAATCTTTCCGGTTGTATCATCAGGGTATGGATATGCTGAAAGCATGTAACAGTAAAATCGATAAGGTAGAAAAGAAGATGCTGTTACTGGATGAAGAGGGTGAGGAACATGAATTCTAAAGAAGAATTTACAGTACAGATGAAAAGGAAAGTAGCCGAAATTGAAGAAATCCTGAAAGAATATCTTCCAAAACCGGAAGGGTATCAGAAGGTGATCATGGAAGCTATGGAATACAGTCTGATGGCAGGGGGAAAAAGACTACGGCCAATGTTAATGAGAGAGACCAGCAGATTATTTGGCGATGAAACAGAAGCGCTTTGTCCATTTATGGCGGCGCTTGAAATGATTCATACGTATTCTCTGGTTCATGATGATCTTCCTGCGATGGACAACGATGAATATCGCAGAGGCAGAAAGACTACACATATTGTCTATGGAGAAGATATGGGGATACTGGCAGGGGATGCACTTTTAAATTATGCGTTTGAGACAGCATTTCGTGCGTTTGAGACAGCACCGCAGGAGAGCCTTAAAATCGGACGTGCCCTTAGTGTCCTTGGCAGAAAAGCAGGTGTCTATGGAATGATCGGCGGACAGGTGATCGATGTAAAAGAAACAGGACATGCTGTGCCGAAAGATGTTCTGGATACGATTTATGAGTTGAAGACAGGAGCGCTGATCGAATGTGCTATGATGATTGGTGCAATTCTCGGAGGGGCAGAAGAAGAGGATGTACGAAAGGTCGAAAAGATAGCACATTATGTGGGCATTGCATTCCAGATTCAGGATGATATCCTGGACGTGACCAGTACGGAAGAAGTACTGGGAAAACCAATCCACAGTGATGAAAAAAATCAGAAGACAACATATGTAACACTTCTGGGAATTGAGCAGGCACAAAAAAGAGTAGAAGAATTATCCAATCAGGCAATAGATCTGCTTCACCAGCTTTCAGGGGAGAATGAATATCTGGAACAACTGCTGATACAGTTGATCCACAGAGACAGATAGAGGGGATACCTGGTTATGTTAGAAAGAATTCAAAAAGCAAATGATATAAAAAAACTGGCACCAGAGGAACTGCCGGAACTGGCACAGGAAATCCGACAGTTTCTGATCGAAAAGATCAGCAGGACCGGTGGTCATCTTGCATCAAATCTTGGCGTGGTAGAGCTTACGATGGCAATACATCTGGTTTTTGATCTTCCGAAAGATAAGATTATATGGGATGTCGGACATCAGTCTTATACGCATAAGATCCTGACCGGTAGAAAAGATGGATTTGATGACCTGAGAAAATATGGTGGAATGAGCGGATTCCCAAAGAGAAAGGAAAGTGCATGCGATGCATTTGACACGGGACACAGCTCGACTTCTATTTCTGCGGGGCTTGGATATGTATGTGCAAGAGATCTGCAAAAAGAAGATTACAGTGTGATCTCTGTGATCGGGGATGGTTCTCTGACCGGAGGTATGGCTTATGAAGCTTTGAACAATGCTTCAAGGCTTAAGAAGAATTTTATTATTGTTTTGAATGATAATCATATGTCGATTTCCGAAAATGTAGGTGGAATGTCGGATTATCTGGCGAAGCTTCGTACTGCGGATTTTTATACAGATTTGAAAAAAGGTGTAACGAATATGCTTCATAATGTACCGGTTGTAGGAGATCCTATGATTGAACATATCCGTAAGACGAAAAGCAGTCTGAAGCAGCTGATCGTACCAGGAATGTTTTTTGAAGATATGGGAATTACATATCTGGGACCGATTCAGGGACACAGCATACCAATGTTGGTACGTGCATTAAAAGAAGCAAGGAAGATTGAGGGACCTGTGTTATTGCATGTCCTTACCAAAAAAGGAAAAGGATATGAACCGGCAGAAGAACAGCCGGATAAATTCCATGGGATCGGACCGTTCCAGGTAGAGACCGGTGAACCGGAAAAACCGAAGAAAAAAGATTCATATACAGATGTATTTGGAAAAGTAATGTGTGATGAAGCGGCAAGAAATGATAAACTTGCGGCGATCACTGCAGCAATGGCAGATGGAACGGGTCTTGCGAGATTCCGAAAGAAATATCCGAACCGCTTTTTTGATGTGGGGATTGCGGAAGAACATGCAGTGACATTTGCGGCAGGACTTGCGGCAGGCGGGATGAAACCGGTATTTGCGGTATATTCTTCTTTCCTTCAAAGAGCTTATGATCAGATGATTCATGATGTGGCACTTCAGAATCTTCCTGTGATGTTTGCCGTGGACAGAGCGGGATTAGTAGGCAATGACGGAGAGACACATCAGGGAATTTTTGATCTGTCTTATCTGAGCAGTATCCCGAACATGGTAATCATGTCACCAAAACACAAATGGGAACTGGCGGATATGGTGAGATTTGGTATCTCATATGATGGACCGATCGCGATCCGCTATCCGAGGGGGAGTGCATGTGATGTCTGTCCGGAATTCAGAAGTCCGATTGAATACGGAAAAAGTGAGATATTGTATGAAGAAAGTGATATTGCAATTATTTTCGTAGGGCATATGTTTGAAGAGGCACTGAAGGTAAGAGAAGATTTAAAAGAGAAAGGCTATGACTGCTCGCTTATTAATGCGAGATTTATAAAACCGTTAGATGCCAAGATGCTGGACCGGCTTACAAAGAAGCATCGGTTGATTGTTACGATTGAAGAAAACGTAAAATCCGGAGGATTTGGAGAACATGTAAGTGAATATCTGATGAGGACCGGTGCAGATGTGAGAGTGCAGATTCTGGCACTCCCGGATGATTATGTAGAACATGGTAATGTAGATGTCCTGCGCAAAGAGACTGGTCTGGACGTAGAATCCATGACGGCACAGATCTGTAAGATGTATGAGACAATGTAGATAACAGGAGAAATTATGAAAGAACGATTAGATGTATTACTTGTAAAAAGAAATCTGGCGGCTTCCAGAGAAAAGGCAAAGGCAATCATTATGTCCGGGATCGTATATGTAGACGGACAGAAAGAAGATAAGGCAGGAACTACATTTCCGGAAGAAGCGACGATCGAAGTGCGAGGTCATACTCTTCCATATGTCAGCCGCGGCGGTCTGAAACTGGAAAAAGCGATCAAGAATTTTGATGTCAGTGTAGAAGGAAAGGTATGTACAGATGTAGGCTCTTCTACAGGAGGCTTTACGGACTGTATGTTGCAGAATGGTGCTGTGAAAGTATTTGCGATTGATGTGGGCCGCGGACAGCTTGACTGGAAACTCAGACAGGATCCACGAGTTGTATGTATGGAAAAAACGAACATTCGTTATGTCACACCGGAAGACATTGGAGAACCGGTACAGTTTTCATCTATTGATGTATCATTTATTTCGCTTACAAAAGTGTTACTTCCGATTCGTAATTATCTTACGGAAGACGGACAGATAGTTGCACTGATCAAGCCACAGTTTGAAGCGGGAAGAGAAAAGGTTGGGAAAAAAGGCGTTGTACGCGAAAAAAGTACGCATATAGAAGTCATCCATAAAGTGATTGATTATGCAATGTCTATCGGATTTGAAGTGCTGAATCTGGAATTTTCTCCGATCAAAGGACCGGAAGGTAATATCGAATATCTGGTCCACTTACAGAAATGCGAAGCGACTGACAGAATTTCGCCTGAGATTGATGTCGAAAAGACGGTAGATCAGTCATTTGCGACACTTGCGAAAGGTTAGAGACAGATGTTAAAAAAGTTTTGGATCGTTACAAATGATGGAAAAGATACGAATCATGCGGTGACGGAAAAAGTAAAGGAATTACTGGAGATAGCGGGAAGAAGCTGTATATTGTGTGAAAAAGATGCAGAGAAAAATATTATCAGGGAACGGATTCCGGACATGATCGATTGTGCAATCGTGATTGGCGGTGACGGGAGTTTGATTGAAGTGGCAAGAACGCTCTGGAAAAGAGACGTTCCGATTCTGGGTATCAACATGGGAACGCTTGGGTATCTTACAGAGGTAGAGGTAAGCAATCTGGCAGAAGATATCACACAGATGCTGAAAGGTGATTATCTGTATGAAGAGCGTATGATGCTGGAAGGCATGTTTCCGAACGGAAAGAAAGATGTTGCACTTAATGATATTGTTGTGTCACGTAAAGGTGATGATCTGCGTATTATATATTTTAAATTGTTCGTAAACGGGGAACTGTTGAATTCCTATGAAGCGGATGGAATCATCATTTCCACACCAACCGGTTCTACAGCATATAATATGTCGGCGGGAGGTCCGATCGTAGAACCTACGGCGTCTCTTACTGTGATCACACCAATCTGTTCTCATGCGTTGAACACAAGAAGCATTGTTCTGTCTTCCGACGATGAGATCGTGATTGAGATCGGAGAAGGACGCAGAGGCAATATAGAAAAAGTACTGGTTACATTTGACGGTGCGACCAGCGTGCCGCTTGAGACAGGAGATCGTCTGACCATTTGCAAGGCAAAAGAGTCGACAAAAATCATGAAGATTAATAAAATCAGTTTTTTGGAAATATTACGGAGAAAGATGAAGGGAAATTGATGATATGAAAGTTAACAGACATGCGAAGATTATTGAATTGATTAATAAATATCATATTGAAACGCAGGAAGAACTGGCGGAATATCTGAACCAGGAGGGATTCAAAGTTACTCAGGCAACGGTATCCAGAGATATCCGTGACCTGAAACTTACAAAGATACCTTCAGAAAATGGAAAACAGAGATATGCACTGCACCAGCATAATGAGAATGGAATGAGTGAGAAATATATCCGTGTTTTAAGAGAAGGGTATCTGTCTATGGATATGGCACAGAATATTCTGGTGATCAAGACAGTGGCCGGAATGGCAAGTGCTGTATGTGCGGCACTGGATGCAATGAAATGGAATGAAATTGTCGGAAGTATTGCGGGAGATGACACGATTATGTGTGCAATACGAAGCGTGGATGACACGGTAAAAGTAATGGACAAGATCAGCAAGATTATCTTATAGGAGGATGCATGTTACAATATTTGCATGTGAAAAACCTGGCTTTGATCGATGAGATCGAAGTAGAGTTTGGCAGAGGGCTGAACATATTAACAGGAGAGACCGGTGCCGGGAAGTCAATCATTCTAGGCTCGGTCAATCTTGCTCTTGGCGGAAGATACACGAAAGACATTCTTCGCCAGGGAGCGAGATACGGATTGGTGGAGCTGACATTTTCAGTCGAAAATGAACGGCAGATCCGTAAATTAAAAGAACTGGATATTTACCCGGAAGATGGGTTTATTACACTGCAGAGAAGACTGATGGAAGGAAGAAGTGTCAGCAAGATCAATTGCGAGACAGTACAGATGGCGACACTTAAAGCAGTATCATCGATTTTGATCGATATTCACGGACAGCATGAACATCAGTCACTGCTTTATAAAAAGAATCATCTGGCGATCGTTGATGCTTTTGCAGGTGAAGAGACGAAGAGACAGAAAGAAAAAGTCGTAGAGATATGGCGGCAGTACAAAGAAAAACAAAAAGAACTGTCAGAGGCAGGAGCAGATGAATCCGAAAGGGTGAAAGAACTGGCATTTTTACAATTCGAAGTCGATGAGATCGTGCAGGCAGAATTAAAAGAGCATGAGGACGAAGAGCTGGAGTCACTTTACCGTCGTATGTGCAATGGAAAGCGGATTGTCCAGAGCGTGACCGAAAGCTATCAGTATACAGGCGGAGATGGGGAAAGCGCAAGCGAAAAGCTCGGAAGGGCACTTAGAACCCTGTCGGAAGTTTCAGATGCTGATGAGCAGCTTGCGCAGTTATATTCGCAGCTTGCGGATGTAGATAATCTGTTAAATGATTTCAATCACGAACTGGCGGAGTATCAGAAAAACTGTGAATTTTCGGATGAAGAGTTTTATGAAACAGAAAAACGGTTAAATGAGATCAATCATCTGAAGACGAAATATGGTAACTCGTATGAAAAGATCATGGAGTACTGTAAGAAGCAGGAAGAAAGAATTGAAATTCTGGAAAACTATGATGCGTATATGCAGGAATTGAAAGCATCCTGTGAGCAGTTGGAACAGGATTATCTTAAAAGGGCGCAGAAACTTTCGACTCTTCGAAAGAAGAAGGCAAACATGCTGGAAAAGAAGATCCAGAAAGGCTTGGAAGACCTGAATTTTGAACAGGTGCAGTTTGAGATACATTTTGCGGAAAAGAAAGAATATTCCAAAGATGGCATTGATGATGCAGAATTCCGTATTTCGCTCAACCAGGGACAGCAGGTGAAACCATTGACAGAAGTTGCTTCCGGTGGTGAGCTTTCCAGAATCATGCTGGCGATCAAAGCTGTAATGGCAGATAAAGATGAGATTGAGACACTGATCTTTGATGAAATTGATGTTGGTATCAGCGGACGTACGGCACAGAAAGTGTCGGAAAAGATGGCATTGATCGGAAAAGAACATCAGGTGATCTGTATTACACATCTTGCACAGATTGCAGCGATGGCAGATCAGCATTTTCTGATTGAAAAAAAGACAGAGGATGCAGTGACGCGTACACACATTTATCCGCTGACAGAAGAAAAGTCGGTAGAAGAGCTGGCAAGGATCCTCGGCGGTGCAAAAATTACAGATACCGTGATCCAAAGCGCAAAAGAGATGAAAAATCTGGCAGGTCAGATAAAATAAAAAGTATACAGATCCAGAGTATTTTTTATAAAATACCACATACTAAGATAGACATTCTTGCAGGGATGTCTATCTTTTTTTGAGGTGTGGAACATGAGAAAATATTGGTATCGAAAATGTCTGATCATAACACTTGTTTTTTCTGTCTTTTTTTACACGGGATATTCAGTGAAGGAAAAAATGGAACGTAACGAAAAAGAGGAAGTAAGCGCGGGGACGGTGTCTGACAATACGGTGATCCCGGGAGGTATGCCGATCGGAATCTATCTGGAAACAGAAGGAGTCATGGTTCTTGGAACAGAGAAGGTTACAGGAACAGACGGTGAACGACTGGAACCGGCAAGACATCTGGTAAAGGCCGGTGATTATATCGTAGAATGCAATGGAACGAAGATCAGGGATAAAAAAGAACTACAGACGATATTAAAAACTACAGATGGAACAGATGTGATTTTAAAGCTGCGCAGAGATTCGGAATATCTGGAAGTGAAGGTAAAACCGGTCAGGAGCAAAAAAAATAATTGCATGCTCGGGATATGGGTAAGGGACAATGCACAGGGACTTGGAACAGTAACATTTCTTAATTCTGACAGCAGATTTGGAGCACTTGGACATGGAATTCATGACACAGATACGAATGCACTTATGGAGATTCGAAATGGAAGAGTATACGAAACCAGTATACGAAGTATCCAGAAAGGAATTGACGGTAATCCAGGAGGCATTGAAGGAATCATTGTTTATAACAGATATAATGTGCTTGGAAAAATTGATAAAAATACGGATTGTGGGATTTTTGGAACGCTTGACCGCACAGAAAACCTGTTTCAGGACACGGATCCGATGGAGATAATGCAGACGGATGAAATAAAAAAAGGAGATGCAAAAATCCGATGCTGTGTGGAAGGAAAAGTAAAAGAGTATAAAATTCGTATTACAAAAATTGACAAACATACCAGAGAGGAAAATAAAGGACTCGAAATAGAAGTGACAGATCCAAAATTGCTGGAAATTACAGGCGGAATCATTCAGGGAATGTCGGGAACACCAATTATCCAGAATGGAAAGATAGCGGGTGCGGTTACCCATGTATTTGTCAGTGATCCAACGAGGGGTTATGGGATTTTTATCGAAAATATGCTGAAATATGTAGAATAATCAGAATTTTGTCGATGCAGGTCATGTTTTTACGACAGTATTTTCTTGTTCGAAAATTGAGGAAAATATATAATAAAACTCGACATAATTATTAAGGGACAAGGAGGCATTACGTAAAATGAGAGAAGTTAATGTAGCAATCGCTGACGACAATGAAAGAATTTTGGATATGCTGGGTGAAATCATAGAGTAAGACCAGGATTTGAATCTGATAGGAAAAGCTGATAACGGTGAAGATATCTATCATCTGATCAAAGAAAAGAAACCGGATGTTGTATTACTGGATCTGATCATGCCAAAGATGGATGGATTAAGTGTGATGGAAAAAGTAAATATGGATGAGCAGATTACCAAACGACCGGAATTTATTATCGTGACAGCTGTCGGACAGGAAAGAATTACAGAAGATGCCTTCCGAAAAGGAGCAAGTTACTATGTGATGAAACCATTTCACAATGATATGATCTTAAGCAGGATCAAAGATGCGGGAAACGGGGAGAGAAAGAACAGTTCGGAATCCGAAAGCCGGAATGCAGTTTCCAAAAAGCAAGAATATAATCTAGAGACTCGTGTGACGGATATGATCCATGAAATCGGAATACCGGCGCACATAAAAGGATATCATTATCTGCGGGATGCGATCATTATGGCAGTGGATGATATGGATGTGTTGAATGCGATTACGAAGGTTTTGTATCCTACAATTGCCAAGATGCATCAGACAACGGCAAGCAGAGTGGAAAGAGCAATTCGTCACGCAATCGAAGTTGCATGGAGCCGTGGAAAGCTTGATACGCTGGATGAGTTATTTGGATATACAGTAAGTAATAGAAAGGGAAAACCTACAAATTCAGAATTTATAGCATTGATCGCAGATACGATCCGACTGGAAAATAAAAACCGCTAAACAACCCTTTTATTCTGAATAAAAATACGTTATAATGATAAAGTATTCTAAGGTTGGGAGGGAAATGCAATGAAGAAAATATTATTTGCGGCATCTGAGTCAGTCCCATTTATCAAAACAGGAGGACTTGCCGATGTTGTCGGATCATTACCGAAATATTTTGATAAAGAAAAATACGATGTGCGCGTAATGCTTCCAAAGTATATGTGCATGAAAGACGAATGGGAAGAAAAACTTCAGTATCATACTCATTTTTATATGGACTTGAACTGGAGAAAACAGTATGTTGGCGTTCTTGAAATGGAATACGACGGAATTAAGTTTTATTTTATAGATAACGAATATTACTTTAACGGATATGCACCATACGGTGATATGTATGCGGATATTGAGAAATTCGCATTCTTCTCAAAAGCTGTATTAAGTGCACTTCCACTGATCGATTTCAGACCAGACATCATTCACTGCCATGACTGGCAGACAGGACTGGTTCCGGTCTATCTGGATAATTTCAGATATGGCAATGAATTTTACCGTGGAATCAAGACGGTGATGACTATACATAACCTGAAGTTCCAGGGAACATGGGATCCGAAGCGTGTCAGAGACATTACCGGATTACCACAGTATTATTTCGCACCGGATAAGTTGGAAGCATACAAGGATGCAAACTACCTGAAAGGTGGAATCGTATATGCGGACAGAGTAACGACGGTAAGTAACTCTTATGCAGAGGAAATTAAGACACCATTCTATGGCGAGAAACTGGACGGTCTTATGAATGCAAGAGCAAACTGCCTGTCTGGAATTGTGAACGGAATTGATTATGAAGATTATAATCCACTGACAGACAATAAGATCGAGAGAAATTATGATGTCAGCAATTTCCGTAAAGAGAAGATCAAGAACAAGATCGCACTTCAGAAGGAACTTGGTCTGGAAGAGAATCATAAAACTATGATGATCGGTATCGTATCCAGACTGACAGATCAGAAGGGATTTGATCTTGTTGCATATGTAATGGATGAACTGTGTCAGGATGCAGTACAGATCGTAGCGCTTGGTACAGGAGAAGAACAGTATGAGAATATGTTCCGCCATTTCGCATGGAAATATCCTGGAAAAGTATCTGCAAACATTTATTATTCAGAAGCAATGTCTCATAAGATCTATGCGTCCTGTGATGCATTTCTTATGCCGTCACTGTTTGAACCATGCGGACTCAGCCAGTTGATGAGTTTACGTTACGGAACAGTTCCGATCGTCCGTGAGACAGGCGGTCTGAAAGATACAGTAGAACCATACAATGAGTATGAAAAGACTGGTACAGGATTCAGTTTCATGAACTACAATGCACATGAGATGCTGGCAACTGTACGTTATGCAGAACAGATCTATTATGATAAGAAACGTGACTGGAACAAGATTGTTGAACGTGCCATGAATAAAGACTTCTCATGGAAGAATTCTGCAAAACAGTACGAAGAATTATACGAAGGAATGTAAAAACAGACTAAAGGAGAATGACAGAAAAAATATGAAAATCAGTGATATATTAGTAGAAAAGACACCGCATCTTTCTTTTGAGGTATTTCCTCCGAAGACAGATGCAGCATATGAAGGAGTATTAAAGGCGACAGAAGCAATTGCAGAATTGAAACCGTCATATATGAGTGTTACATATGGTGCAGGCGGCGGTACCAGTAAGAATACTGTAAAGATTGCATCACATATCAAAGATAAATATAATGTACCAAGCCTTGCACATCTTACTTGTGTATCATCAACAAAAGAAGAAGTGCATCAGGTAATCGATCAGTTAAAGGCAGCAGGAATTGAGAATATCCTTGCTCTCAGAGGAGATATTCCACAAGAGAGTGAATTCCCACTTCCGAATCATTATCAGTATGCATATGAGCTGATCGAGGATATCAAGAGTCAGGGAGATTTCTGCATCGGGGCTGCATGTTATCCGGAAGGACATGTAGAGTCCGAACATAAGAAGGATGATATTGCACATCTGAAACAGAAAGTAGACTGTGGTGTAGATTTCCTGACTACACAGATGTTTTTTGATAACAATATTCTTTATAATTTCCTCTATAGAGCGAGAGAAAAGGGTGTTACCGTTCCGGTTATTCCGGGAATCATGCCGGTAACAAATGCAAATCAGGTAAAGAGAATTCTGTCTATGTCCGGAACCAACCTTCCGGAGAGATTCAAAGCAATCGTAGATCGCTTTGGAGATAATCCGAAAGCAATGCAGCAGGCAGGTATTGCGTATGCGACAGACCAGATCATCGATCTGTTCGCAAATGGCATTAACCATGTTCACGTATATTCTATGAATAAACCGGAGGTTGCTGCGGCAATCCAGGCAAATCTTTCAGAGATTCTGAATAAATAGAGGAAACAAAATGGACGCAAGAACGAAAGAAGCAATTCGTTACTTGGGATATGGCAGACATGCGGTAGATGATCATACGCTAAAGCTTGTGGAAAGCTGTTTTGAAGAGCTTTCCCAGGCGGCGTGCGGCAGGATCGTCTACCGCATTTTTGAATTAGAATTCCCGGAGAGTGGAAGAATCCTTCTGGGAAATCTGGATATCCACAGTAAAAATCTTTATAAAAATCTGACGGGATGTAAAAAAGCAGTGCTGCTGGGTGCAACGCTTGGACCGAAAGTTGATCTGCTATTGCGGAAATATTCCATCGGAGATATGGCAAGAGTGGTAACACTTCAGGCGTGTGCGGCTGCTATGCTGGAAGAATATCTGGATGAATGGCAGACTGCTCTGGAAGCAGATATGAAGAAAGAGGGTTATTATATCAGACCGAGATTCAGTCCTGGATATGGAGACTTTGATATTGCACATCAGGATATGATCCTCCGTATGCTGGATACGGCAAAGAAGATCGGGCTGACACTTACCGGCGGCAATATGCTGACACCGTCAAAATCGGTGACGGCAGTGATCGGTCTCAGTGAAACAGAGACTTCCTGCCATATCAAAGGTTGTGAGGCGTGTCAGAAGAAAGACTGCGCATACCGCAGATCATAAGATACAAGAAAGAGGATAGGAGCAGACAAATGTTATTAGAACGACTGGGAAAAGAATTATTGTACTTTGACGGTGGAATGGGAACACTTCTTCAGTCAAAGGGATTACAGCCGGGAGAACTACCGGAAGTCTGGAACCTGGAACATGCAGAAGAAATCATCGATATCCATAAGGCATATTTTGAGGCAGGCAGTGATATCGTCTTAAGTAATACATTTGGTGCTAATGCGATCAAATTTCATGATTCCAAGTATGGACTCAAAGAAATCGTAACAGCAGGAATCCAGAATGCAAAAAAGGCTGCAGAACGTGGCGTGCACGACGGAAGAAAGACTTATGTAGCATTAGATGTAGGACCAACCGGTAAGTTATTAAAGCCAATGGGAGATCTTTCGTTTGAAGATGCATATGATGCATTTAAAGAAACGATGATCTATGGAGAACAGGCAGGAGCTGATCTGATCCATATCGAGACCATGAGTGACAGTTACGAAGTGAAAGCAGCAGTACTTGCTGCAAAAGAGAATACTTCACTTCCGGTATTTGCAACTATGATCTTCGATGAAAAGGGAAAACTCCTGACAGGAGGAGATGTTCCGGCGGTGGTTACCATGTTGGAAGGCCTTCGTGTAGATGCATTGGGAATCAACTGTGGTATGGGACCGGAGCAGATGCTTCCGATTCTGGAGGATATTCTGAAATACGCATCGGTTCCGATCATCGTAAAACCGAATGCAGGACTTCCGAAGCAGCGTGACGGAGAAGTCTATTATGATGTAGAACCGGAACAGTTTGCCGGATATATGGCAAAGATCGTAGAGATGGGAGCACATGTGATCGGCGGATGCTGTGGAACAACACCTGCACATATCCAGAAGATGGTTGAGACGACCAGAGAGATGAGCGTAAAGCCGGCAACAAAGAAAGATATCACAATGGTATCTTCTTACGGACATGCGGTCATCCTTGGCGGCAAGCCGATGATTATCGGAGAGAGAATCAATCCGACCGGTAAGAAGAAATTCAAACAGGCATTAAAAGACCACGACATGGATTATATCCTGAAAGAGGGGATTACGCAGCAGGATAAGGGAGCACATATTCTGGATGTCAACGTAGGACTTCCGGATATTGACGAACCGGCGATGATGAAAGAAGTCATCATGGAGCTTCAGAGCGTATCAAGCCTGCCGCTTCAGATCGATACCGTTGATATCACAGCAATGGAAGCGGCGATGCGCATCTATAACGGTAAGCCGATGGTGAACTCTGTAAATGGAAAACAGGAAAATATGGATGCTGTCTTCCCGCTTATTAAGCGTTACGGAGGTGTTGTGATCGGGCTTACGATCGACGAGGATGGAATCCCGGCAACGGCAGATGGAAGAGTCCGTGTGGCAGGAAAGATCATTGAAGAAGCGAAAAAATATGGCATTGACAAAAAGGACATTGTAATCGATGTGCTGGCAATGACGATCAGTTCCGAGCCGGAAGGAGCAAAGGTCACTCTGGAAGCACTGAAAAAAGTCAGAGAGACTTACGGTGTATGTACGGTACTTGGTGTATCGAACATTTCATTCGGACTTCCGTACCGTCCGGCAGTCAATTCGAATTTCTATACGATGGCCATGCAGAATGGCTTAAGTGCCGGAATCATCAATCCGTCTTCGGAAGATATGATGTGTTCTTACTATTCATTCTGTGCGCTGATGAATTACGACAAGAACTGCGAGGATTATATCCGTGTATATGGCAGTCAGAAAGCAGGAACGCCTGCACCGGCAGCCAAGGCAGAACTGACTTTAAAAGAGGCCATCGAAAAAGGTCTGAAAGAAGAAGCGCATCATGCAACAGGAGAACTGTTAAAGGAACAGGCACCGCTGGAGATCATCAATGAACACCTGATCCCGGCACTGGATACGGTGGGAAAAGGATTTGAAAAGGGAACTGTCTTCCTGCCGCAGCTTCTGATGAGTGCCGATGCGGCAAAGATCGCATTTGCAGTGATCAAGGACGTACTCGCACAGGAAGGCGGGGAAGTCCAGGCGAAGAATAAAGTTATTCTCGCAACGGTAAAAGGAGATATTCACGATATTGGTAAGAACATTGTAAAAGTCCTTCTGGAGAATTACAGTTTTGATGTGATCGATCTGGGGAAAGATGTACCGCCGGAAGTGATCGTAGATACTGCAGTTGAGCAGGATATCCGGCTGGTAGGTTTAAGTGCGCTTATGACAACAACGGTTGTAAGCATGGAAGAGACCATCAAGTTATTGAGAGAACGTAAACCTGAATGTAAAGTCATGGTAGGTGGAGCTGTGCTGAATCAGGATTATGCAGATATGATCGGGGCAGATTTTTACGGCAAAGATGCAATGCAGTCCGTATATTATGCACAGAGAGTATTTGGAGAAGAGTAATCAGTGAGCAAAGAATTTCATAAAAATATACAACAGACAAAAAGGAGACAGAAAAAATGGGATTAATATTACCAGAACATTATGACCCTCGCTTAAGCGTAAGAGAGACACAGGAAGCAATCAAGTACATTCGTGACACGTTCCAGAAGGAATTCGGAAAAGAGATGAATCTGGAGAGAATCTCTGCACCGTTATTTGTAGAAAAAAGCAGTGGTCTGAACGATGACCTGAACGGTGTGGAAAGACCGGTACAGTTCGATATCGCAGGCGTTCCGGGAGAGACAATCGAAGTTGTACATTCCCTTGCAAAATGGAAACGTATGGCATTATACAAATATGGATTCCAGCCGGGTGAAGGACTTTATACAAATATGAACGCGATCCGCAGAGATGAAGAACTTGACAACTTACATTCCTGCTACGTGGACCAGTGGGACTGGGAAAAAGTGATCAAAAAAGAAGAACGTACTGTTGAGACACTGGAAGCTACCGTACGTAATATCTTCAAGATCATCAAACATATGGAACATGAGGTATGGTACAAATATCCACAGGCAGTGAAGAAACTTCCGGAGGACATCTATTTCATCACTTCCCAGGAACTGGAAGACATGTATCCGGATAAGACTCCAAAGGAAAGAGAAAATCTGATCACAAAAGAACACGGCTGTGTATTCCTGATGAAGATCGGTGACAAACTCGCAAGCGGCGAGCCGCACGACGGACGTGCACCAGACTACGATGACTGGCAGTTAAACGGAGACATCCTGTTCTGGTTCGAGACACTGAACTGTGCACTTGAGATCTCCAGCATGGGTATCCGTGTAGATGAAAAAGCTCTGGAAGAGCAGCTTGTAAAAGCAGGATGCGAAGAGAGAAAGAATCTCCCATATCATAAGATGCTGTTAAACGGAGAACTTCCATACACCATCGGAGGCGGTATTGGACAGTCCAGACTCTGCATGCTGCTTCTTGACCGTGCTCATGTCGGCGAGGTGCAGGCAAGTTTGTGGCCGGAAGAGATGCGGGAGACTTGCAGAGAGCATAATATTATTCTGCTGTAAATTGGTACTTAATTCAACAGGCTGGTGGATACCCGGACCGAAAGGCCAACCCAGTTAATAAATTAATCCCCAAAATTAGTTGATAAGATTTTCTCAAGTGTCTATAATAGAACTATAGACTGTCATAAAAATGACAAAGGAAAAACAGGAGGAACTCCAACTATGATGAGAGGCATTAATACAACCGTAAGACGGTTGAGAAGAAAAGTCTTTGAAGAAGTCGCAGCGCTTGGTTTCAAAGCGGATGCGGATACTTTATGCGACGATATGGAAGCAATCCCATATGCGCTGGTGAATGATGAGACGGAACAGTACCGTGACAGTGTCTACCGTGCAAGAGCAGTTGTACGAGAGCAGGTAAGACTTGCAATGGGACTTGCGCTCAGACCTGAAGATAAACCGGTACATCTGACAGCGGGAGTAGAAGCAAGTAACATATCAGACAAATATTATGAGCCGCCGCTTATACAGGTTATCCCGTCTGCATGTATGAGATGTGAGGCGAAAGGATATGAGGTCAGCAACATGTGCAAAGGATGTCTGGCACATCCTTGTATGGAAGTCTGTCCAAAGGGTGCAATTTCCATGGTGAACGGAAAATCCTACATTGATCAGGAAAAATGTATCAAATGTGGAAAATGTAAGAGTGTCTGTCCATATGACGCAATCTCCAAGAAAGAGCGCCCTTGTGCAAAAGCCTGTGGTGTCAATGCGATTGAAAACGATAAAGTGGGACGTGCATATGTCAATCCGGACAAATGCGTATCCTGCGGTATGTGTATGGTAAACTGTCCGTTTGGAGCAATTTCAGACAAATCCCAGATCTTCCAGCTTGCAAGAGCATTGTCGGAAGGCGAGCAGATCATTGCTGAGATCGCACCGGCATTTACCGGGCAGTTCGGAGATAATATCAATGCGAGAAACTTAAAGGCAGCACTGGAAGAACTTGGATTTTCACAGGTATACGAAGTAGCTCTTGGAGCTGATATCGGAGCTGTTGCAGAGGCACACCATTATGTGGAAAAGGTTACAACGGGAGAACTTCCATTCCTTCTGACATCCTGCTGTCCGTCATGGGCAATGCTGGCAAAGAAATATTTCCCGGATATGATCGATGAAGTGTCTCAGGAGCTGACGCCTATGGTCGCTACTGCACGTACGATCAAAAAAGAACATCCGAATGCAAAAGTAGTATTCATCGGACCATGTGCGGCCAAGAAGCTGGAAGCAATGCGCAGAAGCGTAAGAAGTGATGTTGATTTTGTAGTGACATTTGAGGAATTACAGGGAATGTTCGATGCGAAGGAAATTGATCTTTCCGAATATGAAGCAGAGTCATCTTTCCATAATGCAACAGGTGTAGGACGTGGATATGCAGTTGCAGGCGGTGTTGCATCCGCGATTGAAAAATGTGTGAATGAATACTATCCGGGTGTGGAAGTAAAGATCGAACATGCAGAAGGTCTTGCAGATTGTAAGAAGATCCTTTCTATGGCGAAGATCGGAAGAATGAACGGATGTCTGATCGAAGGAATGGGATGTCCGGGCGGATGTGTAGCCGGAGCAGGAACGAATATTCCGGTACCGAAAGCACAGAAGAAAGTACAGGAATTTGTGAAAGCATCCAGCAAACAGCTTCCACCAAAGGAACTCGGTGAGATTGAGTTAAAATAAGAGGGTTCCGAATGAGAAAACAAGAATCCGGAATGTCGTTCATGACGATATTTTATGCGCGTTTTATGCATATTTAAGTTTAAAAGAGACAGGCGTAATGATTGACAAAACGCCTGTCTCTCTTTATAATTAAAAGTTAGTATTGATAAAAATATTTATACTGATTTGATACATGAATGTAGAGCAGGAGGAAATTATGCAGAAGTATGGCGTAAACGAATTAAGAAGAATGTTTCTTGAGTTCTTTGAAAGCAAGGGACATCTGGCAATGAAAAGTTTCTCATTAGTGCCTCATAACGATAAGAGTCTGTTACTGATCAACTCTGGTATGGCACCATTGAAACCATATTTTACAGGACAGGAGATACCGCCGAGAAGACGTGTTACCACCTGTCAGAAATGTATCCGTACAGGAGATATCGAGAACGTAGGAAAGACAGCAAGACATGGTACATTTTTCGAAATGCTTGGTAACTTCTCATTTGGAGACTATTTTAAAGACGAAGCAATTCACTGGACATGGGAATTCCTTACAGAAGTAGTAGGACTGGATCCAGATAGATTATATCCATCCATTTACCAGGATGACGATGAGGCCTTCGAGATCTGGAATAAAGAGATTGGAATCCCGGCAGAGAGAATCTTCCGTTTTGGAAAGGAAGATAACTTCTGGGAGCATGGAGCAGGACCTTGCGGACCATGTTCAGAAGTATATTATGACCGTGGGGAAAAATACGGATGTGGACAGCCTGGATGTACCGTCGGATGTGAATGTGACCGTTATATGGAGATCTGGAACAACGTATTTACACAGTTTGACAATGACGGACATAACAACTATACAGAATTAGAGCAGAAGAACATTGATACAGGTATGGGACTGGAACGTCTGGCATGTATCGTGCAGGATGTAGATTCTATGTTCGACATCGATACATTAAAGGCTTTAAGAGACCATGTATGTAACATGGCAGGTGTGGAATATCAGAAAGATGATAACACAGATACTTCAATCCGAGTACTGACAGACCACATCCGTTCAGTAACATTTATGATCTCAGACGGTATCCTTCCATCAAACAGCGGACGTGGATATGTATTGAGACGTCTTCTCCGCCGTGCATGCCGTCATGGAAGACTTCTTGGAATCAAGGGAGCATTCCTTGTAAAACTTGCACAGACTGTCATTGACGGATCGAAAGACGGATATCCGGAACTGGAAGAAAAGAAAGACTTTATCTTTAACGTAATCGCCAAAGAAGAAGCTCAGTTCAACAAGACAATTGACCAGGGACTTTCTATTCTTGCAGACATGGAAGAAGAGATGAAGAAGAATGGTGAGGCTGTTCTCTCTGGAAAGAACGCATTTAAGCTTTATGATACTTATGGATTCCCGATCGATCTGACAAGTGAGATTCTGGAAGAAAAGGGTCTGACTTATGACGAAAAAGGATTCGAAGAAGCACAGAAAGAACAGCGTGCAAAATCCGAAGGAACATTCGGTACACACAACTACAGTGGTAAAGATGCCAGTGTATATGATGAGCTGGATGCAGAATTATCTTCTGAGTTCGTCGGATATAATCAGTTAGAGGTTGAATCTGATGTGACAGCTATGACAAGCGAGACAGAAGTTGTAGATGCACTGACAGACGGAGATAAGGGTACGATCATCGTTGCCAAGACTCCATTCTATGCAACAATGGGTGGACAGGAAGCTGATAAAGGTATCATCTGTACCGAAGACGGTGAATTTGTCGTAGAAGATGTTGTGAAGCTTGCAGGCGGTAAATTCGGCCATGTAGGCCAGGTTACAAAGGGTATGATCAAAGTCGGCGACAAGGTGACTCTGAAGGTTGACAAAGAGAACCGTGCACTTGCTGAGAACAACCACAGTGCAACCCATTTGCTTCAGAAAGCTCTCCGTATGGTACTTGGCAATCACGTAGAGCAGGCAGGATCTCTGAATAATGCACAGAGACTGCGTTTCGACTTTACACATTTCTCTGCCATGACGGCAGAAGAACTGCAGAAGGTTGAAGATATCGTAAATGAGAAGATCCGTGAGAATCTTCCGGTTGTAATTAAAAATATGCCGATCGAAGAGGCTAAGAAGACGGGAGCTGCAGCTCTGTTCGGAGAAAAATACGGAGACATTGTACGTGTTGTAAGTATGGGTGATTTCTCTATCGAATTCTGTGGTGGTACACATGTAAAGAATACAGGAAACATCATGGCATTCAAGATCCTGTCCGAGACAGGTGTGGCTGCCGGAGTACGCCGTATTGAAGCCCTGACATCCAAAGGACTTCTGGATTACTACAGCGCTCAGGAGAAGAAGCTTCATGAGACTGCAAAATTACTGAAAGCAACACCGGAAAACATCGAAGAGAAGGTTTCTCATCTGATGAATGAAAATAAGGTATTAAAGGGCGAAGTAGAGAGCTTGAAGAGCAAACTTGCAAAAGATGCCATGGGTGATGTAATGAACCAGGTAGAAGAAGTAAAAGGTGTGAAATTCCTTGCTACAAGCCTGGAAGGTGTAGATATGAACGGCCTTCGTGATCTTGGAGACCAGTTAAAAGAGAAGCTGGGCGAAGGTGTGATCCTGCTTGCTTCTGTTAATGATGGTAAAGTAAGCCTGATGGCTACCGCTACAGACGGAGCTATGAAACAGGGAGCTCATGCAGGTAACCTGATCAAAGCAGTTGCCAAATTAGTTGGCGGCGGTGGCGGCGGACGTCCGAATATGGCGCAGGCCGGCGGTAAGAATCCGGCAGGTGTAGAGGATGCTCTGAAGGCTGCAAAAGAAGCATTAGAAGGACAGCTTGCATAAAATTTTACTGTCAATTCGCGAAATTTTGCAATTTTTTCCAAAGTGGAAGAAAGTTGTTGACGTGAGAAAAAAATATGTTATAATCATATGTAGTGCAATAAAAATACCCGAACAGTCGTATGATGCACAATATAGGACTGGAGGGGAGGTTAGGTGTGAGTCTATGTCAAATGTAATCGTTAAAGAAAACGAATCGTTAGATAGCGCTTTACGCAGATTCAAAAGAAACTGTGCAAAGGCTGGTATTCAGCAGGAAATTCGTAAAAGAGAACATTACGAAAAACCAAGCGTAAGACGCAAAAAGAAATCTGAAGCTGCTAGAAAACGTAAGTATAACTAATATGTGCAGAAATAGAGTGTCGTATGGCACTCTATTTTTTATACTTTAGTATGCGATAGAACCTGCCAGTGACAGGTTCTATATGTGTCTTAGCATGCTGGAAAGCCGCCGGTGGCACACTTTAGCGAAGCAGTCTGGAAAAATATTTTTGAAAATTTTTCAAAAAACATGTTGACGTTTTCAAAACACAGGTATATACTGTGAATCGTTGAAAGGCAAAGGCGCCATACCCGTTAGGGTGTGGTGCCTTTTTTCGTTCTATTGATAGAGTGATAAAAGGATAGGAAGACGAACGAGATCATAATTATTCAACAAATTTTTAGGATGGATGAAAGTGAGGAGTTTTATTATGAGATTAAAGGATACGGGACTTACAGCACAAGAACTGAAGGACATGGTTAATAAGTATATGGTGGAGACTTATGAGAGATATGATTTCATTGCAGAGAGAGCAGAAGGTATGTATCTGTACGATGAAGAAGGAAATGCATATCTGGATTTCTACGGTGGGGTTGCCGTTAACAGCTGTGGTAACAGAAATCCAAAAGTCATTGCAGCAATCAAGGATCAGTTAGATGATATCATGCATACATTCAACTATCCATACACCATTCCACAGGCATTACTGGCTAAGAAGATCTGTGATACGATCGGAATGGATAAGATCTTTTATCAGAACTCCGGAACTGAAGCAAATGAGTGTATGATCAAGATGGCAAGAAAATATGGTGTAGATAATTTCGGACCGGAAAGATATCACATCATTACAGCAAAACATGGTTTCCATGGAAGAACTTACGGAGCAATGTCTGCAACAGGCCAGCCGGACAATGCAATTCAGATGGGATTCAAACCAATGCTTCCTGGATTCGATTATGCAGAATATAATAACCTTGAAGATTTCAAATCAAAGGTAACAGAGAATACAATCGCAATCATGATTGAGCCTGTACAGGGCGAAGGCGGTGTTCATCCTGCAACACAGGAATTCATCGAAGGACTTCGTAAATTATGTGACGAGAAAGATATGTTACTTCTGTTTGATGAAGTTCAGACAGGATGGGGACGTACCGGAGCACCGATGGCTTACATGGGATATGGTGTAAAACCAGACGCAGTATCTATGGCAAAAGCAGTCGGAGGCGGAATGCCGTTAGCAGCATGCTGTGCAACTGAAAAAGTAGCAAAAGCATTTACAGCAGGAACACATGGCTCTACATATGGCGGACACTGTGTAACATGTGCAGCAGGTCTTGCATCAGTAACAGAGATTCTTGATAACAACTTAAGTGAAAATGCAAAAGAAATGGGAGAATACATGAAACAGGAACTTGCAAAACTCCCACATGTAAAAGAAGCAAGAGGACGTGGACTTCTGGTTGGATGCGAATATGATATTCCAATCGCAGTAGAAGTAAAACACGGATGCCTGGACAGAATGGCACTGATCACAGCCATCGGAGACAGCGTAAACCGTATGATTCCACCACTTATCGTAACGAAGAAACAGATCGATGAGCTGATGCTGATCATGAGAGCGTCTATCGAAGATGCTGCCGCAAAATACGAAAGCAAGTAAGCGTAAATAAATATAAGAAGATACAGAAATACAAATGATTCAGACGTTACCACAATTTTGATTCATAGAACTACCTTCAAAAAGAGGCTGCCGGCGATTTTGCCGGCAGCCTCTTACGCATACCAAAGTATACAAGAAAATCTGCCAGTGGCAGGTTTTGCAGATTAAGTTTCTTCTTCATCAGGAACAGGCTCAGGGACCTCTGTATCTCCAGTGTATTCAATGTCCGGAAGCAGTTCAAAATAAAAGTCCTGATATTCTTTTGAAAGAGCCTGAATGATCTCTTTCTGCACGGATTTGAACTTGGAAATAGAGATCATATCACGGTTCATGGTGATATACACGCTGATCCATAATTTCCGTCCGGTACGCAGGATATCATAATATAATTTTGTGTCCCCGTATGTGGCAAGAATCGGAGATACGATCTCTTTGATCTCCTGAACCGTTTCTTCCTCCGGAGGGAGTAAGAACAGGTCCCGAAGTCCCGTGATCACGGTTTTTATCGGAACCGGAAGCATAAAAAGGGACAGGATGATCGCCAGTATCGGGTCGAGATAAGGAATCAAAGGCTGGAACCATTCTCCGGTTATGATCTGCGGCAGAAAGAATGCGATGCACATACCAAACGATGCGACAGAGTCGATCTGCCATTCCTGGATCTCCATGATCACGATCGGTGAAGTCAGTTTACTGTTCATCCTGCGAAGCAGGAAGATCACAGCAATACTGACTAAGGTGGCACTCATTTCAAAATACGCAACCATGGAAAAGTTGACATGCTGGCCGCCGTGGAAGATGATCTGGATGTTGTTAATGATCAGTCCGACGGTAACAGCAATCATGATCGCACCTTTTACAACAACAAATAAGGATTCAATCTGCTGGTAACCAAATGGGTGGCTTTCGCTGGACGGCTTGTACATCAGCGGAACCAGTGAAAGTGATACGAATACCATCAGAATCTCGACGCCGTCATAGACACTGTCCAGAAGGACGGCCTGCGACCTTGTGATGACCGCCATAACGATCTCCAGGATTACGAAAATCGTACTTCCTGTGATGGAGATACGGAGTGCGGATTTTTCGTATTTCTGTTTACTCCGGCTAGAATGCATAATGTATCTTCTCCTTTGGCAAAATGGAATCAAGTTCATGGTAGAGTCGTGCGATCGGAAGGCCGACTACATTATTATAATCACCTTCGATCCCTTTTACGTGGATGGCAAATGCGCCCTGGATGCCGTAAGCGCCGGCTTTGTCAAGAGAATCACCGCTGTCAACATAAGCATGAAGATCCTCTTTTGTGACCGGATAAAAGGTGACATCCGTTTTTTCGTAGAATGTATGTAAGATCTGCTGCCCACGGATACACCCTGCAAATGTAACTCCGGTATAGACCTGATGTGTGCGGTCTGCGAGCATGGAAAGCATATCAAAGGCTTCTTCGTTATCTGCTGGTTTCCCAAGAATCTCACCGCGATAAGACACAATGGTGTCGGCACCGATGACGATACAGTCTTCACCCTGATATGCGGGATTGTCTTTTATCTTTGATTCATATACATCAAGAGCTTTCTGGTGCGCCAGTTCCATCACGACATCGGACGGAATATCTTTGGTGATCTTTTCATCGACTGCAGACGGGATTACGTCGAATGTGAATCCTGCCTGGGTAAGCAGCTCCTGCCGTCTGGGAGAAGCTGATGCTAATACGTATTTCATGTCTTTTTTCTCCTTTATGACCTTTTGAAAATATATAAAATACCAACTATAGTATAACATAGAATGAAAAAAACAGAAATTCATAACGGATAAAATTGTAATGTAAAAATTGCAATCACTGTGCAGATTCGATATAATGTTAACAAGTATAAATATCGGAAACGGAGGTTTATTGTTATGTATATCAGTGAAATAAGAACGAAAGCACCGGCAGACGAAAGAATGCCGTTAGAGCGGAAATTCTACGATACATTGGAAAAATTAAAAATACCATATGAACAGGTGGATAATGATCCGGCATCTTCGATGGAAGAATGTGCAGAAGTGGATAAAGCGATCGGAACAGAGATCCGGAAGAATGTCTTCCTCTGTAACCAGAAGAAGACAACCTTCTTTTTGCTGGTAATGCCGGCAGACAAAGCATTTGACACTTCTTCATTCAGTAAAAAACTGGGCGTGTCCCATATGTCATTTGCGCCGCCGGAGAAGATGCTGGAACATCTTGGCACAACACCGGGATCAGCAAGTGTTGCAGGGCTTCTGACCGATGAAGATGATTATGTGCAGGTAATTATAGATAAGGAAGTTGCAGAGGCAGAATGGTTCGGCTGCAACCCGGGAATCAACACCAGCCATTTGAAATTTAAAACGAAAGATCTGCTTCAGAAGTATCTTCCGGCGATCCATCACAGAGCAAGAATTGTGGATCTGTAGAATCCAGAGAAGCGAATAAGAGAAGCAGATCTGCGGGAAAGAGAGAAGCGAATAAGAAAAGCAGATCTGCGAGAAAGAGAATAGTGAATAAGATAGACAGATCTGTAAAGGATAGAATAGAGAATAAAAAGGAACAGTAACATTATAAATATGAAGACATCAGAAGATTTAAAACAGATACTGGAGCGCATTGATCACAGAGGATATCCGGCATATAAGGATACCAGAGGCGCATACCAGTTTGGAACATATATACTGGGGATTGATCATGTACAGGGAGATCCGTTTGCGGCACCGTCCAGGTTGCATATACAGGTGGCAGGAAGAGCGGCCCGGATTCCGGGAAATCTATATGACAGCAAATGTAAAAAGATGGCTGTGGCAGATTATCTGCTGCGGAATTTTGCAAAGCAACTGGAACGGTACTCGTTTCAGGCACACGGTTCCGGAAAAAGCGGGATCATCCAGGTGACACGATGTGGTCAGGAAGTGCTGGAACGTACGGCCTGTGAGATAGAGGAAAAGACAGGGAATATTATTGTCCGGTTTGAGGTCGGATTCCCGGCAAGAGGACGTACGATCCAGGCAGGAGAGCTGATTAAGATTCTGTATCAGTATCTGCCGGCGTGTGTGGAGAAAGCCTTGTATTATAAGAATATGGACCAGAATGCAGTGAAGCAGGCGGCAGAACTTGCCGTGGATCAGGAATATATCCGGGAACAGCTGAAAAAAGAGGGACTGATAGCATTTGTTGCTGACGGTTCGATCCTTCCGAGAGAATCGGGCGTTTCCCAGAGACCGATGAAGGATGCGGTGCCGTTTGTCTCGCCGGATTCTATGAAAGTTACGATGAAGCTTCCATATAAAGGAGTGCTCACCGGAATGGGAATACGAAAGGGAATCACTCTGGTTGTAGGTGGCGGCTATCATGGTAAATCAACGCTTTTGAAAGCACTGGAGAGTGGTGTATATCCTCATATTGCAGGAGATGGCAGGGAATATGTAGTCACAGATGATACTGCAATGAAGATCCGCGCAGAAGACGGCAGAAGCATCCGGCATACAGACATTTCCATGTTTATCAATGATCTGCCGAACGGAAAAGATACGTATGCGTTCGACACGGAAGATGCAAGCGGAAGTACGTCACAGGCGGCGAATGTGATAGAAAGTATGGAAGCAGGAACACAGGTATTTCTGATCGATGAAGATACGAGTGCAACGAATTTTATGGTGAGAGATGAGCTGATGCAGCAGGTGATCCACCGTGACATGGAGCCGATTACACCGTTTATTGAGCGTGTGCGGGATCTTTATCAGGAATATGGAATATCGACGGTGCTGGTAGCTGGAAGCTCCGGAGCCTATTTCCAGATCGCGGATCAGATCATTCAGATGGATAAGTATGTTCCGAGAGAAATCACGGAACTGGCAAAGGAAGCGGCTTCAGACTATCCGGCATTGAAGTTTCCGGAAGAAAAGCCGGAACAGCCATCGTTTGACCGGAAGGTGCGTAAGAATCCGGGCATCCGCCAGAAAGGCAGGGTGAAATTAAAAACAATGGGACGCGATGCGGTCATGATCGGTCATGAGACGATTGATCTGCGGTATGTGGAACAGCTTGTGGACAGTGAGCAGTTAAATACACTGGGGCAGATCGTACGTTTCCTGGAAGAGGAGATATTTGATGGCAGGAAGACACTTGGACAGGCCATAGAACAGGTAGAGAACGTTCTGGATAAAAAAGGGCTTGCCGGTGTGTGCGAAGGAAATACCGTACCGGGAAATCTTGCAAGACCGCGTATACAGGAAATCTATGCCTGTATGAACCGTTACAGAAAGCTTGGAACAGACAGGAAAGAGAGGGGATAGAATATGAGAGTCATTGCAGGAAGTGCAAGAAGAACACAGTTAAAGACGTTGGAAGGCATGGATACCAGACCAACAACAGACAGGATCAAGGAGACATTATTTAACATGATCGCTCCATATCTGTACGACAGTATCTTTCTGGATCTGTTTGCCGGAAGCGGCGGGATCGGGATCGAAGCTCTGAGCAGGGGAGCAATGGAAGCGGTATTTGTAGAGAAGAATCCGAAAGCCATGGCGTGTGTCAAAGAGAACCTTCAGAAGACACATTTTGAAAGAAAAGGGATGACCATGCAGATGGATGTGATGACAGCACTCTATAAATTAGAAGGAGAAAAACAGTTTGATTATATTTTTATGGATCCACCGTATAATCATGAACTGGAAAAAAGTGTGCTGACTTATCTGGCAGAATCATCGCTGCTGGCAGAGGAAGGAATCATCATTGTAGAGGCTTCTAAAGAGACAGACTTTGATTATGCAGAAGATCTTGGATATAACATTATCAAAGAAAAAGAATATAAGACAAATAAGCATGTATTTTTGGAACCTGCGGGAAGGAAAGAAATATGTTAACAGGAATCTATCCGGGAAGCTTTGACCCGGTCACATACGGACATCTGGATATCATAAAACGTTCTGCTGAAATGGTAGATGAACTGGTAGTCGGAGTGCTGAATAATAAAGCAAAAACCCCGTTGTTTTCCGTAGAAGAACGTGTTAAAATGTTAGAGGAAGTAACGAAAGACATACCAAATGTTAAGATTATTCCATTTGAAGGATTATTGGTGGATTTTGCCCATAAGCTGAATGCGAAGATTGTAATAAGGGGACTTCGGGCAATCACTGATTTTGAATATGAATTACAGATGGCGCAGACCAATCATAAACTTGCGTCAGATGTGGAGACGATATTTCTGATCACGAATCTGCAGTATTCGTATTTGAGTTCTACCACGGTAAAAGAAGTGGCAGCCTTCGGAGGAGATATATCCCAGTTTGTGCCGGATTACATAGAGCAGAAAGTCTGGGGGAAAATGAAACATAAAAGGAGAGTGTAAATATTATGAGCAGCCGTATTGAGCAGATCATAGAGGAAATTGAAGAGTATATTGACAGTTGTAAATTCCAGCCGCTGTCGACAACAAAAATTATTGTAAATAAAGACCAGATGGATGAACTGTTAAGAGAACTTCGTATGAAGACACCGGATGAGATCAAGCGTTATCAGAAGATTATTGCGAACAAAGACGCAATTCTGGCTGATGCACAGGCAAAAGCAGACGGAATGATTCAGGAAGCACAGATTCAGACAAATGAGCTGGTAAGTGAACATGAGATCATGCAGCAGGCGTATGCGCAGGCAAATGAGATCGTAACTGCAGCAACTGCACAGGCACAGCAGATTCTGGATAATGCAACAAATGATGCAAACCAGATTCGTATCGGAGCCATTCATTATACAGATGATCTTCTTTCTCAGGCAGAGAGTGCGATCGGACGTACCTTGGATACGTATACATCGAAGTATGACAGTCTTGTAAATTCTCTTCAGGAATGTTATGACATGGTGCGTAACAACAGAGCAGAGCTGGATGTTCCGCCGGAGACAGAACAGAGTGTACAGTCGGAGTATCCACAGGATGAATATCCTGCAGAAGAATATCCGCAGAATAATTATGAGCAGGATGCTTATGGACAGGATGATTATCTGGATGATGAGAATCAGTATCCGAATGATATGTCAGTTTCTGGTTATGATATTCAGGAAGATGACACACTGGATTAAGATACAATCAAATAGCATATATGTAAGCGGAGATAAGAAGACTGGTTACCAATGCGGTGGCCAGTTTTTCTGCTATATAGGGCAGGATTGGTAAGTGATTGCCGGAGATCATGGAATATGTCTGGGCAATACAGCACCAGCCGCCGAAAGAGGTAAGTGCAGCGCACAGAATAATCTTATGGGAGGTATACAGTGCGGATGACGCAAGCCGTCGGATTCCGGTGCTGATCTCCAGGCTGGAATACAGAAGAAGGGAGGCTGTATTGTCTGGAAGAGCAGACGCAAGCAGTTGAATCAGGACAGAGAACATCATCATATATCCACCGACCTTTGTGATGGATTCGAATGCATTCATGATACAACGGTCGAAGTAATTACCGGATAAATTTTCAGACTGTGAAGCAGTTGAAGAAGAAACCTGCATCATGTGTGAAAATGGATGGATATGGTCTTTTGCGCGGTAGAAAAGACGAAAGACAAAGCTCATCATAAGAGGCGTAAGTGTAAGAATAAGAAGAAAGGGAATGGAAATAGAATCCTTTTTCAGATTCTGAATGACAACATAGCTTAAGATGAAAGCAGGGCTTGTATTGTTGCAGAAAGACAAAAGGTAAGAGGCTTCCGAACGCGAAATTTTCTGAGCGTCCAGAAGGTCGGAAGCTGTCTTGGCACCCATCGGATATCCGCATAAGAAGCCAGTGAGTACTGCAAATGTGCCATAATAAGAAGTGCCAAGGAGCGGACATAGAAACGGTGATGTGATGTGGCAGATCCAGTGAAGTGCAGGGGTGCGGATCAGAATATTGATCAGGACCATATAGGGAAGTAATGTGGGAAGGACATGCCGGAACCACAGGAGGAGTCCGTAACTGGCACCGGCAAAGACTGTCTGTGGAAATGACAGCATACATAAGAAAAAAATCAGTATCGGAATGGTAAGAAAATGACGTCTGGACATAGGAATCTCCCGGAGGACCTTGTTAATTCATTGTATGGATAAGGTTGATTTTTTATGAAGACTGTTAGATAATAGATAACAGTGTAATATAGAAGGAGTGTAGGAAAATGGCAGTATTAAATGAATTAGAACCGAAAGAAGTCTTCCGGTTTTTTGAAGAAATAAGTGTGATCCCGAGAGGAAGCCGCGATACAAAACGTATCAGTGATTATCTGGTGGCATTTGCAAAGGAAAGAGACTTAAAAGTGATTCAGGATGAAGTGAATAACGTGATCATATTCCAGCCTGGAACACCTGGATATGAAGAAAGTGAACCGGTGATCCTGCAGGGACATATGGATATGGTATGCGAAAAGACATCGGATTCCACACATGATTTTAAAAATGACGGACTGGAATTATATGTAGAAGATGGATTTTTAAAGGCGAAAGATACCACGCTTGGAGGAGATGACGGCGTTGCGGTTGCAATGGCGCTTGCACTGATGGACAGCGAAGATATTCCACATCCACCAATCGAAGCAGTATTTACTGTAGATGAAGAGCTTGGAATGGAAGGTGCCGAGGCTATCGACCTGTCAGTATTAAAAGGAAAGAAACTCATCAACCTGGATTCGGAAGAAGAGAAGACGCTGACGGTTGGATGCGCAGGCGGAGTCCGTTATCAGGGACTGATCCCGGTAGAAAAGGAGACTGCATCCGGAGAGGTGATCAAGATTACGATCCAGGGGCTTCTGGGCGGACATTCCGGCGAAGAAATCCACAGACAACGTGGTAATGCGAATAAGATGATGGCACGTTTGCTGTATCATATTGCAGGAGAGAAGAATTACCGTCTGAGCGAAATCTATGGCGGCTCGAAAGACAACGTTATTGCGATGGAAGCACACGTGTCTATCCTTGCAGAACCGGAAGACTGCGAAGAGATCCTTGCTATGATCCGGGACATGGAAAGTATATGGAATGCAGAATTCATGGGAGAAGAACCAGGCCTGACTGTAAAAACAGAAACTGAAAAAGTAGAAAATATAGTAGTGTTCTCAAAAGGTACTACGCAAAAAGTAGTAGGATACCTGACGGCATGCCCGAATGGATTAAAAGAATACAGCCGTAAAGTAGCCGGCGCGACAGAGACCTCTTTAAATCTCGGTGTGGTATCTATGAAAGAAAATGGAGTGGAGGCAGCATTCCTGATCAGAAGTGCAGTAGACAGCAGAAAGCAGCAGGTGCTGGAAGAAGTAGATGCTGTGACAAAAGCATTCGGAGGAAGCGGTTCGCTTTCCAGCGAATATCAGGCATGGCAGTACAAGCCACAGTCAGAACTCCGTCCGGTCATGGTAGAAGCATACAAAGAAGTTTATGGAAAAGAGCCGGAGATCTGCATTATCCACGGTGGACTGGAGTGTGGAATCTTCCTCGGAAAACGTCCGGATCTGGACTGCGTATCCTGCGGACCGGATGTTCTGGATATTCATTCTTATAATGAACGTCTGGATATTGCGTCTACGCAGAGAAGCTGGGAATTCCTGAAACTGGTACTTAAAAATTGTAAATAATAACGACGGAGGAGAAATATATGAATCTGCCAGCAGCATTTGAAGAAAAGATGCGTGCACTTCTCGGAGATGAATTTGACGAATATATTGCCTGTTATGAAGAACCAAGATATTATGGCATGCGAGTGAATACAGGCAAGATCTCGGTAGAAGAGTTTGAAAAGATATGTCCGTTTGAGATCAGAAAGATCCCGTGGATCGAAAATGGATTCTATTATGACGGGGACAAAGTGTCTCCTGCAAAGCATCCGTATTATTTTGCCGGCCTTTATTATCTTCAGGAGCCGAGTGCCATGACACCGGCGAACCGTCTTCCGGTAGAGCCGGGAGATAAGGTTCTGGATGTATGTGCGGCTCCGGGAGGAAAGGCGACAGAATTAGGAGCAAAATTACAGGGAGAAGGCGTGCTGATCGCCAACGATATCAGCAGTTCGAGAGCCAAGGGACTGCTTAAGAATATTGAGGTATTCGGAATCGGAAATGTTCTGGTGTTAAGTGAGGAACCAGGACGTCTGGAGAATTATTTTACGGAATATTTTGACAAGATCCTGATCGATGCACCATGTTCCGGAGAAGGAATGTTCCGAAAAGATAAAAAGATGGTAAAAGCATGGGAAGAACACGGACCGGAATTCTTCAGTAATCTGCAGAGAAATATCATCCTGCAGGCTGCAAGAATGTTAAAGCCGGGCGGTCTCATGCTGTATTCGACGTGTACATTTGATCCAAGTGAAAATGAGAGAATCATTGAACACCTGAAAAAAGAATATCCGGAATTCCATGTACTTCCGATGGAAAACTATGAGGGATTCTGCCCGGGAATACCGGAAGTGACAGAAGAAAAGGATGAAGAACTGAAAAAAACAGTCCGCATCTTCCCGCACAAGATGAAAGGGGAGGGACATTACGTTGCCCTTCTGCAAAAGGGAGAACCATTGCCGGCAAAAGAGCTGAAACCAAAGAAGAAATCAGGAAAAATTCCGGCAGATCTGGAAGAATTCATGAAACAGGTAACATGGAAACTGGATGGTTCCAGACTGGATATCCATGGAGAGCGCATTTACTATATGCCGGAAGGGCTTCCGGATGTGAGAGGAATCCGTTTCTTAAGAACCGGACTGCTGCTTGGAGAACTGAAGAAGAACCGTTTTGAACCGAGCCAGGCATTTGCCATGTGCTTGAAAAAGGATGAATATGCACAGATCATCGATCTTCCATGCGAAGATGAAAGAGTCAGACGTTATCTGAAAGGGGAGACGCTGGATGTAGATGATCTGACAGAGAGAAAGGCAAAAGGCTGGTATCTGGTCTGTGTAGACGGATTCCCGCTTGGATGGGGAAAGGTATCGAATGGTACGTTGAAGAACAAATATCTGCCGGGATGGAGGCTGTGTTAAGATGATGCGTCTGGATAAATATCTGGCAGAGATGGGTGTGGGTACCCGCCAGGAGGTAAAGAAGCAGATCCGTCAGGGGAAAGTTACCGTTAACGGGACGGTGGTAAAAGCAGCAGATACGAAGATTGATGAGACATGCGATGAAGTTACAATAGGCGGCCGTAACATTTCCTATGTGTCGTATGAATATTATATGCTGAACAAGCCGGGCGGCGTGGTATCGGCGACCGAGGACCGGAGAGATACTACGGTGATCGATCTGATCAAAGACAAGAAACGAAAGGATCTTTTCCCGGTCGGACGACTGGATAAAGATACGGAAGGATTACTTCTGATCACGAATGACGGAGATCTGGCACACCGTCTGCTGGCACCGAAAAAGCATGTGGATAAAGTCTATTATGCAAAAATAGATGGAATGGTTACAGAAGAGGATGTAAAGCGGTTCGCAGAAGGAATCGATATCGGCGCAGAGGAAGAAGAGATGACAAGACCTGCAAAACTTGACATTATGAAGAGCGCAGAAGAATCTGAGATCCGCCTTACGATCCATGAAGGAAAGTTCCATCAGGTGAAGCGGATGTTCCTTGCAGTGGGTAAAGAAGTTACTTATCTGAAGCGAGAACGCATGGGAACCCTGTGCCTGGATGAAAATCTGAAGCCCGGAGAATACCGGCTGCTGACAGAAGAGGAGATAGAGAATGTCAGAAAATAAATTTTTACCGATTTGTAAAAAGGATATGGAAGAACGGGGATGGGAACAGCTGGATTTTGTCTATATTTCCGGAGATGCTTATGTAGACCATCCGTCTTTCGGACATGCGATCATTACGAGACTTCTGGAAGCGCATGGATTTAAAGTCGGTATCATTGCGCAGCCGGACTGGAAAGATAAGAACAGCATTACGATCCTTGGAGAACCGAGACTGGGATTCCTTGTTTCTGCGGGAAATATGGATTCGATGGTGAATCATTATTCCGTGTCGAAAAAGCACCGCAGAACGGATGCTTATACGCCGGGAGGCGTGATGGGAAAGCGTCCGGATTACGCAGCGGTTGTATACAGTAACCTGATCCGTCAGGTATATAAGAAGACACCGATCATCCTCGGAGGGATCGAGGCAAGTCTCAGACGACTGGCACATTATGATTACTGGTCAGACAAATTAAAACGTTCGATCCTGCTGGATTCCGGTGCAGATCTGATATCTTATGGAATGGGAGAACATTCGATCATTGAGATCGCAGAAGCTCTGGACAGCGGTATTGCGGTCAGTGATATCACATTTATCGCTGGAACGGTTTATAAGACGAAGAGTCTGGACAGTGTCTATGACGCGGAGATTCTTCCGGGATACGAAGATATGAAGCAGGATAAGCTGGAGTATGCAAGAAGCTTTTATACACAGTACTGCAATACCGATCCATTTGCCGGGAAAAGGCTGGTAGAGCCATATAATGATCATCTGTATGTAGTACAGAATCCACCGGCACTTCCGCTTTCGGAAGGGGAAATGGACGATGTCTACGGACTGCCTTATATGCGGACCTACCATCCTTCTTATGAGAAGGACGGCGGCGTACCTGCAATCTCAGAGGTCAAGTTCAGTCTGATCAGCAACCGTGGCTGCTTCGGCGGCTGCAGCTTCTGTGCACTTACTTTCCATCAGGGAAGGATCATGCAGGTGAGAAGCCACGAGTCGCTGTTAGATGAGGCGAAGATGATTACGCAGGAAAAGGACTTCAAAGGCTATATCCACGACGTAGGAGGTCCGACGGCGAACTTCCGCCAGCCATCCTGCGAAAAACAGCTTACACGTGGCGTGTGTAAGAACCGCCAGTGCCTGTTCCCGAAGCCGTGTCCGAATCTGAAAGTAGATCACAGAGACTATATCAAACTTCTGAAAGAACTGCGTGACATTCCAAAAGTGAAGAAGGTATTCATCCGTTCGGGAATCCGGTTCGATTATGTTGTTGCGGATAAAAGTGATGCATTTCTGGAGGAACTCTGCCGTTATCATGTAAGCGGACAGTTAAAGGTTGCACCGGAGCATGTATCGGATGATGTTCTTACACTGATGGGAAAACCAGAGAACAGTGTATATCAGGAATTTGTGAAAAAGTACAATAAGATGAATCAGAAGATCCACAAAGATCAGTATCTTGTGCCGTATCTGATGTCTTCACATCCGGGATCCAGAATGAAAGATGCGGTAGAACTAGCAGAGCATATCCGGGATCTTGGATATATGCCGGAACAGGTACAGGATTTTTATCCGACACCGTCAACGATCTCGACGTGTATGTATTATACAGGCGTGGATCCAAGAACGATGCAGCCGGTCTATGTGCCGAAGAATCCGCATGAAAAGGCAATGCAGAGAGCTCTGATCCAGTACCGGGATCCGAAGAATTATGATCTGGTCATGGAGGCTCTGAAGAAGGCACACCGCATGGATCTGGTAGGATTTGATAAACACTGTCTGATACGCCCGAGAAAATTCGAAGGCAGATCACAGCAGAAAGTACCGGGACAGAAAACGCAGAATCAGAAGTCTTCCGGAAAACCGGGACGGAATGACCGTGGGAAAAACAAAAACGAGCATTCCAGAAGAAATACTGTGCAAAGTGACAGACAGAACAGCAGACAGAATACAGGAACGGATAGAAGCAGACAGAAAAAGAAATCGATCCGGAATGTGCATAAGAAGAAATAACAGCAAGAGAAATAGCATAAAGGGAAAATGATGAAAAACCGGCAGCCGGATGGATGTAGAGAGGTGTTAAAGTTGAAAATAGCGATCGTTACAGGAGCATCGTCGGGAATGGGCAGGGAATTTGCGCTTCAGATCCCGCAGCTGTATAAGAACCTGGATGAATTATGGGTAGTGGCAAGACGGACAGACCGTCTGAAAAATCTGCAGGAACAGGTAAAGATCCCGGTCAGGATCTTCGACGGGGATATGCAGAGAGACTATATTTTCGAAAAACTGCAAAGAGAACTGGATCGCCGGCAGGCAGATGTAAGGATGCTTGTAAATGCGGCAGGATATGGAAAGATCGGTAACGTCAGTGACATTGATCTGAAAGAACAGTGTGGCATGGTTGATCTGAATTGTACAGCACTCACCAGAATGACAGGAATCTGCCTGCCATATCTGTCGAAAGGCAGCCGGATTGTCAATCTGGCTTCGGCAGCTTCGTTCTGTGCACAGCCGGGATTCTGTGTATATGCGGCTTCCAAAGCATATGTACTGCGTTTTTCACAGGGACTGGCAGCAGAATTGAAGAAACGGGGAATCCTGGTAACGGCAGTGTGTCCGGGACCGGTACGTACAGAATTCTTTGACCGGGCCGGTGCGCTTGCGGCAAGTGAAAAAGAAGCACTCTGTGCCGAACCGGAAGCGGTGGTGACACAGGCACTTACAGACAGCGTGCGTGGAAGATGCGTTTCGGTATATGGAGCAGCAATGAAAGGTTCCAGAATCCTTTCCAAGATCCTTCCGGATCGCCTGCTTGTATGGGGGATGATGAAGATCAACCATGCGGATTTATAAAGGCATATACGGAATGTCTATGAGCTTGGGAAAATGTTTTTTCATGATAGAAAAAGACGATTACAGAAAAATTATAAATAGAAAACAAAAAGGACAGACAATATGAGAACAGAAAAAGGACAGCCGGGATATGTAAAGGCAAGAAAACAGAAATATCTTCTGGGAGCGGTCGTAGAATTTGCAATTGTGATCGCAATCTTTGTAACTGGATATATTCAGACCGGATCCAGACTGAATCTGCTTACCGTTGTAGCGGTAGTCGGATGCCTTCCGGCAGCAAAGATGTTGGTGGAATTTATCACAATGGCACCATATAAGAGTATTGAAGAAGCAAAATACCAGGAGCTGGAGGAAAAAGCACCTCTGATCCTGAAGGCATATGATATGATCATTACCAGTTCACAGAAGGTTATGCCTCTGGATGCAGTGGTTGTATCCGGGCACATTGTCTGCGGATATGCAAGCAATCCGAAGACCGATGAGGCGGCACTTGCCCGTCATATCAAAGATATTTTGAAAGACAATCATTATGATAAGATGACGGTGAAGATTTTCCATGACTATACTGCATTTTTATCGCGTGCGGAGGGCATGAATAATATGGCAGCGGTAGAACAGAAAGAATCATTACGAAGAGAAAAAAAGATCCGGAAGATCATCTTAAACATTTCTATGTAGAAAACAGCGGGAGTTAGAAGAGAATATGAAAGAACTGATCATTCATGACAATGAGGCGGGACAACGCCTGGATAAACTGCTGCGCAAATATCTGAGCGAAGCACCGGGAAGCTTTATTTATAAAATGCTGCGTAAAAAGAATATTGTGCTGAATGGAAAGAAAGCAACCGGGAACGAACATCTGAAAAAAGGAGACAGCGTGAAACTGTTTCTGGCAGATGATACCATTGCCAAATTTCAGGCAGCTGGAAAGACGGTGGAAGAAAGCATAAAGAATACGGTGAAGCTGGACGTGATCTATGAAGATCAGAATGTGATATTTATCAATAAACCGTCCGGAATGCTGTCACAGAAGGCGAAGGAAACAGATGTATCGGTAGTGGAGAATGTGACAGCATATCTTCTGGAATCCGGGCAGCTCACCAGAGAGAATCTTAAGACCTTCCGCCCGTCGATCTGCAACCGTCTGGACCGGAATACCAGCGGTCTGATTGTTGCCGGGAAGAGTCTGGCAGGCTTACAGCAGATGGGAGAATTATTCAAGAAACGTACACTGAAAAAATATTATCTGTGTATTGTAAAGGGCAGGATCACGGAGCCGGCACACATCAGGGGGTATTTTGTGAAAGACGAGAAGACGAACCGTGTCAGCCTTTCAAAGGGAGGCTTTTCCAAAGATGCAAAAGGCCTTCCTATAGAAACAGAATATGTCCCGATCGCGTGGAATGAAGAGATGACGCTTCTGAAGGTACATCTGATCACCGGACGTACCCATCAGATCCGTGCACATCTGGCGAGTACCGGACATCCGCTTCTCGGAGATTACAAATACGGCTTTAAGAAATGGAATGACCGCTATAAAAAAGAATGGAAGATCGAAGACCAGGTACTGCATGCTTATCAGCTTACAATGCCGGGGATGAAGAAAGAACTGGAGAATCTTTCCGGAAAGACATTTTATGCAAAGGTACCGGAGGTTTTCTGGAAACTGATAAAGGAGACAGCATGGGAACATGGAACTCGAGAGGCCTTAGAGGTTCTACATTAGAAGATATGGTCAACCGTACCAATGAGTGGTATCTGGAAAAGAATCTGGCACTGATGCAGAAGATTCCGACCCCGATCACACCGGTGCGGATGGATAAAGAACACAGACAGATCACGCTCGCTTATTTTGAGCAGCGCAGTACGATCGACTATATTGGAGCGGTACAGGGAATTCCGGTGTGTTTTGATGCAAAAGAATGTGTGGCGGAGACATTTCCGCTTCAGAATATTCATGAACATCAGGTAGAGTTTATGAAGAACTTTGAAAAACAGCAGGGAATCGCATTTATCCTGATCTACTATTCTTCCAGAAATATCTTATATTATATGCGTTTTGAAGAACTGTATAAGTTTTGGATGCGGGCGCAGAACGGGGGTCGAAAGAGCTTCCGTTTTGATGAGCTGGATGAGCGCTTTTTTATGAAATTTTTCCGTGGATGCTATGTTCCGTATTTGGATGCACTGAATCTTGATCTGGAACTTCGGGATGAACTTGACAAAACAGGTGAAACTGCGTATAATGCAAAGTGATTTTTTAACATGGTAGCACACTAAAGTACCAAAAAGAACATTACTACTTGGAGGACATATGAAGAAGAAATTACACACTCCGGAGGGAGTACGGGATATATATAACGTAGAATGTGGTAAGAAACTTGCGTTGGAAAGCAGATTGAAAAAAGTATTTCATTTATATGGATATCATGATATCCAGACTCCGACGATCGAATATTTTGATGTGTTCCGTGAAGAGATCGGAACGACACCGGCCAATGATCTTTATAAATTCTTTGATAAAGACGGAAACACACTGGTATTAAGACCGGATATCACACCGTCGATCGCAAGAGCATCGGCAACGTTGTTTAAAGATGAGAATCTTCCAATCCGTCTGTGCTATACAGGGAATACATTCGTGAACCATTCCAGCTATCAGGGACGTTTAAGAGAGACAACGCAGATGGGTGCGGAATTTGTCGGAGATGATTCAGTAGAAGCAGATGCAGAGATGCTTGCTCTGGTGATCGAATCAATGCTGACGATCGGCCTGAAAGAATTCCAGCTCTGCGTCGGCAATGTTGATTTCTTCCAGAGCCTGATCGAAGATGCAAGTCTGGATGAAGAGGCGGAAGAAAGAGTAAGAGAACTGATCGGTAACCGCAATTACTTCGGTGTAGAAGAATTTCTGGACAGTATTCAGGCAAAGAGAAGCTCCAAAGAAGCATTTTCAGCATTGAATGAACTGATCGGAGGAATTGATATCCTGGAAAAAGCGGAAAACCTTGCGCCGAATTCCAAAGGTGTGATGGCAATCAGACGCCTGGAGAAGATATACCACATCCTGCGCTATTACGGAGTGGAAAAATTTGTCACTTTTGACCTGAGCATGACAGGAACCTATGGATACTATACAGGAATCGTGTTCCGTGGTTATACTTACGGAACCGGGGATGCAGTTGTAAAGGGGGGACGTTATGACCATCTGATCGAAAAGTTCGGTAAGAAATCACCATCTATCGGTTTTGCGATTGTAATTGATGAACTGGTGAGTGCACTGACCCGTCAGAAGATCCGCATCGTATATCCAAGAAAGAATACGATCATCATATATGCGGAAGGAAGACAGCTTGAAGCAATCCGCCTTGCGAAGGATTTCCGTAGAAAAGCCAAGAATGCAGAACTTCTGAAGAAGGATGAAAACAGTGGATTGGAAGATTATATCCGTTACGGAAATGATTATTATGCCGGAAGTCTGGTATATATCGAGGAGACCGGAGAAGTAACGATGGTCAATCTCGTTACCGGAGAGCAGAAGATCGTGAATAGTACAGATAGGAGTTAGACATTATGAGATACCTGACATTTGCCCTGGGGAAAGGACGTCTGGCAAAACAGACATTAGAATTATTTGAGAAAATCGGGATTACCTGTGAAGAGATGAAAGATAAAGATTCCAGGAAGCTGATTTTCACCAATGAAGAATTGAAACTCCGTTTCTTTCTTGCAAAAGGACCGGATGTTCCGACATATGTAGAATATGGTGCAGCGGATATCGGAGTCGTTGGAAAAGATACAATCCTGGAAGAAGGACGTAAGGTACATGAAGTACTGGATCTTGGATATGGAAAATGTAAGATGTGTGTATGCGGATACAAAGATGCCGCACCACTTCTGCAGCATCATGAACTGATCCGGGTAGCAACAAAATATCCGAATATTGCAAAAGATTATTTCTATAACACGAAGCACCAGACTGTAGAGATCATTAAGTTAAATGGTTCCATTGAACTTGCACCGATCGTCGGACTGTCCGAAGTGATCGTGGATATTGTAGAGACAGGGTCAACCCTCCGTGAAAATGGTCTGGAAGTGTTGGAGGAAGTATGTCCGTTGTCTGCTAGGATGATCGTGAATCCGGTCAGTATGCGTATGGAAAGCGCAAGAATCAAAGACCTGCTGACAAGACTGCGGGAGCAGGTATAATACTGTACAGACAGAAAGAAAATAAAATGAGAGGATGGCGGTTAAGGCTATGAGAATACAGCGTTTGACAAAAGATGCAAAAGAGAACTTACTGGAGGATCTTCTGAAGAGAAGCCCGAATAATTACGGTCAGTATGAACAGGGAGTTCAGGAAATCCTCGCTCATGTAAAAGAAGAAAAGGATCAGGCAGTATTTGCATATACGAAGAAATTTGATCATGCAGATATCACTGCAGACAATATTAAGGTTACAGAAGAGGAGATTGAAGAGGCATATAAAGAAGTAGATCCAAAACTGGTGGAGATCATCCGCAAAGCTCTTCTGAACATCCGTACGTATCATGAAAAACAGAGACAGTACAGCTGGTTCGACAGCAAACCGGACGGAACAATCCTGGGACAGAAAGTCACACCACTTCACAGAGTCGGTGTATATGTGCCGGGCGGGAAAGCTGTATATCCATCTTCTGTATTGATGAACATTGTACCTGCAAAGGTAGCCGGAGTTGATGAGATCGTGATGGTCACACCGCCCGGAAAAGATGGAAAAGTGACACCAAACACGCTGGTTGCAGCACATGAAGCCGGCGCGGATGTCATCTATAAAGTCGGCGGGGCGCAGGCGATTGCTGCTCTGGCATACGGAACAGAGAGCATTCCAAAAGTCGACAAGATCGTAGGACCTGGAAATATATATGTTGCTCTGGCGAAAAAAGCAGTTTATGGTTATGTAAGCATTGATGCAATTGCCGGACCAAGCGAGATTCTTGTTATTGCAGATGAGACGGCAAATCCAAGATTTGTGGCAGCAGATCTTCTTTCACAGGCAGAGCATGATGAACTTGCATCTGCAATCCTGGTCACAACATCTGAAGAACTTGCCCGGAAAGTATCGGATGAAGTGGATGGTTTCTTAAAAGAACTTTCCAGAAGTGAGATCATCCGGAAATCACTGGACAACTACGGTTATATCCTGGTCGCAGATACGATGGATGATGTGATTGATATTGCAAATGAGATCGCATCCGAACATCTGGAGATCCAGACAAAGAATCCATATGATGTGATGACAAAAGTAAGGAATGCCGGTGCCATCTTTATCGGGGAATACGCAAGTGAACCACTGGGAGATTATTTTGCAGGACCGAACCATGTTCTTCCAACCAATGGTACAGCAAAATTTTTCTCACCGCTTTCTGTGGATGATTTCATTAAAAAATCAAGTATCATCGGATATTCGGAAGAAGCATTACGCGATATACATAAAGATATTGAAGCATTTGCCGAGGCAGAGCAGCTGACGGCACATGCCAATTCTATCAAAGTCCGTTTTGAGGGCGAAGAGTAGAAGACAGCAGAAAAATAAGGAGGCGAGGAGCTATGAACAGAACAGTCACCAGGACAAGAACGACAAAGGAGACGGATATTACGGTAACTCTGAACCTGGATGGAACCGGAAAGACGGAGATTGATACAGGAATCGGTTTTTTTGATCATATGTTGAATGGATTTGCAAGACACGGATTGTTCGATCTGACGGTACATGCGAAAGGGGATCTGGAAGTGGACAGTCATCATACCATCGAAGATACGGGAATCGTACTTGGACAGGCTATTCTGGAAGCAATAGGAGATAAAGCCGGAATCAAACGTTATGGCCACTTTATGCTTCCAATGGATGAGACACTCGCACTTTGTGCGGTGGATCTCTCCGGAAGACCATATCTGAATTATAATGCAGAGTTTGTGTCAGATAAGATGGGTGAGATGGATACTGAGATGGTAAGGGAATTCTTTTACGCAGTTTCTTACAGCGCAATGATGAATATCCACCTGAAGATTCTGGATGGTATCAACGATCATCACAAGGCGGAGGCGCTGTTTAAAGCGTTCGGAAAAGCACTTGATATGGCGACAATGGAAGAGCCAAGGATAAAAGAGGCATGGACCACAAAGGGAAGCCTCTAAAAGGAGACGGACAGACATGAGTTATAAAAGATTAATACCTTGCATTTTCATAAAAGACGGGAAAGCGGTCAGATGGATTGATGATCCGACTGTTGTATCCAAAGACGTAATTGAACTTGCAAAATATTACAGTGATCACGGTGCAGATGAACTGATCGTGCTGGATCTCTCAGATTCGGATGAAGAACATGATGAAACGATCACATTGATGAAACGGATCAATCGTGTGATCAGGATCCCGATGATCGCAGGCGGCAATATCAGACGCCAGGAAGATATTAAGAAGATTCTGTATACAGGTGCAAAACGGGCAATGCTGAATTTCTCTAAGCCGGATAGTGTCAAACTGATTGAGGATGCGGCAAAAAGATTCGGAAAAGAGAAGCTTGCGGTATCATTAAATGATTTTGATGCATTGTTCAAACATCAGCATCTGATCCAGGATTACAGCAGTGAAATTGTCTTTATGCACAGACTGGATCTGAATTCCATTATGAATGTAACAGATGTACCGTGTGTGATCATTACGGATACGGAAGAAGAGTCAGAGTTATTTAAAATTTTGAAATGCCCGGGTGTCCGGGGGCTTTCGGGAAGATATGTAAGCCGTACAGATATTGATTGCGTGGCATTCAAAGATAAGTGTACGGAAGAAGGAATTAAGATGACATCTTTTGAGAGTATGATGGAGTTCTCACAGTTTAAGACCAATGATCAGGGCCTGATCCCTGTCATCGTCCAGCATTATAAGACACAGGAGATCCTGATGCTGGCATATATGAATGAGGAATCTTTCTATGAGACGATCAAGACAGGAAAGATGACGTATTTTAGCAGAAGCCGGCAGAAACTCTGGGTAAAGGGGGAGACGAGCGGTCATTTCCAGTATGTAAAATCCCTGACGATTGACTGTGATCTGGATACATTGCTTGCAAAAGTAGATCAGATCGGAGCAGCATGCCATACCGGTAATCCGACCTGCTTCTTCCAGCCGCTTGTAGGAATTGACTATGATGAGACGAATCCGCTTCGGATCTTTGAATCGGTATATGACACGATCGTAGACCGTAAAGAGAATCCAAAGGAGGGGTCTTACACGAATTATCTGTTTGATAAGGGAATTGATAAGATCCTGAAAAAAATTGGAGAAGAAGCAACGGAAGTTGTGATCGCAGCAAAGAATCCGAATCCGGAAGAAGTCAAATATGAGATCGCGGATTTCCTGTATCATGCAATGGTTCTGATGGTAGAAAAAGGTCTGACATGGGAAGATATCGTAAAAGAATTGGCAGATCGTTAAGCAGAAACTCTTAGAAAACATGAAAAAGAGCCTGTATGCAGTAAGTTTTGCACATGAGTGAAACAGATATCTCATATATTGTTTCAGAGGTGAGCGCATGTGAATGAAGCGGAAAAGCGAAGAAGAGAACTTCTGGAACAGACACGTTACAGCTATCAGGAATCCGGGATACCGGCAATACATCCTAGATACAGGGCATCTTATAGTGAACTGTATGGTGAGGAAGAGGCAGAACAGGGAAGCCTGGGAATTCGTACATTTATTTGTATGATTCTGTTTGCGGTGTTTGTATTTATGCAGAATGAAGGGAAAGATATTCTACATATAAGCAGCACAAAAGTGGTGCAGGAGGTCAGTAAAAACGCTGACATTACCGATGTGTGGAAAAAAATACCATAGAGGAGTAGATTTGAGACCGTTGGTTAAGAATTGAAACTGACGGTTTTTTTGTGTATACTAGCTATATTAAAAGGAAAGCAGAGAGACTGGCGTCAGCCAGTCCCGACAGATGAGGAGGAAGCAGATATGTTAAAATTATGGATTGTTGGTGCATCCGGACAGATCGGATCGGCCATCAATGAAGTGTTGGATCCATTGGAAATGGAAGTGTTTAACACAGATAAGGAAGAATTAGACATTACGGACACCGATGAGGTGCTGAATTTCGGAGTGATCAACCGTCCGGATGTGATCATCAACTGTGCAGCAGTCACAGATACAGATCTCTGTGAAAAAGAACCGGAGCTTGCATACCGTGTGAATGCGCTGGGAGCAAGAAATTTAAGTATTGTGGCAAGAAAGACAGGGGCCAAGATGGTACAGATATCCACGGATGATGTATTTGACGGAATCCGGCATACCCCATATACGGAGTTCGATGACACAAATCCGAAGACCGTTTACGGACGTTCCAAGAGAGCAGGGGAGAATTATGTAAAGGAATTTACACACAAGCATTTCATCCTGCGCAGTAACTGGGTGTATGGAAATGGCAATAATTTTGTAAACCGCGTACTTCATGCAGCAGATACAAAGGATGAACTTCTGATTGCATCAGATCAGTTTGGTTCTCCGACCAGTGCAAAAGACCTGGCACGTATTATTCTTTATCTGATCAAAACGAATGAATACGGAACGTACCATGCAACCTGTCAGGGTGTATGTAATCGTTATGAATTTGCGCAGGAAGTTTTGAAACTTGCAGGAAAGAGGATCACTCTGCGCCCGGTAGTGACCAGCGAATCGGATCTTTCTTCTACAAGACCAGCATATGCGGTTCTGGATAATTTTATCCTTCGTATCATCAATGTATACGAGATGCCGGACTGGAGAGCTTCACTGAAAGAATATATGGATGAGAGAATGGAGGACTAATATGGGAGAGACACAGAAGAAGGAAAAGAAGAAAATAGGACTTACAACGAAGATTTTTATTGCATTGCTTGCAGGAGCGATATTTGGAATTATTTTATGTTATGCGGTTCCAAGTGGACATATCAAAGACGACATTATCGTAGAAGGTGTACTGTACGTGGTCGGACAAGGCTTTATCAAACTGATGAAGATGTTGGTTGTACCACTGGTATTCTGTTCGCTTGTGTGCGGAAGTATGTCGATCGGGGATACGAAGAAGCTTGGTACAGTCGGTGCAAGAACACTGATCTTTTATCTGGCAACAACAGCACTTGCGGTTACCGTAGCATTGTCTGTCGGAAACCTGATCAATCCGGGTGTGGGACTGGACATGAGCACGATCAAGACTAATGCAGCATCTGTAGAAACTATGAAGGCTACTTCATTGACAGACACGTTGTTAAATATTATCCCGGATAACCCGATTAATTCTCTTGCAAGCGGAGAGATGCTGCAGATCATCGTATTTGCATTGATCATCGGTGTGATCCTTGCAAAATTAGGAGAACGTGCAGAGACAGTTGCGAACTTCTTCAGCCAGTTTAATGATATCATGATGGAAATGACGATGATGATCATGGCACTTGCCCCAATTGGTGTCTTCTGCCTGATCAGCCGCACATTTGCAAACATCGGATTCAGTGCATTTGTACCGCTGGCAAAATATATGATCGGTGTATTGATCGCACTGGCAATCCAGTGTTTCGGTGTATACCAGATCTTACTGAAGATATTTACCGGACTGAATCCTTTGAAATTTATCAAGAAGTTCTTCCCGGTTATGGCCTTCGCATTCTCAACAGCAACATCAAATGCAACGATTCCGCTGTCAATCGATACCCTGTCCAAGAAGGTGGGTGTATCTAAGAAGATATCATCTTTCACCATTCCTCTTGGAGCGACCATCAATATGGATGGTACTTCGATCATGCAGGGGGTAGCCGTTGTATTTGCCGCACAGGCATTCGGAATCCACTTAAGTATGACAGATTATATTACTGTAATCGGAACTGCAACACTTGCATCCATCGGTACGGCCGGTGTGCCAAGTGTAGGTCTGGTAACACTGACAATGGTATTCAATTCTGTCGGACTTCCGGTTGAGGCAATTGGTCTGATCATGGGTATCGACCGTATCCTGGATATGACAAGAACTGCCGTTAATATCACAGGTGATGCTGTATGTACAACAATCGTTGCACACCAGAACAAGGCACTGGATAAGAATGTGTTCTATGCGGAAGAGAATTAGGATCGAAGATATTAATTTTTAAAAGATGTTCTAATAAATAAAAAACGTATCTCTGAGATGCTTCCTTTTCAGATAGTGGGGAAACATTGCAGAGATACGTTTTTTATATTTACTGATATGGATGTTTACAATGAATGTAAATGAAAACATATAAGCTAAGTGATTATAGGTTGTTTTTGATGTTCTGTCAAGGAAAATGTCTTTACACATGTAAAACGAATTAATAATTAAATGTTCACAAACGGTAAATCTATGCTACAATAAAAAATACGGCTTTATGCTTTGATTGAAGATATTACTATAAAAGGAGAGAGTTGTTTTGAAGAAAAATAAATATGAGATTGATATGTGCAATGGAACCATCATGGACAAATTGATTTCATTTTCCATACCACTGATGCTGTCAGGAATCTTACAGCTGATGTTCAATGCGGTGGATATCGTGGTAGTGGGACGTTTCAGCGGAAGTCAGGCGCTCGCAGCGGTGGGTTCGACAACGGCACTGATCAATGTGTTTACCAATCTTTTCATCGGAATCTCATTGGGAGCAAATGTACTTGCAGCGAGATATTATGCGACCGGAAAAACAAAAGAAATGTCGGAGACGGTACATACGGCTATTGCACTTGCTCTGGTAAGCGGAGTGGCGATGGCGGTGATTGGAGTGGTCTTTGCCAGAGGCGCACTGGAAATTATGGGGACACCGGATGATGTAATTGCCAAATCCACACTTTATATGCGGATTTATTTCTGCGGTATGCCATTTTTTATGATGTATAACTATGGAGCAGCCATATTAAGGGCAGTGGGGGATACCAAACGTCCGTTGATCTTCCTGATCGTATCCGGAGTGATTAATGCAGTATTGAATCTGTTCCTGGTCATCGGTTTTCATCTGGATGTAGCAGGCGTCGGGATTGCGACCGTTATATCCCAGCTGGTATCCTGTATCCTGGTACTCCGGTGCCTGCATCACACAGAGAGCAGCTATCAGCTTCACCTTGCAAAGCTTCGGATCAGATCCGTGTATCTGAAGCAGATTTTTGAAGTCGGGGTTCCGGCGGGAATCCAGAGCACGGTAATCAATATTTCAAATGCGATGCTGCAGTCATCGGTCAATTCTTTTGGATCGATCGCAATGGCAGGATATACGGCATCGAATAATATTTTCGGATTCTTATATGTGTCGGTGAACTCCTTCACACAGGCCTGTATGAGCTTCACAAGCCAGAACTACGGAGTGAAGAAATTAAAACGTATGGACAGGGTTCTGATTGACTGTATGATCCTTTCAGTTGTGGTAACTTTGATCCTCGGAAGCAGTGTGTACATATTCGGACCGGAACTTCTGCATATTTACAGTAATCAGGCAGATGTTATCAAATACGGTATGGAAATCTTTTCTTATACAACCGTTACCTATTTCCTGTGCGGTCTGATGGATCTGTTCCCGGGAGCACTGAGAGGAATGGGATATTCCACGGTACCGATGATTCTTTCTATCATCGGTACGGTCGGAGTCCGGATTATCTGGATCTATGGACTGTTCCCTTCACACAGATCACTGACTTTCTTGTTTCTGTCTTATCCGGTATCCTGGATCGCAACGATCATCATGCAGGTGATCTGCTTCTGGTTTGTAAGGAAGAAGATCCACAGGACGATGGCGGTTACGGCAGAGTGAGCTTTTTCGAACATATAAAGATATAAAACTCCCGGAGTCTTTGGGGCTCAGGGAGTTTTTTATATCAAAGGATGCAAGACATATTTTGCAGATTATTCTAAAATAAATGTAAAAGGCTGTAACAAAAATGGAATTCATGCGTCTAATAGATAACAGAAGGGAGGTGACAGGTACTTGAAGCTTGAGTTGGAAGAAATTTATAAAACCTATTTTCAGGATGTGTATTATTTCGTTCTCGCAATGAGTAAGGATCCGCACATTGCAGAAGAGATCACACAGGAGACATTTTTCAAAGCACTAAAAGGAGTAAAGCATTTCCAGGGAAAATGCAGTATCAAATCCTGGCTGTGTCAGATTGCCAGGAATGAATACATTTCTTATGCCAGAAAGAAACACCGTACGGATCAGGAACTGACAGAACAGGCATATGGAGATGGAAAAACGGAAGGACCCGAACAACGTATGCTTCGGAAGGACGAAGCCATGACGGTTTATCAGATCCTTCATTATCTAGACGAACCTTATAAAGAGGTATTTACACTAAAGGTGCTTGGAGAATTGAATTATAAAGAGATTGCACAGATATTTGGAAAGCAGGAGACATGGGCGAGAGTTACCTATCACAGAGCCCGTGTGAAGATTCAGGAGATTATGGAAAGGAGGAGTACATAATGGCAAAGATTCCATGTGAAATCATCAGAGATCTGCTGCCATTATATCAGGATGATATATGCAGCGAAAAAAGCAGAAATGCAATAGAAGAACATATAAAAGAATGCGAATCCTGCAGAACATATCTGCAAAAGATGGATTGCGAGATTCCGATAGAAGCAGATGAAACAGGAGGCATGGACGAAGAGTGGAAAGTCTTTCGGGAGTTCTCAGAAAAGGTCTCAAAAAGATTAAACCGAAGAATTGTCATGGCAGGCGGAGTTATTTTACTGATTTGTATGATGCTGATGGTGATTCTGTCTTCGGATGCTGTTCAGTCTTATCATTTGTCGAGAATTGCGGCAAAAGATATAAAGACAGAAGAAGTGTATCAGTTAAAGGATGGCAGACTGTATGTACATGTGAAGAGTAAGCGCAGAATCACAGGCCTGTCTTATCCTCAGACAGGTACAGACACAGATACAAATACGGCAGCAGGTAAAGATGCGGTTGGAGCCGTGCGCGAGCCAAAGAACACTGCCACATATGAAATATCTATGGATTCGAGTATAAATCCATTTGCAAGAGTGATGTATATTACATTCAAAGAGGCTGCATATGTCATTCCGTTCGAAGATGGACAGATCGTCACAGAAAATGGAACAAAGGTATCGGAATTTGACTATATCGGAAGATCCGGTGAGAAAAAGATCCTGTGGCAGGAAAATGATGAAGTTAAAAAGGCTCCGGCGAGGGTCGAAAAATTTGTGAAGGAATCATTGGAGAAAGAAGAGGATGATCCGGCAGATGAAAATGCGGTGAAAGTATTATGGGTGAATCCGCAGATGCCGCTTCAGTGATATCTGATTCCATTTTCATAAGAATTAGTGAGAATTAGCGGCATTTAGAGGCGTTCAACCATAAGTGGAGTGCTTTTCTGGGAGAAATATGGCATAATAAAGCCGACAGGAGGTGACGCATATGGTTGAACCATTAGAACTTGGAAGGTTTATATCGACATGCAGGAAGGAAAAAAATCTGACGCAGAAGCAGCTGGGAGAAGAACTGGGCGTGACAGACAGAGCTGTGTCAAAATGGGAGAATGGAAAATCATTCCCGGACATCAGTCTGATCGAGCCACTGTGTCAGATACTGGATATCAGTGTCAGTGAATTCATGCTTGGAAAAAGGATTGAACCGGAACACTATCAGGAAGAGACAGAAAAAGCCTGGATTGCATCGCTGGATGAGCCGTTATTGTATAAAATTCAGATGATCATATATATATTAGGAATTGCAGCGGTTGCGGTATTGCAGGTTCCTCTTTTTTCACACGGACCTATGTGTGTGAATATTATATGCTGGGCTGTATGGGGTGCACTGTTCTTTGCTGCATATTACCTGGATAAGAAAATCCCGGAAAGGAAGCTGAGATATTCGAATCCCTGGATCGAAGGGGTGTTTTCAGTGATTTATTTCCTGTGTTATATGTTATGGTTCTTTTTGCGCAAAGATGAATGGGGAACATTGCCGATGTCGGAACAGATGTCGCTTTGGGCGATAATTGTTGTTGGATTGATTGTGGGGGTTTGTGTGAGAGTTTTTTTGGCAAGAAAAAAGAGGAGAAGTGCTGTTTAATGCGTTTAAAACAATAGAAATTGTATCGCAATAGCGATATAATAAATAAAAGATCATATGCCTGACATGGGAAATATAAGAATCAAGGATGAAAATATGAATAAAACAACAATCATAACCAACGTACAAACCCGTCTTTTTGAGCTGCAAGACTTAAAATACCGCGACTTCCATGCAAAACTAATGCCGACAGTCAACAAAGAAAAGATCATCGGTGTCCGGACGCCGGCACTTCGTGTATTTGCGAAGAAGTATGGAAAAACGGATGAAGCAAAAGAATATCTGCAGATACTGCCACATCAGTACTACGAAGAAAATAATTTGCATGGACTTTTGATCGAACAGATTAAAGACTATGACACATGTCTGGAAGAACTGGAACGTTTTCTTCCGTATATTGATAACTGGGCGACCTGCGATATGCTTGCGGTCAAGGTAGTGAAGAAACATCTGGATACATTTATAGATGAAGTATACCGATGGATGGAATCCGACCATGCATATACCATCCGGTTCGGTATCAGTATGCTGATGCGCTATTATCTGGAAGATGCATTTCAGATGGAGTACCCGGAGAAAGTGGCACAGATTCGTTCGGAAGAATATTATGTAAATATGATGCGTGCATGGTATTTTGCGACGGCGCTTGCAAAGCAGTATGATAAGATTCTCCCGTTTATCGAAAAGCAAAAATTAGATGTCTGGACGCATAATAAGACGATCCAAAAAGCTATCGAAAGTTACCGGATCACGCCAGAGCAGAAAGAATATCTAAGAGGGTTAAAGATTAAAAAATGAAATCTATATCCATTTATACGATCACAAGAAATCAGAATATCGAACAGCTGCAAAAACTGGAACGTCAGTTATCCGGAAGAGACTATTTTCTGAAAATGCGGGAATGGGAACTGGAAAGTATGAAAGCACTGACAGCCGAATTGGAAACCTGTATGGAGGATGTATATGCACTTCGTTTCTTTTATTCGTTTCAGATTCCGAGACTGGGAAAAGAATTTGATCTTCTTCAGATCAAAGAAGACCAGATTGTAAATATTGAGTTAAAAAGTGGTGTGGTATCGGATGAGGCCATTCGCAGACAGCTTTTGCAGAACCGCTATTATCTGTCGGTGCTTGGAAGAACGATTCATTCGTATACTTATATCAGCAGCCAGAACCGTCTGGTAAGACTGACGAATCATGATCATATCGCAGAGGCAGACTGGGACGAATTATGCAGAGCTTTGAAAAGAGAAAGTCCGGATTATGACGGGAATATCGAAGAACTGTTCCGCGCAGAACTCTATCTGATCTCACCGCTCAGAGAGCCGGAACGCTTTTTACAGAAAGAATATTTTCTAACGGCACAGCAAAGAGATATCGAACGACAGATCCTGAAAGGAATCCGAGCAAAACATTCCGACTATTACTGGTTCAGCGGACTTCCGGGGACGGGAAAGACATTGCTTCTGTATGATCTTGCGATGAAGCTGTCGGTACGTCAGAGAGTCTGCATGATTCATTGCGGAGAATCAGGAGAGGACTGGAGAATTTTACATAAACGTCTGCGCCGGATTGATTTTCTGTCGGATCGTCAGTTATCACTTCAGGCAGCAAAGCAGACGATGACAGAAAATGTGTGTGCGGAAGAAGCGTTTGATACATTCTTAAAGCCATACAGTGCTATTCTGGTGGATGAGGCACATCTGCTTTCTGTGGAGCAATTAAAGATATTAGAAGAATGTAAAAAGCAGATTCCGATAATCTTCTCCAGTGATACGGAAGACATGATCTCGCCTGAAGAACTGGATCGTGAAATATCGCAAAGACTTGCGAGCCTGCCGGATGTGCAGAGCTTTCATATGACGAACCGTATCCGTACAAATGCAGAACTTTCTTCCTTTATTCAGAACATGCTGGATCTGTCGCGGAGAAAAGGGCAGAAGGGCTATCCTAATATTGAAGTGGTGTATGCGAATGATGATACAGAAGCAGTATGTTTGATGCAAGGCTATGCGAGACGGGGATATCTCTATCAGAATCCGGCAATGCGGGATGTGAACTGCCTGGTAGCCGTACTGGATGAACAGTATTATTATGATGAGGACGGTTATCTCCGTGCGGGAAAGATTAGTGAAGCTTCTTATGAAATAACCCGTATAACAACGAGTGAAGGCAGAAAATCAAATGTGAGACTTCTTTTTCATCAGCTGAATCAGGCAAAAGAAAAACTGGCGATTGTGATCAAAGACAATCCGTCAGTGTATGATACGATTTTGGATATATTACAGATGCGTAAAAACAGATAAAAAACTGTTTTTACGCATTTTTCTGTATCAGTTATTTCCAGATATTTTCAGAAAGAAAATTTGCCCGGTTCCGAAATGCGTGGTACAATATTCCTTAGGTAAAATATTGAATCAGAGAGGTTTTTACAATGGAAGAAAAGAATTACAGTAAAGTACCGGTATTCGAAAATGGACTTGCACAGCCTGTTTTCAAATTCACAGACGGAAAGACAGGAGAAAAATACGATCCTGCGACATCAAGTATCGTAAGATACTGTGTATATGTGGAATCTGACTATGACATGGATGGAGACGGAAAGAGAGATCTCGTTAAAGCATTCATCCAGGTTCCAAGAAGTGCCGTAGAAGGCAATTATAAGGCGGCAACGTTATATGAGGCACGTCCGTATTGTGCCGGTGTACAGGCAGACGGATACGATCATATGAAAGAAGTGGAAAGCAAAGAATACCGCAAAATTGATTTTGCAGATCTTGACAAAGAAGTGCCTGCACGTATCCCGGAAGGAATGATCAGTGCCATGGATCTTGCATTAAAGGCAGATCCGGCAGACTGGTATTATCCGGATAAAGGAAACAATAACAGCATGGTATATGAAAATCTGGATAACTTCAATTATTATCTGGTGCGCGGCTTTGCAGTGGTTGTAAGTGCCGGATTCGGAGCGCTTGGCTCAGATGGATTCAACTATGTCGGTTCAGAGTATGAAAGAGATGCATTCAAATCTGTTGTAGAATGGCTGCATGGCGACAGAGTGGCTTACGCAGACCGTGAAGGAAAGATCGAGACGAAGGCAGACTGGGCGAATGGGAATGTTGCCATGACCGGAAGATCTTATGCCGGAACCATGCCGTTTGCAGTTGCAACCACAGGCGTAGAAGGCCTGAAAACAATCGTTCCGGTTGCAGGTATCGCAGACTGGTATACACAGCAGAATATGCAGGGTGCACAGCGCTACTGGCCGAAAGAGATGCTGAACAGTTTCCTGGCATATTTCTGTTCCAGCCGTTATAACGATGAGACATTATCTGAGAAACAGTTGGATGATATTGCAGCATTCCATCATGAATTAAGTCTTCAGCAGTTAAAATGCGGATTCGACTATGATCCGGAATTTTGGGGAGCCGGAAACTATCGTCTGCATGCAGACCAGATCAAGTGCAGTGCACTGATTGTACATGGATTCAACGACGAAAATGTATCTACAAAACAGTTCGAAATGATGCATACCGCATTCGAACAGGCAGGGCAGACAGTGAAACTGATCCTTCATCAGGGGCCGCATATCACACCGACCATGGCGAATAAGAATTACGGAATCCTGATCGATGGAAAATTCTATGATGATATCGTAAATGAATGGATATCCCATTATCTGTACGGAGTAGAAAATGGTGCCGAAAAGATGCCGGAAGTACTTGCTCAGACGAACTATGATCAGAAAAAATGGGAAACAGAAAGTGCATGGGAAACAGAGTATACCATGAAGCTTACTTCAAAAGAAGAGAGTAAGACAGTGATTGATACAGACTGGGAAAAAGCTGGTGTCAGTGCAGAAAACTTCGATGATGTGATGGCACTGAAGTCTACAAATATGGCTCAGCGCTATGTGACAGATCCATTTGAAAAAGCCGTGACTGTACAGGGAACGGTATGCCTGAACTTAAAGGCAGCATTAAAAGACGGAAATATCGAAACAGATTTCGATCCGGAAAACAGAAACGATGTGGATACACTGACCATGCAGCTTGGTAATTCCAAAGTATCCGGCAAAATGGATGATGTAGAGATTGCAGTGCTTCTCTGTGATGTATGTGACGAAGAATTCGACAGTATCCAGACTGTAGATCCGGAAAGAAATATTGTTCCGGTCACGACAGTAAAAGAAGGCGGAATCATTAATGGTGGAGATCTTCCGGCATTTGATGAGGCAGAATTTAATACTGTACATAAAAAATACCGCGTGATCACACGTGCATTTGCAGATCTGTGTAATCCTGAAGCAGGTTATGCGCCGGAGACAGCACAGAACAGTATCGAGCTTAAAAAAGGCGAATATCACGATTACAGCGTATATCTCAATACGACAAGATATACCGTAGAGCCAGGACACAGACTTGCAGTAGTTGTTGCAACAGAAGATCCGGTGAACTGCCTGATCCATAAGACATATTCGGTAGAGATTGATGACAACTCTGTGATGGTGGAAGTTCCTGTGACAAAAGCGAGTGAGGACATGGGACTGAATAAAGCGGAATAGATGGAATATCTATCGGAAATGAGAAAAGTACGAGCTGCTGGTTGAAAATATTAGAAGTAAATGATTGAAAAAATAAGAACTGCTGTTTTAGGAGTAAAGTCTTAAAATAGCAGTTCTTTTGTGTTGCCATGTGTTCGTAAGGAGCTGCTTGGCTGCCAAAACATCTGTAAGGAGCTTTGCCAATGGTAAGTTTTCTGTATCAGCAGACGTTTTTTCAAGAATTCATGGCCACAAATCCCGGAATTCATGGCCAGTTATAACAATATTTGTAACTATCGTGGTACAATGAATGCAATAATTATGTGAATAAATACGGAGAAAATATAAATGTTTCAGATAGCAATGATAGAAGATGAAGAACATACAAGACAGGAAGTGGAAAGACTTATTAGCCGGGAGTTCGAGAAACTTAAGGTGCAGGATATAACCACCGAAATATATAAAACAGCCGAAGAATTTCTGGAAGTTAAGAAGCACTACGATGTAGTTATCTCAGATATTGATCTTCCGGGGAAAAGCGGGATCGATCTGGGAAGAATTTTAAAGGCAGAACAAAAAGATATCTGCCTGGTATTCCTGACATCGTACGCCGAATTTGCAGTGGATAGTTATGTCCTCGAGGCATATCAGTATATTTTGAAAAGAGATATGAAAGAACGTTTGCCGGCAGTATTACAGAAAATTTATCAGGAAAAGCAAAAAGAGAGCCAGAATTTCTTCTGGATCGGTGGGGTGACGGACCAGAGAAAATTATATCATAAAGACATTATCTGTATCCGCAAGGTCAAAGGGCAGAAGTATGTTGAATTTGTAATGGTAAATGGCGCATACAAAGAACGTCTGGCACTGCATCAGATTTTTGAAGATTTGAAAAGCCCGGCTTTTATATTTGCCGGAAGAAGTTATATTATCAATATCGATCATGTGGATCGGATCACGACGGCTGCCATCTATCTGGAAGACGGGATTAAGATTCAGGCAGGGGCAGAGACTATTCAGGATGTGAAGACACAGATCATGGAATACTGGAGAAATGTAGAATGAAAGAATGGACGAGAAAGCGAAAAGCAGATGTTTGTATGGGGATTCTGCTGCAAATATATTTCTTCTTTCCATGGATCCGTATAGACGGAGGGTATCACACGATTCACGTGTATCTGATCGAGATATTCCGGAAAGAAAGCTGCATCAAGGCATATAATTATATTTTCTTATCGGGGCATCCAATCTTATGGAAATATTCCGGTTTTGCGGCAGTGACATTTACCATGATCATAGCATTTATGATTGTGATGCAGATGATTGAACTATGGCAATTGTACAGACATATGAAAGGGATCAAAACGTTTGATATACACAGGTATGTCTGGGTTCTTGCCATCGTTCTTTTTTTCTTATATCTTGATGCTTCATACATCTATCTGGATGACAGTGCGCTGTTCAAGCTTAGAATCTATATGTATATGGTGATATTCATAGGTATTATTGGAATCTGGATGTTTCTGGATATCGAGGCGGCTGCATGGGATACGGAGACAGCAAAGCATAAGACAGAACTGAAAGAGCGGGACGAACAGTTGCTGCAGGTAAAAGTGAAAGCGCTGGAAGAAAAATATCAGGAAATGTTAAAGAGCCGGAAGGTTGTACATGATATGAAAAATCACCTGCTTGCATTGAAAAAATACGATCAGGAGAGAGACTGGGAAGGACTGCACCAGTATCTGAATGAATTAAGTGATGATATGCTGGATGACAGCTATCAGATTTGGACGGGTAACCGCATGTTGGATATGATCCTCAATCAAAAGACGAAAGATGCAAAAGAGAAAGAGACGGATATGCAGATTGAGACAGAAGTATTTGCAACCCTTCCGTTTTCAGACAGGGAGATTATTTCACTTTTTGGAAACGTTCTAGATAATGCTCTGGAAGCCTGTGAACGGATCCAAGATAAAAAGCGCTGGATAAAAATTAAGATAAAAAAGAAGAATCATTTATTATATATTGAGACCTCAAATGCAATTAAAGAAATGCCGGTGCAGAATCAGAAAGAATTTGTATCAGTAAAAGAAGATGAGATACTTCATGGATATGGAATGAAGAACATACAGGATATTGTCAGAAAATATGACGGCATATTCCGATATAAAATTTACGGGGAGTATCTGGTCTGTATCATCTCGATATATGATATAAGAGGGGCGGAAGAGGAATGAGAATGGAAGAGAAAAAGAGACGGATGAATATTATTCTGGGGATCATACTTCAGATATATTTTCTGTTTCCGTGGATGAATATAACGGGAGAACGGAAGAATTTTATTATGTATGTAATTGCTGTGTTGAGAAATCACAGTTGTGCAGATACATATAACACGACGTTTTTAGACGGAGCAGCAGATGCATTACCACTGGATATTCATACACTGGCAAAAACATTCACGGTATGTGTTATGCTGTATGTCGTTCTTGAAGTAATCGAAACAATACGGCTTATCTGTAACATCAAGGGATGGGAAATAAAATTTTTATCTATCATAGAACTTATCGGATTATTTGCAATGCTGTCGGTAGTGGCCGAGATTGGACTTAACAGTTCATGGAGCAGTGCGGGTACGATACAGGTATTCCCGATGTATCTACTTGGGTATCTGGCAGTATTTCCGATATGGACGGGGATACGGTTACTGATGCATAAATCCATGGAAGAATGGGAAGAATCCGGTGAACAGATCCTGAAAACTCAGGAAAATGATAAGCATTATAAACAGGAACGGAAAAGAAGATTATATTTTCCAGGGAAATATTCGAAGCTTTATTACCATGTGCTGTGGGAGAATTTTAAATATCACTGGAGAGATTTTTCTTTTTTATTTGTATCGGTTCTGTTATCGGCAGCATTTCTGTTCATTGGATTTGGAATGAGAGAGGCATTTTCCGGAAGCTATGGATATGATAATGAATTACTAGGGCTTGGGCTGACTGAGATTATGAAGGACTGCCTGATCGTGATCGTACTGATATCATTGTTTTTGATTACGGTTGTCATGGTATTCTACCGGAAAAAACGGATGGCGGATGATGGGATTTTCCGGACACTTGGCATGCGGAGCAATGCCGTGTTCTGGTCCTGGATCGGAGAATTACTTGCCGGATTTGCGGTGGCACTGGTGACGGCATTTGTGATTGGAAGAGCCATTTTGTTTGGCATATATGCCGCTGTTATACAGCATTTTCCTAAAATCGATATGAAATCAGAGGTATCGTGGAAGGTGTATCTGATCACGGCAATCGTGATAGCTGTTATCTGTTTGTTTGCTTTTGGTATCTCTGGGGATATCCATGCAGGAGAACGTTCCGCCGATGCCAGAAATGCAGCGGTGAAAGGTGAGAAGATTCCGGGAATATACAGAAAAGCAGGGGCGTTGATCAGCGGGCTGCTGGGAGTAATCGTCCTGTATCTGTATACACAGAGAAGATTTTCAGAGAGTATCTTTCTTTTGTGTGGGTTCTTCCTGTGTTTGTATGTTTTTCTGTATAATATAGGTGCCATGATCCTGCGTAAAAAAGAAACGTCTATGGATCAATACCTGCGAACCCTTCCGGAAGAACATATGATACGACACAGATACCAGACAACTGTAAAGTATCTGACACTTATGATTGTGATACATGTATGTGTGATGTCCTTTTTCTTGGTAAAAGTTGTATCTAACAGAATCGCAGATAAGACGGATACGCTGTACCCATACGACTATGTATGGCTTGCGAATAGTAATGATACAGGGATTATCGAAAAGCTTAAGCAAGAATGCAAAGCAGAAGTGACCAGTATTCCGATGGTCCGGGCAACAACGATTGATAATACAGAACGTCTGGAAGGACCATTTGATCTTGTCTGGCAGCAAGGCCAGAATATCGGTATATCAGAGAGCTGTTATCGAAAGTTAAAGAAGGCAGTCGGAGAAAAACCGAAAAAGCATCTGAATCTTGACAAGAACGGAAAGAAAATTTATGTCGTGTATCAGCAAGATCAGGGAACAAAGGCGAAACCAATTGATCACTATCAGTTGATGATACATCCGAATCTGCATATCGGACAGCCATTGTTTGGCTTTGATACAATGGAGCACCAGACTTATTATCCGGTACGGACGATTACAGGCTCCGAGACTTCGAGTCTGATCGGTGCATTCAAACAGGGAAAATACGAGAATCTTATTGTATTCGCTGATGCATATTTTGGCAAAATAAAAGACTATTGGAAAACGACAGACATGAATACGGGAGAAAAAATAAAAACGTCGGATGCGGTATTGGAAGAAAATATCCATGAATGGCCGACGAAACTTGTCCTTGCAAATGTACCGGAAAAATACCAGAAAAAAGCAGATCAGTTGACAATAGATTTTGCAAAGCAACATGCATATGATGAGTCATTTGATTCGCTTGTAAAAAGTACATATACGAAGACAGAAGCAGCGAAAAAGCGGCAGATGGAGCGAATCCTTGAATGTGTGATGAATGGATTTGTGCTTATTATTTTATCTGTGATCAGTATGCTCCTACTTCATATGAAGGTTCAGATGGAACTGCCGGATATGCGGAAACGGTATCAGTTCATGAACCGTCTGGGAATGAATCGCAGGGAACGAATCTGCATCGAGAAAAAGGAAATCAGCCGGTTTGTGACGATCCCATCTGTTATTGTCGTTATAGTTACGGTACTGTATTCTGGAATTGTATTTGGACTCAGGGATTATCATCTGAATGATGTGAAGAATTATGTGATAAATGCAGGTGTACTCTGGATTATATATTTCATATTACAGTGGCTGAATCTGAAGTGGCTGGAAGATACGATTGTGAAAAAGATTGAAAAGGGAGCAGATTTGTAATGAATGAAAAATTAGAAAAGAATGAAAATAAAAAAACAGCAGACGTATTAAGAGCAGAGAATCTGGTCCGTGATTATGTGCAGTATGGAGAAGATGGTGAAAAGAAGAAAGAGATCCACGTCCTGAAGGGATTAAATTTTTCTATCCAGAGACAGGAGTTTGTCGGAATTATGGGAAGATCCGGATGTGGAAAGACGACACTTTTGAAACTATTGGGTATGATAGACCGTCAGACCGGAGGAAAGCTGTTCTTTGAAGAACATGATACGGAAGATTTGTGGAAGGATGAATTTGCGGACATACGACGGAGAAAGATCGGATTCGTGTTCCAGGACTTCTATTTGATGGACAGTCTGTCCGTCAGGGAAAATATCATGCTTCCGAAGATCCTGGATAAGAAGAGTGCGAAAGAGTGTATGGAAGAATCGCAGAAATATGCAGAACAGTTCGGAATTACACATCTAATGAACAAGAAGCCGTATGAATTATCCGGAGGCGAAAAGCAGCGAGTGGCGATATCCAGAGCATTGATCAATAATCCGGATCTGATACTTGCGGATGAGCCGACCGGAAACCTCGACTCTAAGTCCGGTGATGTGGTAATCCATACACTGAGTCATATCAATCGGGAACTTGGCAAGACAATTGTTATGGTAACACATGATCCGAAGATGGCAAGTTATTGCAGCAGGCTGATTCTTCTGAAAGATGGAATGATTCTGGAAGATATGAGAAATGGCGGGGATCAGGAAGCGTTTTATCAGGAGATTCTTGGGAAGATGAAGGAGTTGTAGAAAGTTCACAAAAAATCAGTATTTCTAGAAATTGCATTGAAAATAAAAATCAGGCATGTTATTCTAGCGGCACGCAGATAAATTCTAGCATCTGCAACGTATCTATATTTATCAATTCATTTACTTCAAGCCCAGATATTCGGGCATTAATCAAAAATGAAAACCACAGAAAACAGATAAATACATGCCTGATAAAGAACGTTGTTCATATATACTGGTATATAT